>JASJCC010000246.1 GCA_030066175.1 Paracoccaceae bacterium | reverse complement strand
GCCTATCACGAACGCCAGATGCCGCAGGATGCGCAATGGACCGACGATGTCGGGGCCACCTTGGGCTGGCGCTGGACGCCGGTCTCGGCGGCGGGCCTCTACGTGCCCGGGGGCCTTGCCAGCTATCCGTCTTCGGTCCTGATGAACGCGATCCCGGCTAAGGTCGCGGGGGTTGGCCGCCTCGCCATCACGGTGCCGACACCGGACGGTGTCATAAACCCGTTAGTCCTGTTGGCCGCTCGGCTGTCCGGCGTTGATGAAATCTATCGCATCGGCGGCGCGCAGGCAGTGGCGGCCCTGGCCTATGGCACCGATACCATCGCGCCGGTGGACAAGATCACCGGCCCCGGCAACGCCTTTGTCGCCGCAGCCAAGCGCCGGGTCTTCGGCAAGGTGGGCATCGACATGATCGCCGGCCCGTCCGAGATCCTGGTGATCGCCGATGCCGAGAATGACCCCGACTGGATCGCGCTCGACCTGCTGAGCCAGGCCGAACATGACGAAAGCGCGCAGTCGAACCTGATCACCACCGATGCAGGTTTTGGCAAGGCCGTCGCAAAAGCCGTGGAAAAACGGCTGGAAACGCTTGAGCGCCGCGCCATCGCGGGTGCCAGCTGGCGCGACTTTGGCGCTATCATCACCGTCCGCGATCTGGCCGAGGCCGCGCAGCTGACCGACCGGATTGCGCCCGAACACCTTGAGCTTTGCGTCGCCGATCCCGACGCTTTGTCGGAGATGATCACCCATGCCGGGGCGATCTTTCTCGGCCATTGGACACCCGAAGCCATCGGCGATTATGTCGGCGGGCCGAACCACGTGTTGCCCACGGCGCGTTCGGCACGGTTCAGCTCGGGCCTGTCGGTGCTCGACTTTCTCAAACGCACCACATTGGCCAAGATGACCCCCGAAGCCCTGCGCGCCATTGGCCCGGCGGCCGAAACGCTGGCGCGGTCCGAAAGCCTCGAGGCGCATGGCCTCAGCGTGACGGCGCGGCTCAACAAGCTCAACCAGTAGATCATGCGCCGCGTTACGGTTGTGCATGACTATCCGGTGCCGCCACAGCAAGTCTGGGCGTTGGTGTCGAATTACGACAGCCTGCAAACGGTTATGCGCGGCAAGATCGCCTTTGCCGACCTGCCTGCCGGGGACATCCGACAAGGGGATGATCTGGCCCTGCGCGTCAGCCTGTTTGGTCTGTTCCCCTGGCGGCCCTACAAATTGCGCATCGAGACCTGTGACGCAGCCGCAATGCACCTCCAATCTCGCGAAGCTGGCCTCGGCCTATGCCACTGGGCGCACCGGATCGAGGTCATCCCGCACAATGGCGGCGCAAGGCTGACCGACATAATCGACATCGACGCCGGCTGGAAAACTCCCATTGTCTCTGCCTTTGCCACCTGGATGCTGCGCGCCCGGCATCGCCCGCGCTTGCGGCTTTTGGGTCTCGCCTGACGCGCATGCGCCCTTGGCCGCATTGCCCGCGCTGAGCTGTGGGGCTAAGCAGGGGCAACGTTCAAGAGGCGCTGCCATGACCCGAATTGCCCATATCGAACTGGACGACGCCAACCTGCCGCCGCCCACTCCCGAGATCGAACAGGAACGCCGCGTGGCGATGTTCGACCTGATGGAAGAAAACTCATTCGTTTTGCCGCCGCGCGATGACCGGCCGGTGCCGCCTGGGCCCTACAATGTGGGCCTCTCGATCCGTGAAAAACGCCTGGTCTTTGATGTCACCACCGAAAAGCACGAAAAAGCCGCGGAGTTTCACCTCTCGCTGTCGCCCTTCAGGCAAGTGGTCAAAGACTACTTCCAGATCTGCAAATCCTATTTCGATGCGGTCAAAACCTTGCCGCCGAGCCAGATCGAGACCATCGACATGGCCCGCCGTGGCATTCACAACGAAGGCGCGCGCATCCTGCAGGAACGCCTGGAGGGTAAGGCCGAGGTGGACGAAGACACCGCCCGGCGGCTCTTTACGCTGATCTGCGTGCTGCATTTCGGGGGCTGACGTGGCGTTGCCGCTGCCTCAATCCATCCTGTTCTGCTGCGATCACAACGCGGTTCGTTCTCCCATGGCCGAGGGGATCATGAAAAAGCTCTACGGCCACGACGTGTATGTGCAGTCCGTGGGGGTCAAGAATGACCTTGAGATCGACGGCTTTGCCATCGCCGTCTGCGAAGAGATCGATGTCGAGCTCAGCCGCCATCGGTCACGATCGTTCGAAGAGCTGGAGCAGATGGGTGAGGCGCTGTCGGGCTTTGATCTGATTGTCGCCTTGTCGCCAACCTCGCAACGGCAAGCGCTTGATTTGACGCGGTATTATCACCTCAAGGTCGAATACTGGCCGATCCTCGACCCCACCGGGATTGGTGAGACGCGCGAACAAAAGCTCAACGCCTACCGGCAGACCCGCGACCAGATCTATGACCGGCTCAAGGGCAAGTGGGGCGCAGAATGATCATCGCCGGGCTGGCGCGTTGGTTTCAGCAGGCGGCCTGATGCGGGTCGAGGCGCTGACCGGCGACGCTTTGCAAGCCGTGCTGGAGGATGTGGCGGCCCTGCGGATCGCGGTGTTTCGCGAATGGCCGTATCTCTATGATGGTGACGTGGCCTATGAACGCCGCTACCTGCGCAGCTACCGTGACAATCCGCGCGCCATTGTGGTCGGCGCGTTTGACGGCGATCAGCTGGTCGGAGCGGCGACGGGCGTTCCTTTGACGGATCACGAAGATGATTTTGCAACGCCGCTGCAGCAGGCCGGGATCGCCGGAGATCAGGTGTTTTACTGCGCGGAATCGGTGTTGTTGCCGGCGTATCGCGGGCAGGGCATCGGGCATCGCTTCTTTGATCTGCGTGAGGCGCAGGCCCGCGCATTGGGGGCGCGCTACAGCAGTTTCTGTGCGGTGGTTCGGCCGGACGACCATCCGTTGCGGCCCTCCGCGTATCGGCCTTTGGATGCGTTCTGGCGCAAACGGGGTTATGCGCCGATGCCGGGTGTTATGGCGCATTTCGCCTGGAAAGACGTGGATCAGGCGGCTGAAAGTGATCACGTTTTGCAATTCTGGATCCGTGAATTGGAGCGTTGAATGAAGATTGCGACGGCTGCCTATCCAATGGATTTCCTCACAAGCATAGATGCTTACATGGAAAAGCTCACCAATTGGGTGAGCGATGCAGCAGGTAAAGGCGCGCAGCTTTTGGTGTTTCCGGAATACGGCGCAATGGAGCTGGCGACTTTGGCGGGCCGTGCGACTGCGCTGGACCTGGAGGCGTCTTTGCATGCTGTGTCCGAGCGTATCCCGCAAGCGGACGCGCTGCATAGCGACCTCGCCAGCCGTTTTGGCGTGCACATCCTGGCGGCTTCAGCCCCGGTGTTTGACCCAGCACTCGGAGCCCGCCCGGTCAACCGCGCGCGGCTCTTCACGCCGACGGGTGGAGTGGGCATTCAAGACAAGCAGATCATGACCCGGTTTGAGCGGGAGACTTGGCATGTGGCCCCCGGCGGCGCACTTCAGCTCTTTGACACAAGTCTTTGCAAAATCGGGATTTTGATCTGCTACGATGCGGAATTTCCCCTGCTGGGACGCGCCTTGAAAGACGCCGATCTGCTGCTGGTGCCGTCCTGCACCGAAGCCTTGTCCGGCTACTGGCGGGTGCGGATCGGCGCGATGGCGCGGGCGTTGGAAAATCAATGTGTTGCGGTGATGTCTTCAACCACAGGCGCCTGTGACTGGTCAGAAGCTGTTGATGAAAACACCGGCGCGGGTGGCGTCTTTGGCCCGCCGGATCGCGGCTTCCCCGCCACCGGCGTGATTGCCGAAGGCACGCTCAACACCCCTGGCTGGACCCATGCCGATATCGATCTCGACCAGATCGCCACCGTCCGTCGCGATGGCATTGTGCTGAACCGCAGCCATTGGGATGAGCAATCGGGACGTGACGAAAAGGCGGCGATAATCCCCCTGCGCTGATATAGAGGCTTGAAAAACAGGGTAAACCGGCCCATATCGTAGCGCGCTCTGCAAGGCAGCAGAGTGGCAAAGCAAGGAGAGACCATGGCCAAGGAAGATACGCTCGAATTTCCCGGTGTCGTGAAAGAACTCCTGCCGAATGCGACGTTCCGGGTCGAGCTTGAGAATGGCCATGAGATCATCGCACATACGGCAGGCAAGATGCGCAAGAACCGCATCCGCGTTCTGGCCGGCGACAAGGTGCAAGTCGAAATGACGCCTTACGATCTGACCAAGGGTCGGATCAACTATCGCTTCAAGTAACCGGGGTTCAGTGAAGCTGATCCTGGGATCCGGCAGCCCGCGCAGGCGCGAGCTGCTGGCGACGTTGGGTGTTGTTGCCGATGACATCCGCCCCCCTGACATCGACGAAGACCCGTTGCCCGGAGAATTGCCGCGCGCCTATTGCCAACGGGTGGCGCGGGACAAGGCCTTGGCGGTCAAGGCGGACGATGATGACATCGTACTCTGCGCTGACACCACCGTGGCGCTGGGCCGCCGCATCCTTGGCAAACCCGCTGATGCGGGCGAGGCCGCAGCGTTCCTGACCCAGCTTTCGGGGCGGCGCCACCGGGTGATCACCGCAGTGGCGGTGCGACGCGGCGATCGCTTGTGGGAGCGGGACGTGGTGACGGCGGTCAAGATGAAAAACCTCAGCAATGAAGAGCTGAACGCCTACCTTGCCTCAGGCGATTGGCAGGGCAAGGCGGGTGGGTATGGCATCCAGGGCATGGCCGGCGCCTTCATTCCTTGGATCAATGGCAGTTTCACCGCCGTCGTCGGTTTGCCGCTGGCGGAAACTGCCAATCTGCTTTCGGCGGCGGGGTATCCGCTGTACAAACCCGCGCCATGAAGGGACGCACCATAGCGCTGGATCATCTCAACGGGGCCGAAGCGGCCGCGCTGATGGTGGATGGGCGGATCGAGGATCTGCTGATCGACAGCGATCATCCGCGGCCCGGCACGATATACCGCGCGACGGCTGACCGGGTGATGAAGGGCAGCGGTGGGATGTTCCTGAAGACGCCCGACGGCAATGCCTATCTGCGCGGGGCCAAGGGCTTGTCGCCGGGGGAAAGCCTGTTGGTGCAGGTGACGGGCTATGCCGAGCCTGGCAAGGCGATCCCGGTCACTACGCG
>JASJCC010000065.1 GCA_030066175.1 Paracoccaceae bacterium | reverse complement strand
CTCGGTCAGCCCGGCGCGCCAGAAGCGGGCATTGTTAAAGTGCTGCCGGCGCAGCGCGTCGCCGTCCTCGATCAGGTCAATCGCCGTCAAACCAGCGGCGACTACGGCCGGCGGCAGCGCATTGGAAAAGAGGTAGGGCCGCGCGCGCTGGCGCAAGAGATCGATCACCGCCTGCGGCCCGGCGATGTAGCCGCCGATGGCACCGCCCAAAGCCTTGCCCAAAGTCCCGGTCAGGATGTCGACCGAGGTATCAAAATGCGCCGGTGTGCCCTGCCCCTTGGGCCCCATGAACCCGGTGGCGTGGCAATCATCCACCATGGTCAGCGCCTCATAACGATCGGCCAGCGCCTTGATCTGCGGCAGCGGCGCCAGGGTGCCGTCCATGCTGAACACGCCATCCGTGGCAATCATGATGTGCCGCGCACCATCGGCGCGGGCCTGCTGCAACTGCGCCTCAAGGTCAGTCATATCCGCGTTGGCATAACGATAGCGTTTCGCTTTGCAGAGCCGGATCCCATCGATGATCGAGGCGTGATTCAGCGCGTCGCTGACAATGGCGTCTTCGGAGCCAAGCAGCGGCTCGAAAACCGCGGCGTTAGCGTCAAAGCAGGCGGCAAAGAGGATCGCATCTTCCATCCCTAGGAACCGGGCAAGCCGCGCCTCTAGCTGCAAATGCAGATCCTGGGTGCCGCAGATGAACCGAACCGAAGCCATGCCAAACCCATGGTCATCCATCGCTGCCTTGGCCGCGGCGATCAACGCCGGGTGATCCGCGAGACCCAGATAGTTGTTGGCGCAAAGGTTGAGGAGAACCCGCCCCGCAGCCGTGATCTGCGCACCCTGGGCAGAGGTCAGCGGCCGTTCACGCTTCATCAGCCCGTCGGCTTTGATCCCGGCCAGTGTGGCGTCCAGCTGTGTCTGAAAGGCGGGTGTCATGCGAATCCTCCTGTGACGTGCAGGAACGATAGCATGACGGACAGAAATCCGAAATAACGGATTTCCTGTTTTACGGATTTTTCTCCGTTATGTCATGCGTCCTGCACCACCAGGAACGCACGCGCCGGCCCATCAAGGGCGCGCAAGGCGTGTGGCTGATCCGCGGCATAGCGCAACGTATCGCCATTGCCGCCGATCTCGGTGCTGTCGCCGGCGCTGACCTCGATCCGGCCTTCGGTCACCGTCAGGTGTTCGCGCGCGCCGCGGGCGTGCGGCTGGCTGACGAGGGAGCCACCAGCGCCAAGGCGCAGGTCGTAAACTTCATGCCGCCCGGCTTCTTCGGGGGGCGACAGGATGCGCAACCGGCACTTGGTCCCGCGATTGTCGATGGTGGGCACGTCCCCTGCGCGCAGCACCTCAATCTGCGTCGCAACGGCTGGTGCATCCAAAAGGCCCGCAAAATCCACCTGCAAAGCACGCGTCAGGTTCCACAGCGTGGCAATCGTAGGGGAGCTTTCGCCGCGCTCGATCTGGCTGACCATGCTGCGCGACACACCCGACAGCTTGGCCACCGCGTCCAAAGACAGGCCCTGAGCGCGCCGCGCGTCTTTCAGGCGGGCGGGCAGGCGTTGCAGGATATCGTCAGCGTCCTCCGTCATAGCGGAACGGTGGCGCTGTGGGGTCGGGCTGTCAAGCGCGGCTTAGACCAGCACCTGCCCGATCAGCATCTGCGGCTGGCTGTTGGTAAATTTCGGAATATCCGCCAGCACCGGCCCGGCCGCGGCCATGGCCGCGTCCAAAGCGGCTTGATCGGCAAAGACAAAGCTCGCGATAGCGTAGAAGGGCGGCGGAACATCCGGGCCACCGGCGAGCCCCTTGGTCACGAGGGTTTTGTCGATATGTGGCCCCATATGTTCGTCGACCAGGGCCATGTGCGTCGCCAGGTAATAGTCATGGTCGAACTGGGTATCGTCGGTGATCGGGTAGGCGACTTGCAGGGAAATGCTCATCTTCTGTCCTTTCGCAAATTAAAAAACACACCCTACCAGATTCTCGGACGCGGCGCAGTAGCGCGGCTGGCCGGTTGCGGGCTGACAACCGCACCGGGCGCACGCATAGTCGCGGCAAAGCATAAGGAGAGACGGACATGAGCGACGATATCGTGATTCTCGGCGGGGCCCGCACCGCGATTGGGACCTTTGGTGGCAGCCTGGCAGGCACAGCGCCCATCGATCTGGGCGCAGCGGCGGCCAAGGCGGCGCTGGAGCGCGCCGGGGTCGAGGGCGGACAGATCGGCCATGTGGTCTTTGGCCACGTAATCAACACCGAGCCAAAGGACATGTACCTGTCGCGAGTGGCCTCGATGAAGGCGGGCGTGCCAGACACGACACCGGCGATGAACGTCAACCGGCTTTGTGGCTCGGGTGCGCAGGCGGTGGCGTCGGGTGTGCAGTCACTGATGCTGGCGGATGCGGATTTTGCTCTGGTGGGCGGGGCCGAGAACATGTCACGCGGGCCGTTCATCGTGCCGGATCAGCGCTGGGGCGCCAAGATGGGCGATGTCCGGACGCTCGACATGATGCTGGGCGCGCTGAACTGCCCGTTTGGCACCGGGCATATGGGGGTGACGGCGGAAAACGTGGCGGCCGAGCATGACATCAGCCGCGAGGCGCAGGATGGCTTTGCGCTGGAAAGCCAGAACCGTGCAGCGACGGCCATTTCCGAAGGCCGGTTCAAGGAGCAGATCACCCCGGTCGAGGTGCGGGTGAAGCGCGAGATGGTGCCGTTCGACACCGATGAGCATCCCAAGGCAACAACGCCCGAGGCGCTGGCGGGTCTCCGGACGGTGTTCCAGAAGGATGGCAGCGTGACGGCGGGTAACGCCAGCGGCATCAACGACGGGGCCGCGGCGATTGTGATGGCCCGGGCCGGAGCAGCGGAAAGCGCCGGGTTGACGCCGCGTGCGCGGGTGCTCGGTTATGCCCATGCCGGTGTGCGGCCCGAAGTGATGGGTATCGGCCCGGTGCCGGCAGTGGAGAACCTGATGGCGCGGACCGGGCTGAGCGCGGATGAGTTTGACGTGATCGAGAGCAACGAGGCTTTTGCCGCGCAGGCGCTGGCGGTGAACAAGGGGCTGGGGCTGGACCCGAAAAAGGTGAACCCGAATGGCGGCGCGATTGCTCTGGGCCACCCGGTGGGGGCCACGGGGGCGATCCTGGTGGTCAAGGCGCTTTATGAGCTGGAGCGGATTAGCGGATCGAAAGCGCTGATCACCATGTGCATCGGTGGCGGGCAGGGCATCGCGCTCGCCATCGAGCGGGTATGAACCGGTTTGATCCAGCGGAACGCGCCTACGGCGCGTACAGTATAAGCCACCGGTCTCGCCTGCGGCGCGACCGGGACCGTTGGCGCTTGTGGCAGGTGTTCGGCTTCTATTGGATTGGTCAGCGCAGTTCGATGCGGGTGCGATCGGCTTGGCCTTCGGCGTCGATAATGGACAGAGTGGAGAAGCCGGCGCCTGGGGACGGGGCGAGGAATTCCGCGTCGCGCAGGCCGGTGGCAAGGACCGCACCGTTTGAAAGCAAGGTGTAAGGTGGGGTGCCGCCGCGGAGTTTGACCGGGATGCCGGTGCCGAGTGCTTCGAGCCGTGCGCCGTCGGGGGGGAAGAGCATCTGCAGATCTGGCGCGGCGAACGCGCCGCCGAAACGTTGTAGGTTTTGTGGCAGTTGGGCGTTGCTGACGAGCAGGGTTGTAGCGGGGGGTGGTGGCAGCGGTGCGGGTTTGGTGCGGGCGCGGCTCAGCACCTCGAAGAGCAACGGCGCTGCAAGATCGCCACCAAACGCGCCCGGCACCGGGGTGCCGTCCGGGCGGCCGATCCAGACGCCGGCCACGTGTTTGCCGTCCCATCCAAGCGCCCAGGCGTCGCGGTGGCCATAGCTGGTGCCAGTCTTGTAGGCCACCTGACCGGGCGTGCCCGCCGCAGGTGGCGGCGCGATGCCGGCGAGGATATGCCCAATCTGCCAGGCGGCGCGCGGGCTGAGAATACGCGTTGGCGACTCCACTGGCCGTTTGTTCCAACGCAGGGGCAGCGCTTCGCCGCCGCGGGCAAAAGCAGCGTAGAGCTGGACCATATGCTCTAGCGTCAAACCGACACCGCCGAGGCTGAGTGCAAGCCCCGGCTGGCCCGAGGGCAGGACTGGAGTCAGCCCGGCGGTTTCAAGTGTCGTCATCAGGTGCTCGGGGCCCAAGGCCTCGGTCAGCCGCACCACGGGGATGTTGAGCGACAATTGCAGCGCACGCGAGATCGGTAGTTCCCCGCGAAAGAGACCGTCGAAGTTCTGCGGCGCGTAGCGGCCAAACTGCACCGGTGTGTCGGCGATCAGCGTCTGTGGATGCGCCAGACCGCGGTCAAAAGACAGACCGTAGACCAGCGGTTTCAGCGTCGAACCTGGCGAGCGCAAGGCCTGGGTCATGTCGACAAAGCCTTGCCCGCGGGTGGCGGCGTAGTCCGGTGAGCCGACCGAGGCGAGGATTTCACCGCTTTGGTGATCGGCCAGGATCACGGCCATCGACAGGCGGGGATCGCGGCGGGCCATGTGGGTCTGGACCAGCGCTTCGAGCGTTTCTTGCAGGCTGGCGTCCAGCGTCAGGTCGTGCCGCCCGCGGCCGCCCGCGATCACCCGATCGGCGAGGTGGGGGGCCAGTTGTGGCATCGGATAGCGGCCGGCAGGGGCAGGGTCGTGCAGAGCGGCGCGGGCCTCCTCCAGGCTAAGCACGCCGGCCTCGGCCATGCGCATCAGAACCCGGTCGCGGGCGGTGTGCGCCGCAGTGGCGTGGCGGTCGGGGCGGCGGCTTTCCGGGGCTTGTGGCAGGGCGACCAGCAAGGCGGCCTCAGCCGGGGTGAGGCGCGCAGGCTCTTTGCCGAGCCAGATCAATGACGCCGCGCGCAGCCCTTCGACATTGCCGCCATAAGGCGCCAGTTGCAGGTAGATGTCGAGGATCTGCGCCTTGCTCAGCCGGCGTTCCAGCGCCAGGGCCAGGCGCATCTGGCGCAGTTTACCCGACCAGGCGCCGGTACCGCTATCTTCGAGCAGGCGGGCCACCTGCATCGTCAGGGTCGAGGCGCCCGAGACGATCTTGCCATGGCGCAGGGCTTGGCCTCCTGCGCGCAGGGCGGCCAGGGGATCAACGCCGTTATGGCGATAAAACCGCTTATCCTCATAGGCGATCAGCATTTCGAAAAACCGCGGATCGACGGCGTCGCGCGACACCGCCATGCGCCAGAGCCCATCTTCGACCGTGTAGGCGCGCAAGAGCTGGCCATTGCGGTCGCGCACCTCGGCCGAGGTGGCGTGGACCAGGACCGGCAGGTCTGTGGCGTCGACCCAGCGATCCAGGCTGTCGCGCGCGAAGGCGGCGGACCAGAGCAGCAGCACAAGGCCGAAAAGCGCTCTACCCGCCATGATCAAGCTCCCACAAACCGGGGTAGAGCGTGACAAAGCCATGCTCGTCGACGCTCAGCTGGGTGCTGAAGTCGGTCTCCTCCGCCACGTAGCCGACCAGTCCGCCGCGTTCGCGGGTGTAGCTTTGGGTCAGCGCATCCAGCCTCGGCCCAGGCAGGCGCAACCACGCGGCGCGGGTGACCAGGCGGCCAACCTCGGGCAGGCGACGCAGCGGCATCAGGTTGGTGGCTGGGGTAAATCTGAGGTCGATATCCTCGGCCCCGGCGACCTGCGGCTGAGGCGTATCGTTCATTACCCAGTCGGCCCCATTACGCGCCAAGCGCAGGGCCACCTCGGCCCCGGCATGGCTGCCGGTGATGTCGGCGCTTTGGGTCAGCCAATCGGCGCCGCAGCGGATGACATAATCCAGCGCGGCGCGGCCCTGCGCATCGCGAAACCGGGCATGGCCAACCAGCATCCAGCCATTGTCGAGCCGCGACAGGCGGCAGGTATCCTCCCCTTCGCGGTCCAGCGCACGCCAATGCGCGGTGGCGATGGTCTCGCCGCTCATTGCGCGATGGTCACGCGGGATGAAGCCGTGGTGGCGCGGTATTCCGGGCGGTACATGTCTTCGACCAGGGCCGCCGGATGGTTGAACGCGCCGGGCGACACGGCGCGCACGATATAGGCCAGCCGGATCGTTTCCGCATCGCGCTGGTTCACCGCCGCCAGGAACCGGTCGGTGCGGAACTCGGCATGTTCCGCCTCGGCCACCTCCAGCCAGTCGAGCGCACGGATATCGCCGGCGCGCAACAGGCTGGGGTTGTCGATCTCGTAGCCTGCGGGCAGCGGGTCATCGATGATCAGCCGGGCGCCGGTGTCTTCGGCGGGTCGGATGGTCAGGACAACGACCATGCGGGCGCCTTGCGTCACGGGGCCAGAGACCGCATCACCCTCCATCGTGAAATACTCCCGCGTCAGGGAATAGCCATAGCCAGAGGCTTCGGTTGGGCCGTCTGGCACCCCGAGACTGGTCAAAGTCAGGTTGGTTGGCGCTGAGGAGGTGTTGGCGATCTCAGTTGTCACGCTCAGATCCGCGCCGCCATAGCGGCGGAGGAATGGGCCTTCGACCGGCGTGCCGTTGACCGACAGACCCGACAGCCCCGGCTCCTGCACCATCGCATGTGCGGCGAGCAGCGCCCAGGCCTGTTCCTGGGTGGACAAGGGCCGCGTGGTGCCAGCGATGCGGGCTGTCAGCGCCTCACGATCCACCGCGTCACTGCGCGCCTCAACCGCCAGCGACAGGATGCCCGCAGCGTCCCGCAGATGCGTGCCATAGTCAGCGCGCCAGAGCTGAGCCTCGCTCTCGGACGGGCCGGCCAGCCGCGCGGCGGCTTGGGCAAACATCAGGTCCGCGCGTCTCTGGTCACCATAAGCGGCCAAAGCAGCCCCCAGCTGCGCCAGGGCCAAAGGCGTGGCAAAGGCGCCGGACTTTTCGTCGGCGTAATAGCGCAGATCACCCATCGCCGCCTGGCCTTCGCGCGCCAGCACCAGAAGCGCATAGGCGATGTCTTCGCCGCCTTTGTCAAAGTCCGGCGCATAGGCGATGCGGTTGCGCAGGTTGTCCATCGCGCTGGCAAAGGCCTGATCGGGCACTGCGTGACCAGCGATGCGGGCGCGGGACAGGAAATCGCTGACATAGGCGTCGAGCCAGAAATCCCCCGAATCCGCGCGCCAGAGGCCAAAGGCCCCGTTTGAGGCCTGCCGGTTCAACACCTGCGTGATCGACTGGCGGATGCGCAACCCGATACGCTGCGGATTGCCCAGACCCAGTGGCTCGGCCACGCTGCTCATGTAGAGGAGCGGCAGCGCTTGCGAGGTCACCTGCTCGGTGCAGCCATAGGGATAACGGTCGAGCGCCGCCAAGAGACCAGGCGCATCGAACCGCGCCAAAGCGCCGGCGGAGATCAGCACCGACGCACCACCCGGGCGGAGCCCGGCGATGGTGTTGTCATCCAGCGAAAAGGTCTGGCCTGGGGCGAGCGAGAAACGCCGGGTGGTGCCCACGGCCGGATCATTGGCCCGCACACCCAAGGTCAGCGACTTGGTCAGGCGCTGTCCATCCGGTGTGGTCAGGGCAATCTCGATACCGTGATCGCCGATCTCGTCAGCGCTCAGCGGCAGGGTCAGGCGCGCGGTTTCCTGATCACGCAGCGACACAACCGTGGGGGCGGAGTAAGCCAGCGTGACACCATCCGCGCTCACCGCCAGTTGCATGTCACCCGACGGGCCTGTCGTATGGGTTAGGTCGATCTGCAGGCGGGACGTGTCGCCGGGGGCGAGGAAGCGCGGCACCGCCGCGCTGATCACCACCGGGTCGCGGACCAAGACATCTGCCTCGGCCTGGCCAACAGCGCTGTCTGACCACGCCACGGCCATCAGCCGCACAGTGCCGTTGAAGTCCGGCATGTCGAACGCCACCTCGGCCCGGCCAGTGGCATCTGCCGTGACCGGACCACTGAAGAACGCCACCAGCTTTTCGGTCGGCGGCGGGCTTTGCATGCGCATCCCGGCCGCGCCATCGCCGCCCGAACGGATCGTGCCCATGGCGCCGTTCATCCCATCGATCAAACGGCCATAGAGATCGCGGATTTCCACCCCGAGGCGACGCTGGCCAAAATAGTGGCCCGACGGATCGGGGCTTTCGAATCCGGTCAGGTTCAGAATGCCAAGATCGACGGCGGCAAGTGTGACATAGCCCTGCCCACCCGACAGCCCGTCGATCTGCACCGCGGCGGTCATCGGGCCACGTGGCGCGATCTCGGGTGCGGTGTCGATGGTGACGGTCAGCTGCCTTGCCCCGGGATCGACACCGGCATGGGTCAGGCCCAAGGACCGCGCCGGGTTGTGCCCGGCAGCGACATCCATCGGTCGCAGGACCTGGGCTGTGACGTAAACCCCGGCACCCCATTCTTCGGTCACCGGCAGGCTCAGCAGGTTCTCACCCTCAGACACTTTGACGGCTTGCATCGAGATCACGCGATCCGCCAGCACCGTCACAAGCGCCTGCCCGGCGTACCGCGGCACAATCCGCAGCTGCGCCGTGTCACCGGGGGCATAGCTGGGCTGGTCAAGCGACAGCTCCAACGTATCGGGCGACTGCGCGGCATCGGCGGGTGCATACCAGCCGGCATCAAAGCCCACCGACGCGGCGGCATAGGTGCCGTCGGTCCGCTCCACCACCAGCTCATACTGGCCCCAGTCCACATCGCCGGTCACACGCAGCGGATCGGCGCCGAGGTTGCCGGTGCCGCTGGCGACGGTGGTGCGGGTGGTCACCGGCTCCCAATTCCAATTGCCGTAAAGCCGGTACCACTGATAGCGCGTGTTCACGCGGTTGATCTGCCAGCGCACCGGCATCTGCGTCGGTTGCAGATCGGGGCCGAGGGCGATCACGTCGAACCCGGCCTCTGAACCCTCCGGCAAGGTATCATCGAACAAGGGCCGAATGCCGATCATCGGAGACGCAGGCGCCACCGACCGGCTGATGCTGCGCTCGACTGGGCGGCCCGAGCCTTCGCTTATACGCAGGGTAACGCGGGCGGTCTGCGGGCGCGTGGCATCGTCGGCGGACGGCAAGGGGATCGGTAGGCTGGCCCGACCATCCGCATCGGTGCGCAGATCGCCGGGGAAGCTTGCGTAGCGCGTCTGAGGTGCCTTGTCGTGACGGCCAAAGCGGTAGCCGGGGAAGGCCTCCAGCCGGTCGGACGCCGACAAGAGTACCTCCCCCTCAATCGGAAGATCCGCCCCCGGGGCACCAAAGAGATAGCGCGCATCCACCTGCAAGAGCGGCGGTGACAGCGGCTGGATCGGGCCTTCGGGCAGGGTCAGGTCAAAATCGATGCGCTCGGGCACAAAATCTTCGACCAGCACGGTTTGGCTGGCCAGGGCTTCGGCATCCGGGTCGCCATAGACCGCCAGCCGCCAGGTCCCCCGCGGGGCGGAGGCCGCCACAGGCAGGTCAAAGACATGCCCGCCGGCGGTGTCGTTGGTTGAGACATGGCGGGAGTATTCCACCCCGTCGGGTCGCGTGAGTACAGCGGTCAAAGGCACGTCCTTGACCGCCGCCACCCCGGCGTCGCGCAGCAGGGTTGTGGCGTAAATCACTTCGCCCGCGCGATAGGCGCCGCGGTCGGTGGTCAGGAAGGCATCGATCGGCCCTGCAGGCGCGCGGCCTTCGACGCCGCGATCCGACAGGTCAAACGCCGGATCGCTGAGCGACAGAAAGGCGAGGTCGTCCTCCCCCTGCCGCGCGGTGACCAGCGCGGGTGCGGCCCCACCCGTGCCCCGCGTCAGGCCCGCCGCAAAGCGCGCCACGCCATCAGCATCGGTTGTCGTGGTGCCCAGCACGCCGTTCGCGCTGGAAAGCAACGTAACCTCAAGCCCCTGCATCGGCGCGGCACTGCCCAAAGCGCGGGCAAACACCGTCAGCCCATCACTGCCGGCAAGGGTCGTCAGGCCGATATCGGACAGGACAAACCACTGCGTACCGGCATCATCGTCATAAGGATCGCTGCCCGGCACCTTGGCGGTCAGCGCGTAGATCCCCGCCGGCTGCCCGGCAATCGCCTCGCCCATCGGCAGGCGGGTCAGCACATCGGCGTTCAGGCGGTTTTCCACCTCGGCGGTGCCGCGCCAGACCTCTTCGGCGATATCCTCGCTGAACTGGCGCTGGCGCCAGCCCGCAACGGGCCGGCCGAAAAAGTCATCCTGGATCGACCGGATCAGGTTGCGGTCCGACACCCGGCGCAGCACCAGATCGACCTCGGAGAGATTAACGGTCTCAATGGGCAACCCGGCATCAGCGCTTTTCGGCAGCACATATGCTCGGCCCGGAAAGCCCACCTTGGGGGAACGGTCGCGCACATAGGCGGTGATCGACACGTCGCGGATCAGCTCTTCACCACTGGCAGCGGGCAGACCCTCGCGGAAAGTGACCACATAGCGCGCGCCATGCTCGACACCGGTGACGCAGATGCGCCGACCCTCGGCGCGGATCGCCATGCGCGGATCTGGCAGGCGGACAAACGGCGTATAATCCTGACCAGCGCGCACCAGATCTTCGGTGAACTCGGCGCAGATCGCCGGGCGGGCGCTGTCGGCCTCGACCGTGTGTTCGCGGATGCGGAACCCGTATTTGCCGATCGCCTGATCCAAGAGCGCGGTGACATCGGCGCGCGGGCCGATGCTTTCGGCCAGACGCAGGGTTGGGATCATGTCACGCCCGCGGCCATCCACCTCCAAGGCGCGCGCCAGATCGACCAGCGCAGTGATCCGCTGCGGATCGGTGCCCGCGCGCAGATAGGCGTTGATCGGCGACAAGAGCGCCCGGCGCTGATAGCGGCGCTTGTCGCTGCCCGAGGACAGGCTGCGCGCGGTCTGGGCGGACAGGTCACCATATTGCAGCCAAAGCGCCGGATCGTCGGTCTGCGCCAGGGCCGCACCCGTCCAATGCACCGCATCCCGCAGCTTGCCCTCGACGCGCGCCTGTTCAGCCGCGTCGAGCAGCGCCTCAGGCGTCCACTGCCCGCCGCCATGGCGCAGGCCCAGCGCCTCGGCTTCTTGCCGGGCGCGGGTGAAATCGCTTTTGCGCAGGAACCCCAGATCGTCGGTCCGCGCCCGCGCACGTGTGATCGTGGTGCCTGGCACCTCCACCACCCGGGCCGACACCGCGCCGTCATAAGGCTTTTCCTCGGCCACAGCGGATTTCGGGAAACACGCGTTGTTGCGGCTGTTGAAGGTGAACGCCTTGCACTGCGGATCAGCCAGGCACAGCCGCACGCAGGCATCGCGGTCGGTATCAAACAGGGCCTGCAGGTCAGAGCCGTAGAAATCCATATCGCGCGTGACAATCAGGCGACGGTCAGGAACGGACTCTTGTGCGGCGGCGGTAACAGCCATGACGCCCATCATCAGGGCAAGCGCAAAACGCAGCATCCAAATGCTCCTCATATTCAAATGCCACCATGGTGCACCCGCCGCCCAGCACATGCAAGGATTCGCGCCTTAAGCTGATGTTCACCTTGTCCGGGCAATTCTGCGCCGACTGGATGGAGGTTGTCGTGACGCTCGCTGAACGTCTTGCTCAGGAACGCCGGGCGCGCCTTGCGGCGGAACGGATGCTTGAACTCAAGCAGGCCGAGCTCTTTGCCGCCAACAAGAAACTCAACCAGCACGCCCTGCAACTGAGCCATGAGATCAACGAAACCCGCGCCGAAGTGGCCGAGGTGCGGGATGAAAACCAGCGTGTGATCACGCAGCTGGGCCAGGCCAACGAAAAGATCCAGCTGGTCGAAGGCCAGCTTTGGACCGCGCTTGAGACGATTCGCGACGGCTTTGCGATGTTCAACGCGGATGGCCAGCTTGAGCTTGCCAACCCGGCCTTCCTGTCGATCTTTGACGGGCTCGACAGCATCCGCCCCGGCGCCAGCTATGGCCACATGCTCGACATGCTGGTGGAAGAGGGAATCCTCGACCTGCAGGGCGAGGATCCGACGGCCTGGCGCACCCGCATGATGGAACGCCGAAACCAGTCCAGCATGCCGCCCGAAACGCTGCGTATGTGGTCAGGGCAGTTCATCAAGGTGCAGGACCGGCGCACACCCGATGGCGGGATCGTGACCCTGGCGGTCGACATCACCGATCTGATGCGCATGTGGTCCGCGGTGGAAGAGCTGCCCGACGGCTTTGTGATCTACGATTCCGATGACCGCCTGCTGATGTGCAACCAGCCCTATCGCGACATCTACAGCGCCAGCGCCCCGGCCATGCAGCCGGGCACGTTCTTTGAGGAAATCCTGCGCTACGGGCTGGAACATGGGCAGTATATCGACGCGGTCGGGCGCGAAGAAGAATGGCTGGATGAGCGGCTGAACGCCCATCGCCAGGCCACGCAAGAGCTTGAACAAGAGCTGGAGAATGGCCGCTGGGTGCGGATCTATGAACGCGAAACCCGTGACGGCGGCCGCGTCGGTCTGCGGATCGACATCACCCAGCTGAAAGAGGATCAGCGCGCGCTGGAAAAGGCCATCGAACGCGCCCAGGCCGCCAACCGCGCCAAATCGGCCTTCCTCGCCAATATGAGCCATGAGATTCGCACGCCGATGAACGGCGTTGTGGGCATGGCCGACCTGATGATGGAAACCGGGCTGGACGACGACCAGCGGCTTTATACCGAGACCATCCGCAGCTCAGGCGAAGCGCTGCTGGTCATCATCAATGACATCCTCGATTACTCCAAGATCGAGGCTGACAAGCTGCAACTGCACCCCGAACCGTTTGATCTGGAACGCGCAGTGCACGAGGTGGTGATGCTGTTGCAGCCCACCGCGCGCGACAAGGGCATCGCGCTGCTGGTGGATTATGACATGTTCCTGCCAACCCGCTTTATCGGCGATCCCGGGCGGTTGCGGCAGGTGCTGACCAACCTCGTCGGCAACGCCGTCAAATTCACCGTCGAAGGCCACGTGCTGATCCGGGTGGTGGGGGTGGCGGATGCCAGCGGCGAAACCGCCGTACATGTCACCGTCGAAGACACCGGGATCGGCATCCCGGCTGACAAAATCGACCACGTCTTTGGTGAGTTCAACCAGGTCGAGGACGAACGCAACCGCAAGTTCGAAGGCACCGGCCTGGGCCTCGCGATCTCACGCCGCTTGATCCAGCTGATGGGAGGCGAGGTCTGGGTCGATTCCGAGCTCGGCAAGGGGTCGAATTTTGGCTTCCGCGTTGTGCTGCCCGCCGACGAACCGGTGGTCTACGAATCCGCAACCCTGCCGGCCGGGCTGCGCCGGGTGCTGGTGGTCGATGATCACGGGGTGAACCGCACGATCCTGTCCAAGCAGCTGCAGATCGTCGGGCTGGAAACCGCCTTTTGCAAGACCGCGGATGAGGCGCTCGACCTGATGGTCGATCCGCCAGACCTCTTGGTGGTCGAGCAGGATCTGCCGGACATGACCGGCGCCGAACTGGCCGCGCAGCTGCAAGCGCTCGGCCACGATGTGCCGGTGATCCTGTTGACCGACGGCAACGCCCCGCGCGATATGCAGCGAGCGGACACGATCCAGTCGGTGCTGCAAAAACCCGCCCAGCGACGTACCTTGTTTGCGGCCTTGGAAAAGATCGAACCCCGGTCCACGTCGGCAGAGGCGCCCCCCGAACGCGGCGCCGCGGCGTGGCCGGCGGCAGAGGCGGCGACCGCCCCCAGCACCCCGCGCGCCGCCGAAGCCCCCGCACAGACGCGGGCGCTCGACGTGCTGGTGGCCGAGGACAACAAGACCAACCAGCTGGTGTTCCGCAAGATGGTCGGCAAGCTCGGGCTTGACCTACGCTTTGCCAATAACGGGCTCGAGGCGGTGGCGGCCTATCGCGAAAAGCGGCCCGACCTGATCTTCATGGACATCTCCATGCCCGAGATGGACGGCAAAGAGGCAACGCAGGAAATCCGCAAGATCGAAGGCGACGGCCCCAAGGTGCCGATCATCGCGGTCACCGCGCACGCGATGGCCGGGGACAAGGACGGGATTCTTCAGGCCGGGCTCGATGACTACCTGACCAAGCCGTTGCGCAAGGCAGAACTGGTGGCACTCTTGGAACGCTACAGCCCCGTGCGGCTGGATCAGGCCGGGTAGGGGCGGACAAAGACCGGCTTGTCAGGCGATGACAGCGCCGCGTCATAGGCATAGCCGCCAAGGTCAAACCCTGTCAGCGCCTCTGGGTCCGTCAACCGGTTCTGCACGATGAACCGCGCCATCGCACCGCGGGCGCGCTTGGCAAAGAAGCTGACGATCTTGGGGGTGCCATTCTTGTCTTCCATGAATTGCGGCGTGATCACCCGCAGCTTCAGCGGTTTCAACGGCACTGCGCCGAAATACTCCTGGCTCGCGCAATTCACCAGCACGTCGGTTTCCAGCGTCTGCGCCTGCGCGTGCAGCGCCTTGGAGATCTGATCGCGCCAATAGTCATAGAGTGAAACCCCCCGCCGGGTCTTCAGGCGCGAACCCATTTCCAGCCGGTAAGGCTGAATGCCGTCGAGCGGGCGCAAAAGCCCGTAAAGCCCCGATAGGATGCGCAGGTGATCCTGCGCCCAGGTCAGCTCATCTGGGTCAAGCGACGCAGCCTCGAGCCCCAGATAGGTGTCGCCAGCAAATGCCAGCGCGGCTGGGCGCAGCGTTTCCGCCGCGGGCGTATCGGAAAACTCCCGAAACCGGTCGCGGTTCAGCCGGGCCAGATCGTCGCTGAGATCCATCAACCCCTTGAGGTCACGCAAAGGCAGGTTGCGCGCGGTCTTGGCCAGACGCTGAGCGTCGGCCTCGAATTCCGGCGCGGTCATCGTCACGTCGCGTTCGCTCCAGTCCAGCCGTTTGGCCGGCGAGATCACAACCAGCATGCCTGCTCTCCTTACCTGTCGTTTCGCGGGATTTAGTGCGCGCCGCGGCGGACGTCCAGCCGCCGCCTAGTCATCGGCCTGCGTGACCAAATCCAGAAACGCCGCGCCAAAGCGTTCGGCCCGGCGATCCCCTAGCACCCGCGCCATCGCATCCGGATCGGACGGACGCGTCTGCGCCACCTTGGCCAAAAGCGTGGCCGAACAGCTCATCGGTTTGTCGGTGCCGTGGGGCCCGCGCAAAAGATCAGCCTGCGCCTGCATCAGCGCGTCATAAAGCGACCCCGCCGCGCGCCCGGCAAGCTTGCGGCGCGTCGGATGCATCTCTTCCGTCGCCCCGGTGATCACCTCAAGAAACGCCGCGCCATAGCGTTCGAGTTTCTTGGCCCCCACGCCGTTGATCCGCGCCATGTCATCAAGGCTTTCGGGGCGCTTCTCCGCCATTTCTATCAGCGTGCGGTCAGGAAAGATGACATAGGCCGGGGCGCGGGCGGCTTCGGCCAACGCCCGACGCTTGGCCTTCAGGGCCGAGAGCAAAGGCGCATCCTCTTCGCTGACCAGCATCTTGACCGCCGGGCGCCGCTCGGAGGCGCGCACCACGGCGTCGCGGCGCAGCTGGATCGTTGCTTCACCCCGCAGGATTGGGCGGGCGGCCTCGGTCATCACCAAGGCGCCGTGGCGCTCGGCATCCGGGCGCATCAGGTCGTGCCCCATCATCTGCCGGAACACCGCCCGCCACTGGCCTTTCGACAGGTCCTTTCCGACGCCAAAAGTGGGCAGGCTGTCATGGCCGCGCTGACCGACCTTGTCCGTCATGTTGCCAAGCAGGATGTCAATGAGATGCCCGGCACCAAAGCTCTCCCCGGTGCGAAGTGCGGCCGACAGCGCCTTGCGCACTGCCTCCGTCCCGTCAAAGACGTCCGGCGGCGTGTCACAGAGATCGCATTTGCCGCACGGCTTCGCTGCCTCGCCGAAATAGCCCAGCAGCACCTGGCGCCGGCAGCCCAGCGCCTCGGCCAGACCCAGCAAAGCGTTTAGCCGGCCGTGATCCGCCACCCGGCGTTCGGGCGGCGCGAGGCCTTCGTCGATTTGCGACCGACGCAGACGGATGTCGTCCGGGCCATAGAGCGTCATGGTTTCGGCCGGCGCGCCATCGCGCCCGGCGCGGCCAATCTCCTGGTAATAAGCCTCAATGCTCTTGGGCAGATCGGCATGCGCGACCCAGCGGATATCGGGTTTGTCGACCCCCATGCCAAAGGCGACGGTGGCCACCACGATCAGCCCGTCTTCGGTCGCGAAACGCCGTTCCACGTGGCGACGATCCTCGGCCTCCATCCCGCCGTGATAGTGGCAGGCGGCGTGGCCATCCTCGCGCAGGGCGGCGGCCAGCCCTTCGGTCTTGGCCCGCGTGCCGCAATAGACGATGCCCGACTGGCCCTTGCGCGCCGCGGCAAAGCGCAGGATTTGCTGACGCGGGCCGTCCTTGGGCTGAAACGCCAGATGAATGTTGGGCCGGTCAAAGCCGCGCAGAAAGCGCTGCGGCATCGCCCCGTCAAAGAGGCGCGTGACGATTTCCTCCTGCGTTTCCGCATCCGCCGTGGCGGTGAACGCTGCCAAGGGCACGTCCAAGGCCCGGCGCAAAGCCCCGATCCGCAGGTAATCGGGGCGGAAATCGTGGCCCCACTGGCTGACGCAATGCGCCTCATCCACCGCGATCAGGCTGACCCCGGCCTGCGACAGCATCCTCTGTGTACCCGTCGAGGCGAGCCGTTCCGGTGCAAGATAGAGCAGCTTCAATTCCCGCGATTGCAGCATGTCCCAGACCGCGTTGGTCTCTTCCTCGGTGTTGCCCGAGGTCAGCGCACCCGCGGCCACCCCGGCCTCACGCAGCCCGCGCACCTGATCGCGCATCAGCGCAATCAAAGGTGAAATGACCACCGTCACCCCATCGCGCATCAGCGCAGGCAATTGGAAACACAGGGATTTCCCGCCCCCAGTGGGCATGATGGCAAGCACGTTCTGCCCTTCGGCCACGGCATCGACAATCTCGCGCTGGCCGGGGCGGAACGCGTCGAATCCAAAGACGTCCTGCAGCAGCGCATCTGCCAAGGCGCGGTCACGGGGCATGGGGAACCTGCCGGATTTATACTAAATCTGCTCTTATTCCGACCATCACATACTAAGATTCGGTGAATCAAGCCCCATCGCGGCCTTATCCCCCGAAATCCCGCACGGCGTCAGAACGAGTAGAAGAACCCGGCATTGTTGGCGAGGATGATGCGCAAAGCGTAAACCCCGACCAGCGCCACCAGCGGCGCAAGGTCAAGCCCCGACATCGGCGGCAGGATGCGGCGGATGCGGCCGTAGAGCGGCTCAAGCAAACGGTTCAACCCGTCCCAGATCTGCGCGACGATCGGCTGGCGCAGGTTCAGCACCTGGAAATTGATCAGCCAGCTCATGAT
>JASJCC010000067.1 GCA_030066175.1 Paracoccaceae bacterium | reverse complement strand
TTTTGACGGCGCGGCCCGGCGCGGGAGTTTACGTGGCAGATGTCCTGGGATCGGCCTTTGCACCGGCGTTGACAGACCTCTTTGCGCGCCATGACGAGGCCGTACTGGATTACCTGAGCTTCCGCCGGGACATGGAGGGGCTGGCGGCGGAGCGCGCGGCCCGTCTGGCGTCGGACACGGACCTCGCCGTTGTACAGACCGTGTTCGAAAAGATGGAAGCCGCGCACCCGAAACGGAATTCCGAGGAAGAGGCGCAGCTTGATGCGCAGTTCCACATGGCCATCATCGAGGCCAGCCACAACGTGATCATGCTGCACATGATGCGGTCGATGTATCAGTTGCTGCGCGAAGGTGTGTTCTACAACCGCCAGATCATGTTCAAACAGCGCACCACCCGCAGCATGCTGCTGGATCAGCACCGCGCAATCAACGAGGCGCTGCAAGCCCGCGATGCCACCGCCGCGCGGGCGGCGGTCGAGGCGCATCTGAACTATGTCCAGCAGGCCTTGTCCGACGACCGCAAGGCCGAAGCCAATGAGGCCATTGCGCGCCAGCGTTTTGAACGGGTGCAGACGCGCTAAGGGTGGGCCCGGCCCTCTGCAAGGCCGGGCCGCAAGGCGGATTATTCCGCGGCGAGGATCGAGCTTGGCACCGTGCCGTCGTTCAGCCAGGCCTCCAACGGCGTCATCGGGTCGAGTGCAGCAGCGTTGATACCACCCGGTCCCGGCAGGATGCCGCAATGATCAAGCCCCGGCACCATGAAGAGCGCGACGTTTTCCTTCAGCACGTCTTCGCCCCCCGCGGCCTCTGAGGCCTTTTCGTACCAATCCACCGTCTTGTAGGGCGTCACGATCGCATCAGCCCAGCCGTGCCAGACGATCATCTTGCCCCCGGCTTCGCGGAAGGAGCTCAGATCGGGATTGTCGGAATTGTAGAACCCCGAAGAGGTCGACATCTTCGCAGGATCGGCCTCAAAGTCGAAATCCATCGGGCTCCATGTCGGGCCGGGATCGATGTCAAACGCCATGTAGCGGCCGAAATCGGTGGCAAAGGCGGTCGCCACCTTGCCCGCACCATCGGCATTGCCGGTCAGCCAGAGCCACCAGAACGGCTCGGACCCTTCGGGGATGCCGCCGGGATAGAGCTGGTCTCCGGCGGCATTGCGCGGCCCTTCGCGCCATTTCATCAGCGTGTCGATCTGCTGGTTGCTGAGGCCCAGATCGGCGTAATTCACCTCACAGGCGCGCGGGTCGGCGATGGTGCCATCCTCGGCCCCGTCCACCGCATCACATTGCGCGAGCACTGCCGCGCCAATGGTCGCCGCCTCGTCCGGACCCAGGATCTGGTTGCCGTCGGCATCGGTATTGGCCTGCACCAGCCACGACATCTTGGTCGCCACCAGCCCGGTATAATTCATCGCCGGCGCGCCCGAGATGATGCCGTCGAACATCTCTGGGAAACGCTGCGCCGCCATATGCGCCATACGCCCGCCGGTGGAACAGCCCTGAAAGATCTCCTGGCTGGAGCCGTCACCGTAAAACGCGCCGATCATCGCCTGCGCCACGCGGTGGGTTTCGGAAATCGAGCGATAGCCCCAGTCGCGTTCGCCATGCGGGTTGGCATAGGCCCAGCCCGCGTCGGTCACCCCCAACGCGTGGTGGCCGCTGTCCGAGGTCGCGGTGGCATAGCCGCGCTCCAACCCCGGGCGCATCGCGTTGATCCAGCTGCTGCCCGCGTCAGCCCGGCCCAGCACGCCGCAGAATCCGCCGCATCCCGCCTGGTAATACTTGCCGTTCCAACCCGCCATCGGCAGGCGCACCTCGATGGAAATCGCCGGACGCGCGGTCGCCCGCACTTCGCAATAGGCCGGCAAGGTCTCGCTGGCCGCGATCACACGGGCTGAGCTGACGGAGGTGGCGTCGATCACCACGTCGCGCAAGGCGGCACAGTCGGCGTCGCTTTGTTGTGCAAAGGCTGGGGTGGCGCCCAAGGCAAGCAGGGCCAGCCAGGATCGGAAATGCATGATATTCTCCCTGTGATTGTTTTATGCAGGCAGTTTGCCCGAAAAACGTCACAGGTAAAGCGCTGCCTGCGGTCAGAACATCGCGCAATCGGCGCCGGGCGGCAGCGGCTCGGCATCGGGTGGCAGCGTCGGCGTATAGTCGAAGGCGGCAATCCGCGCGCCGCCGTCAAAAGCGATGAAGAGCTGGTTCGATCCGGGCCGGATAGCGATCCCCTCGGGGTCGGTGCCGTATTCATAAAGCGACACGGTCGCCAGCAAGCCGCCCTCGGCATCGAACTCATAAAGGCTGTTGGTGCCCTCCCAGTCATCCACGATCAGCAGATGCCCGGTGCGCGGGTCACGCGCGATGCCTTGTGCCTCGGACAAGGGCGGCGTGAGGGTCATGGTGTCGATCCGGCGGATCAGCGTGCCGTCCGGGGTGAACCAGCTCAGCCGTTCGGGATCATCCTCAACCGTGATCAGGCTGCCATCGGCGTCGATCGCGATCCCTTCGGTATCGGCCCAGCCGTCGGACACGCGAAACGGCTCTCCCAACGTCCGCCCATCCTTGGTCATCCGCTGAAAACTGCCAAAGCCGTCGGCGACCAGCAGGTCATTGCCCTCCAGCGCAATTGCCTTGATCCGGCTGAGGTCAGAGCCCAGTCGCCGCAGTTCCAGCCCATCAAGCGTGACCAGAATCACCTCGGGCCCTTCATTGGCGATCCAGAGCCCGCAAAAGGCCGGGTCGTAATCCAGGCTCGCCGGGCGGTTGAGGTCATACATATTGGTCAGCCGCAATTCCAATGCGGCCACCGGGGCGGCGCAAAGCAGGGCGGCGATGAAAACGACAAGGCGCATAAAGCAAAGGTAGCGCAGCATCCAACGCTGGCCAGAACGCATGAAAAAACCCGGGCGCGAACGCCCGGGTCAGGTGTGTCAAAGGCTGACTAGGAAGGAGAACTCAGCCTTTGGAGAATTCCGGGTAGGCCTCCATGCCCAGCTCGGCCATGTCGAGCCCGTTGATCTCTTCTTCCTCGCCGACGCGGATCCCCATGGTGATCTTGAGGACGTACCAGACGATTGCCGAGGTCACGACCACGAAGATACCGACCACAACGATGGCGTAGAGCTGAGTGAACAGCGACGCGTCGGGGTTGGTCAGGACCACCGCGATGGTGCCCCAGATACCGGCGAAGAGGTGCACCGGGATGGCGCCAACCACGTCGTCGATCTTGAGCTTGTCGAGGAACGGCACCGCGAAGACCACGATCACACCACCGACGGCACCGATCAGGGTGGCTGCACCCAAGCTGGGGGTCAGCGGTTCGGCGGTGATCGACACCAGGCCGGCCAGCGCGCCGTTCAGGGTCATGGTGAGGTCAGGCTTCTTGTAGAGCACCTGGGTCAGGATCAGCGCTGCGATGGCACCACCGGCTGCCGCCGTGTTGGTGTTGGCAAAGATGCGCGACACGTCGGCAACGTCACCCACGGTACCCATGGCCAGCTGCGAGCCGCCATTGAAACCGAACCAACCCAGCCACAGGATGAACGTGCCCAGCGTGGCCAGAGCCAGGTTGGAACCCGGGATCGGCACAACCTTGCCATCCTTGTACTTGCCGATACGCGGCCCAAGGATCAGCGCGCCAACCAGAGCGGCCCAGCCACCCACCGAGTGCACGACAGTCGAACCGGCAAAGTCCAGGAAACCATTGGCGTCCAGGAAACCGCCGCCCCACTTCCAGCTGGCCTGCAGCGGATAGATGATGGCGGTCAGCACGATTACGAAGATCAGGAAGGGCCAAAGCTTGATCCGCTCGGCCACTGTGCCCGACACGATCGAGGCAGTGGTCGCACAGAACATCAGCTGGAAGAAGAAGTCAGACCCGGTGGAAGCGTATCCGTAGTCATCGGCCGCATCCGCGGTCACACCCACAGCTTCAAGAACGCCGGGGCCCCAGACGCCCGACACGATGCCGTCCATCATCCATGTGCCCAGCGGGTACATCAGGTTATAGCCGATCAGGTAGTAGAAGATCGCCGCCAGTGAGAACAGCGAGATGTTCTTGGTCAGCTGCATGGTCACGTTCTTGGACCGCACTAGGCCGGCCTCAAGCATGGCAAAGCCTGCGGCCATCCAGAACACCAGGAAGCCACCGATCAAAAACAGCAGCGAGTTGAAGATAAAGACGCTGTCGGTCGATGCGTTCACGCCCGGAACCGGGCCATCGTCCTGCGCCAGGCCCAGGCTGGGCAGCGCGATCAACGCAGCGGCCGGGGCAAGTGTCTTGAGAAGTTTCATTTCCGTTTCCCTTGTGTTTTCTTGCGCTCAGAGGGCGTCTGCGTCGGTTTCGCCGGTGCGCACGCGCACCGCCTGCTGGACGTCCAGCACGAAAATCTTGCCGTCGCCGATCTTGCCGGTCTGCGCCGTTGTCTTGATCGTCTCGACCACCTGGTCGGCCATGGAGGCGGCCACCACGATTTCCAGCTTGATCTTCGGCACAAAATTCACCGCGTATTCGGCGCCTCGATAAATCTCGGTGTGTCCGGATTGCGAGCCAAAGCCCTTGATTTCCGTCACCATCATGCCGCGCACCCCGATAGAGGTCAGCGCTTCGCGCACCTCTTCGAGCTTGAACGGCTTGATCGTTGCAATGATCAGTTTCACCTTGATCCCCTTCGTTTCAGGCGAGGCGCGGCCCCGCGTTGTGCACACGCAGCAAGATGTCGCGGGGGCTGGAATGGAAAGGTTTTAGGGGGCGTCGATTGGGGGAAGACTTAGGCGTTTGATTAAAATTTGTGCTAAATGGTGAATTTGCATACAAATTGAGCAAAACAAAAATCATGTTAACGCGGATCGAACGGTCTACAACCACCGCGCTTCGGGGTAATATCGCCGGCAAAGAGCATAATGCCGAGCAGACTTCATGAGTGATTCACGTCGAAAACCCGGACGGCTGGTGGCGGACCGCAGGACCCCGCGCAAACCGGCTGCAAAGGCAAAGTCAAAACCCAAGGCCAAGACGCGCAAGGCCAAACCGCGCCGCTCGCGCAATCCGATTGTCGCTTTCCTTGCCGCGCTGATTGGCTGGGTGCTGCGGCTGATCTGGCGCACCAGCGTGGCTGCGGTGTCGGTGGCGTTGATCATCCTGATGGGTGCGGTGTTCTACACCTACACCACGCTGCCCGAGCTTGAGACGTTGAAGGATGGCCGCGCCCGCGGGTCGGTCACGATATTCGACCGCGATGGCGCCGCTTTTGCCTGGCGCGGTGATCAGTTCGGTGGCGTGGTCAATGCAGAAGACGTCTCACCCCATCTGAAGAACGCGGTGATCGCCACCGAGGACAAACGTTTTTACCGCCATCTGGGCGTCAGCCCGCGCGGGATCGCAGGGGCGGTGCGGATCAACCTCTCCGAAGGGCGCGGGCCGCTTTCGGGGCATGGCGGCTCGACCATCACGCAGCAGACTGCCAAGCTGATTTGCCTGGGCGTCGAGTATGACCCCAATGTCTGGGACAGCGAACGCGCCTATCTCGCCGATTGCCGCCGCTCATCACTTGCGCGCAAGATGAAAGAAGCGGTCTATGCGCTGGCGATGGAGCTGAAATACAGCAAGGATGACATCCTCACCATCTATCTCAACCGCGCCTATATGGGCGCCGCGGCTTATGGCGCCGAGGCCGCGTCGCAGCGCTATTTCAACAAACCCGCCACGGCCTTGAACCCGGCCGAGGGCGCGATGATCGCCGGGCTGCTGACCGCGCCCTCGACATTGGCCCCCACATCCAACCTCGCACGCTCTCAGGCCCGGGCTGCCACGGTGCTGCGGCTGATGAACGAACAGGGCTATCTGTCGGACGGCGAAACCGCGTTCTACCAACAGAACCCCGCGGTGCTGTCGGAAAAAGAGGTCGCCCCGGATGGTGGCTATTTTGCCGACTGGATCCTTCAGGAGCTAGACGACAAGACCGACGCGGCCGATGCCGGGGCAAACACCACCGATCAGAACCTCGGTGTCCTGCGCGCGCTCGAACAGGCCCAGCGCGACCAAAAGGTCAACACAACGCTCGACGCGCGCATGCAGCGCGCCACGGCGGAAGCGGTTGAATACATCTTTGAAACAAAGGTTCGCGAAGGCTCCAAGGCCGAGGTGGCGGTGGTCGTGATGTCGGCGGAAGGCGAGGTGCGGGCCATGGTCGGCGGGCGCGACACCGATGCCTCCGGCGTCTTCAACCGCGCCACCCAGGCCGTGCGCCAGACCGGATCGGCGTTCAAACCCTTTGTTTACGCCACCGCGCTTGAGCTTGGCCGCAGCCCGCTTGAGATCGAGGTTGACGAACCCTTCTGCATGAGTATCGCGGGGTCGGGCCAATGGTGCCCCGAGAATTACTCCAACAACTACAAGGGACCGGTCACCCTGACCGATGCCCTGAAGACCAGCCTCAACATCCCCGCGGTCAAGGTCTCGGAATCCGTTGGGCGCGATCTGGTCCTGCGCGTCGCCCGCGATTTCGGCATCGCGCGTGAGCTGCAGGACACCCCGGCCCTCGCCCTCGGCGCGTCCGAGGCGACGCTCTTGGAGATGACGGGCGCCTATGCCGGCATTCTCAATGGCGGCTCGTCGGTCAAGCCCTACGGCATTGTCAATCAGGACGATCGCGGGATTGGTGAGCGGGTGATTCAGCCGGATGCCGCCGCCCAGCTGATCTGGATGATGGAAAAGGTGGTCAGCGAAGGCACCGGTCGGCGCGCGCAACTCCCCGACCGCGAGGCCGCCGGCAAAACCGGCACCTCGCAAGAGGCCAAGGATGCCTGGTTCATCGGCTTTACCGCCGATTACGTGGCCGGTGTCTGGATGGGCTATGACGACAACACACCGCTGCAGGGTGTGACTGGCGGCGGGCTGCCGGCCGATATCTGGCGCGAGGTGATGACCCGCGTGCATGAGGGCCTGCCGCCGCGTCCCTTGCCGATGCAAGCCCCTGTTGCCGCCGGGTTTGACGCCCCGGCCCCCGCGCCGCAACCAAACCGCGGCGACGCGCGGCGTGACGTGATCGAAGGGGTGGCGGAAACAGTTCTACAGCGGCTCTTGCGTGATATTCTCGGCGGGAACTGACCCCGCTCAGCCCGAACGCTTGAGATCCTCGATCATAGCGTCGATATCGCCGCGGCGCCGGTCCAACATCGCGCCCACCTCGGTCCGTTCGGTCAGCAGCATGTTCACGCCTTCGATGAACATGTTGAAGAACAGATCCTTGCCGGTCCGGTCCGACACGTGGAACGCCACCTCGAACGGCGCCTGGCCACGCAGGAACGCGGTGGTCGATACCTCGACAAAGTTGCGAACCGGTTTGACGCGCTGCACCTCCAGCCGCCCGCCAATGAACTGCCGGAAACGCTTGCCATATTTCCGCGCCACATAGGCGTTGAACGCCTTGGAGAACGCCGATTTCTGCGACCGGCTGGCCCGCCTGCCATCGACACCCAACGCATAGGCCGCAATCGCCGCCGTATCGGCATAGCGCTGAAAGATCCGCTCAAAATCGCGGATCATGCCGGCCTCGGACTTGCCCGAGGCGATGACCGCATTGATCTCGCCAATCAGCTTGTCGACAAGGCTGCGCGCCTGGGTTTCGCTCAGTGCCCGCGCCGGCAGCGGCAGCATCGCCGTGCCCAAAAGCGCCCCGGTACCGATCAGCGCATGTCTGCGTGTAAACATGAGGTTTGCCATCAGAACCCCTCCGTATCCAAGGCCATCGGGTCAATCTCAGTCCCGGGCACCTCGTCACCATAGCCCAGCTCGAACCGCCGGTTCTGCAGATAGATCACCCGCAACTGCGAATAGCTGTCGGCGCTTTCATACAAGACCGAATCGAAAACATCCGAATTCCGTCCCCGGCTGGCAAAACGATCGGTGATCCGTATCGTCGTTGCAACCCTGCGTTGCGGCGTTGTCAGCACGCGATCCAGCGGGTTGGTGAAGAAATCGACAAACTCACCCACTGCATCCCGTTCGGTCGACGGCCCCAGCACCGGCAGAACCACATACGCCCCCTCAGGCGCGCCCCAGACATGCAGCGTTTCGCCAAAGTCGCTTTCATCCTCGGGCAGACCGACATCCCGAGCCACATCCGCCAGCCCGCCAAAGCCAAAGAGCACATTGACCCCAAAGCGCAGCGTGTTCTTCGTCGCCCGCCACAGCCGCCCCTGCAGGATCTGGTTGACCACGGTTTTTGGCGTGCCAAGCGTGTCGGCAAAATTGCCTAACCCCGTCTGCACATCCTCAGGCAAAGCCGCCAAGGCCACCGAGGCCTGTCGCACACCACCCCGGTCAAGGCCCAGGTTGAAGTCGTGGATATTCCGGTTCGCCGACTCATAGGGATCATAGACGCCATCCGGCGCCTCACCCGGGCCCGGAACCGAACAGGCCCCGGCCAGCAAGAGGATCATCAGGGCCAGAAAGGCACGGATCGACGACATGCAAGCAGCTCTTTCTTCAAATTCTGTCGGAAAACTGCAATGTTTCCTAAAAGCCTATCTAATTCGGTTGTAAACCTTGCCCAACGAGCAAACCCTGTTTCATCAATGATGTGGCACAATCGAGACAGGGAATAATACCCCGAAAACGTCACGTTTTCGAGCGTAGGACAAAAACACATGGCGAAAGCCCGCTTATGACAACGATTTCCAACACCCCCGGCCCGGATGAACTGCGCGCCGCACGGCGCCAGAACCGGCCGTATTTCTGGTTTGTCGGCATCTTCAGCTTTTTTGTGAACCTGCTGATGCTGACCGGGCCGATGTATATGCTGCAGGTCTATGACCGGGTTCTGGGCTCGCGGTCCGAGGCGACGCTGATCGCGCTGTCGGTGCTGGTGCTCTTTCTCTACGGCATGATGGGCATTCTGGATTACGTGCGCGGCCGGGTGATGGGGCGGGTGGCGGCGCGATTCCAATCCGCGCTCGACCTGCGGGTCTTCGACGCGGTGATGCGCCGGGCGGCCTTGCGCAACGATCAACTGGCGCAAACCGGGTTGCGCGATCTCGAAGCGATACAGCGGCTGATGTCCTCACCGGTGCTGATGGCGTTTTTCGACATTCCCTGGACGCCGGTCTTTATCTTCGCGATTTTCATCTTCCACCCATATCTGGGGTTTCTGGCGCTCGCCGGCGGGCTGGTGCTGATCGTTGTGACGGTGATCAACCAGATCGTCACCCGCGATCCGACCATGAAATCCGCCTCGGCGATGATGGCCGCCGAACACACCGCCGACCAGATTCGCAATGAGGCCGAGATGGTGCAGGCCCTCGGCATGCGCAGCTCGGCCTTTCGGCGCTGGATGATGGCGCGGGGACAATCGCTGAGCGGTCAGATCACCAGCGCCGACCTCACCGGCACCTTCACGACCACGACCAAGACCTTCCGGCTGCTCTTGCAATCGGCGATGCTGGGACTGGGCGCCTATCTGGTGCTGCAGGGGGAATTGACGCCGGGCGCGATGATCGCCGGGTCGATCCTGATGGGCCGCGCGCTGGCGCCGGTTGAACTGGCAATCGGCCAGTGGCCGCTGGTGCAGCGCGCGCGCAAAGGCTGGCAGGATCTTGGGCAGCTGCTGGCCGAAACACCCCCGGAACCGCCGCGCACCTCGCTGCCGGCGCCCAAGGCGCAGCTGGACGTGCAGCAGCTGACCGTCGTGCCGCCAGGCGAACAGCAGGCCTCGCTGCGGCTGGTGTCGTTCAACCTCGCCCCCGGGCAGGCCTGCGGCGTGATCGGCCCCTCGGGCTCGGGCAAATCCACGCTCGCCCGTGCCTTGACCGGCGTCTGGCGCCCCGCGGGGGGCAAGATCCGTCTCGATGGCGCCGCGCTCGACCAATACGGGCCGGACGTGCTGGGCGAACATGTGGGCTACCTGCCGCAACGCGTCAGCCTCTTTGACGGCACCATCGCTGAAAACATTGCCCGCCTGTCGATGGCGCCCGATGACGAAGCGGTAGTTGCCGCCGCCAAGAAAGCCGACGCGCATGAGATGATCCTCAAGCTGCCCAACGGCTATGACACCCGCGTCACCGCTGGCGGCGGGCGCCTGTCGGGCGGCCAGATGCAGCGCATTGGCCTCGCCCGCGCGATGTATGGCGACCCGGTGCTGCTGGTGCTGGATGAGCCGAACTCAAACCTCGACAACGAAGGCTCCGAAGCGGTGAACCGCGCCATCCGCGGCTTTAAACAGCAGGGCAAATCGGTGCTGATCATGGCCCACCGCCCCGCCGCCATCAAGGAATGTGACCTGCTCTTGATGCTGGACCACGGCTCACGCAAGGCGTTTGGCCCCAAGGATGAGGTGCTGAAAGCCGTCGTGCAGAACCACCAGCAAATCCAGCAAAGCTCCACCGCCGGAGGCGTAAGATGAGCGACGCACCCAAAGAGTTCTCCCTGCGTCTGCCGATGACGGTCGGCCTGATCGCCGTCGCCGTGTTGGTCGGTGGTTTCGGCACCTGGGCGGCGACCACCGAAATCTCTGGCGCGATCATCGCCAGCGGCCAGATCGAGGTCGACCAGAACCGCCAGATCGTCCAGCACCCCGATGGCGGCGTGGTGGCCGAGATTGCGGTGGATGAGGGCGATACCGTCGCCGCGGGTGACGTGCTGATCCGGCTGGATCCCACGCTGCTCAGCTCGGACCTCACCATCACCGATAGCCAGCTAAATGAATTGATCGCCCGCCGGGTCCGCCTGCAGGCCGAACGTGACGGCAAGGAAACCCTGGACTTTCCGCCCGACCTGCTGGACCGCGCCAAGGCTGACGCAGAAGTGGCCGAGCTGATCGAGGGCCAGCGCAACCTCTTTTTCGCCCGCCGCGATTCGGTGGCGCGCGAGATTGAACAACTCGGCAAACGCCGCGACCAGATCGCCGATCAGGTGCGCGGCATCGACGCGCAGCAGGAAGCGCTGACCGAAATGCTGGACCTCATCGACCAGGAACTGACCGACCAGCAAAGCCTTCTGGACCGCGGCCTCGCCCAGGCCAGCCGCGTGCTGTCCTTGCAGCGCGAAAAGGCGCGGTTGGCGGGCGATGTCGGCGAGCTGACCGCGCAAAAGGCCCAGGCCGAGGGGCGCATCACCGAGATTGATATCGAGGTTCTGAAACTCGACACCCAGCGCCGCGAAGAGGCGATCACCACCCTGCGCGACCTGCAATCTCGCGAACGCGAACTCGCGGAACAAAGCCGCGCGCTCCGCGAACGGCTCAGCCGGATGGAGATTACCGCCCCCGTCTCGGGTGTGGTCTACGGCCTTGCCGTCTATACCCCCCGTTCGGTGATCCGCCCGGCGGACCCGGTGATGTTCCTTGTCCCGCAGGACCGCCCACTGGTGATCGCCGCGCAGGTCGAACCGATCCATATCGACCAGCTTTTTGTGAACCAGGAGGTGTCGCTAAGGTTCTCCTCGCTGGATCAGCGCCAGACACCCGAACTGTTCGGGTCTGTCGTGCAAATCTCCGCCGACGCGTTTGAGGATGAAACCAGCCGGATCCGCTATTACCGGGCCGAGATTGTCCTTAGCGAGGGCGAGATTGACCGCCTGCCCACCGGCGCCACGCTGATCCCCGGCATGCCGGTGGAAACGTTCATCCGGACCGAGGATCGCACCCCGCTGGCCTATCTGGTCAAACCCTTCACCGACTATTTCGCCAAGGCGTTCCGCGAAAGCTGACGCTGCCTTTGCGGCCCGTGCAGGCAAGGCGCGCAAAGCCCCTTGCATCCCGCCGCAATGCCCGTAGCCTGCGCGCGAAACGAGGGAGGATTCCATGTCCAACGCAATCGAAACCCGCCTGGCCGAACTGGGCCTGACCCTGCCCGACGCCCCCGCGCCCGCCGCCAATTACGTGCCCTACGTTCTGACCGGCAACACGCTTTACGTCTCGGGCCAGATCTCGCAAGGGCCCGAGGGGTTCATCACCGGCAAGCTGGGCGCCGACGTGTCGGTCGAAGACGGCGCCAAGGCCGCGCAAAGCTGCGCGCTGAGCCTCTTGGCGCAGGTCCGCGCGGCCTGTGATGGCGATCTGACGCGGCTGAAACGCGTGGTCAAGCTCGTGGGCTTCGTCAACTCCACCGCCGATTTCACCGACCAGCCCAAGGTGATCAACGGCGCCTCTGACACCATGGTCGAGGTGCTGGGCGATGTTGGCCGGCATGCCCGCTCGGCGGTGTCTGCCGCCTCGCTGCCGTTCAACGTCGCCGTTGAAATCGAAGGCATTTTCGAAATCGCCTGATGCCACCACTGCCCCCCAGCCTGCTGGACCGCCCGATTGCACACCGTGCCCTGCACGGGCCGGGCGTCCCGGAAAACTCGCGCGCCGCGATCCGCGCCGCCGTGGCCGCCGGCTATGGGATCGAGATCGACCTGCAGCAATCCGCTGATGGCGAGGCGATGGTGTTTCACGATTACGGCCTCGGCCGCCTTACCGGCAAGAACGGCCCCGTGCGCCTGCGCGACGCTTTCGAACTGACCAGCCTGCAACTGATCGGTGGCGACGAGGGCATCCCGACGCTGCGCGAGGTGCTGGAGATTGTCGACGGCGCCGTGCCGCTGCTGATTGAGCTCAAGGATCAGGACGGCGCGATGGGGCCGAATGTGGGCACGCTCGAGGCGGCGACCGTCGCCGCCCTAAAGGGCTACCAGGGTGACGTCGCACTGATGTCCTTCAACCCGCATCAGGTGGTCGAGCTGGCGCGGCTGGCCCCCGACATCCCGCAAGGGATGGCCACCTCATACTTTGCCCTCAAGGATTGGCCCATCCTGCCCACCAAGGTCCGTCGCCGCCTGCGCACGATCCCGGACCTTGAGAGCACCACCGCCAGCTTCATCAGCCATGATGTCAGATCGCTGGATATGCCCCGCGTGGCCGAGCTGAAAGCCAGCGGATTGCCGATCCTCTGCTACACCGTCCGCTCGCCCGCGGCCGAGGCCAAGGCGCGCCAGATCGCCGACAACATCACCTTCGAAGGTTACACCGCTTGAACCTCGCCGTCCCGGCCACAGATATCACTGGGTTACGGAGGCGCAGATGACCGACCAGAGCCCGGGCCAGACCATCGCCATCACCGTCCTGTCGTCGCTCGACCAGATCGCGCCGCAGGACTGGGATGCCTGCGCCTGCCCGGAGGTCGCCGATGGCGGGCGCCCCAATGATCCCTTTACCACCCACAGGTTCCTGCACGCGTTGGAGAAATCCCGCTCGGTTGGCACCGGCACCGGCTGGGATCCGCGCTATCTGGTGGCGGAAAAGGAAGGCTGCCCCATCGCCGTGGCGCCGCTTTACGGCAAATCACACAGCCAGGGCGAATACATCTTTGATCACAACTGGGCGCATGCCTATGAACGCGCCGGCGGGCGCTATTACCCGAAACTGCAGATCGCCGTGCCCTTTACCCCCGCCACCGGCCGGCGTTTCCTGACCCGCCCGGGCTATGAGGCAATCGGCATGTCGGCACTGATCCAGGGTGCGGTGCAAATCGCCTCGGAAAACCAGCTGTCATCGCTGCACGCCACCTTCTGCACCGAGGCCGAGGCGATTGCCGGCGCCGAAATGGGCCTGATGCGACGCACCACGCAGCAGTTTCACTGGGTCAACAACGCCTATCCCGATTTCGACACGTTCCTCGCCTCGCTCAGCTCGCGTAAGCGCAAGAATATCCGCAAGGAACGCGCCCGCGCGCAGGATTTCGGCGGCACCATCCACATGCTGACCGGCGATGACATCCGGCCCGAACATTGGGAGGCGTTCTGGGTCTTTTACCAGGATACCGGCGCGCGGAAATGGGGCACGCCTTACCTCACGCGCAAGTTCTTTGACCACGCGCAGGAAACCCTGCGCGACGACATGGCGCTGGTGCTGGCCGAACGCGACGGGCGCTATGTGGCGGGCGCGCTGAACTTCATCGGGCGCGAGGCGCTTTATGGCCGCTATTGGGGCTGTGTCGAAGATCACCCCTGCCTGCATTTTGAGCTATGTTATTATCAGGCCATCGATCTGGCGATCGAGATGGGCCTGAAAACGGTCGAGGCTGGCGCGCAGGGCGAACACAAGCTGGCGCGCGGTTACCTGCCGGTGCCCACCCATTCGCTGCACTGGATCGGGGATCGCGGCTTTGCCGAGGCGGTCGAGCGTTACCTGCAGGCCGAACGCGCCGCCGTCGATGACGAGATCGAAATCCTCACCGCCTATGGCCCCTTCCGCAAAGACAACCGCGAGGAACAGCAATGACCGAAAAGCTTTCTGACACCGCCCGCAAGACCGTGCTGGAACCCCTACTGGCCAGCGGTTGGGAAATGGTCGAAGGCCGCGACGCCATCACCAAGACCTTCGTCTTCCAGGATTTCACCGAAGCGTTCGGCTGGATGACCCGCGCCGCGCTCTGGGCCGAGAAATGGAACCACCACCCGGAATGGTTCAACGTCTACAAGACCGTGACGGTCACCCTGTCGACGCATGACGTGGGCGGGTTGTCATCGCTGGATGCCAAGCTGGCCCGCAAACTCGACAGCCTTTGACGGCCCTTGCAGCGCTGCGTGTCGTGGCGCTAGCCTCTGGCCATGCAGCACAGGCTTGATACCGCGTCGCCACAGCTCGTTCCCCAGATCGTCGCGATCTGGCACGCCGGATGGCACGCGACCCATGCGGCGCTTGTTCCCGAAGAGTTGACGCGTCGGCGCACACCCGAAGAGTTCCTCCAACGCGCAAAGGCAAACCTCGCAGACACACGTGTCGCCGTGCTGGGCGGCGACGTGATGGGTTTCTGCATGGTGCGGCGGGATGAGCTTTACCAGATGTACGTCGCCAATCTTGCCCGCGGCACCGGTGTCGCCCAGACGCTGATCGCCGATGCCGAAGGGCGCATGCTGGAAAACGGGCACCACACGGCCTGGCTGGATTGCGCGATCGGCAACGACCGCGCCGTCCGTTTCTATGAAAAGACCGGCTGGCAGAACAAAGGCCGCCGGACGACGCAGCTCGACACGTCGACCGGGCCATTTGCGCTGGAGGTGCTGCGGTTTGAAAAACCGCTCGGCCTGAAAATCGCCTGAGCGCCGCTCAGACCGCTGCCAGCATCGACTCGCCACCCGACACTTCGCAGGTGCCCGGGCTTTCTTCCTCGTGCAGCACTTTCACCGTGCCGTCCTCGACATACATCGCATAACGCTTGGACCGCGCGATCAACCCGGCCGGCGGGGCGCTGAAATCCATCCCAATCGCCTTGGTGAACCCCGATTCGGCGTCCGACAGCATGGTCAGCCCGGCCGCGGTGGCGCCGGTCGCCTCGCCCCAGGATTTCATCACAAACGGATCGTTGACCGAGATGCAGATGATCTCATCCACACCTTTGGCGTCGAAATCGTCCTTGGTGCGGATAAAGCTCGGCACATGTGCCGAATGGCAGGTCGGCGTGTAAGCGCCGGGCACGGCAAAGATCACCACTTTGCGCCCGGCCAGGCGGTCGGCCAGGACCACCTCTTCGGGGCCGTTCTCGCCCATCTGGATCAGCGTGGCTTCGGGCAGTTTGTCCCCTGCGGAAATGGCCATCTTTCTGTCGCTCCCTGAATTGCGTTTTGCGATACGGCAGATATAGGGTCGCGTTTGGGAAAACCACGCAGAAATCGAAAGGTGGGCGGGGATGAGCAAAGTGGTGGTGATCGGCGCGGGGCAGGCAGGGGCCTCACTGGTGGCGCGTCTGCGGTCCAAGGGGTTCACCGGCGATGTCACGCTGATCGGCGAAGAACACGTGCCGCCCTATCAGCGCCCGCCGCTCTCCAAGGCCTATCTGCTGGGTGAAATGGAGGCGGACCGGCTGTTCCTGCGCCCCGCCAGCTATTACGCCGATAACCACATCGCCCTGCACACCGACGCCACCGCCGTCAGCATCGACCGCGCCGATCACAAGGTGATCGCGGCGGGCCACAGCTGGGACTATGACCACCTGGTGCTTTGCACCGGCGCGGTGCCGCGCCGCCTGCCCCCGGCCATCGGCGGGCTGTTGGAGGGCGTGTTCGTGGCCCGCACCATGTCGGATATCGATGAGAAGAAGAAACGCTTTGTCAAAGGCGCGCGGGTGCTGATCGTCGGCGGCGGCTATATCGGGCTTGAGGCCGCGGCGGTGGCCGCCAAGCTGGGGCTGCAGGTGACGCTGGTCGAAATGGCCGACCGCATCCTGCAACGCGTCGCCTGCGCCGAGACCTCGGACTACTTCCGCGCGCTGCACGAGGGTCACGGCGTGACGATCCGCGAAGGTGTGGGGCTGACGCGCCTGCTGGGCGACACCGAGGTCACCGGGGCCGAGCTGACAGACGGCACCACACTCGATCTGGATTTTGTCATCGCCGGCATCGGCATCGCCCCCGCCACCACCCTGGCCGAGGCCGCGGGGCTGACGATCGACAACGGCATTGCCACCGACGCTTATGGCCGCACCTCCGACCCACAGATCTGGGCCGCGGGCGATTGCGCCTCCTTCCCCGGACCCGAGGGTCAGATGCGGCTGGAAAGCGTCGGCAACGCCATCGACATGGCCGAGGCGGTGGCCGACAACATCATGGGGGCCGAGGCGCCCTATCAGCCGAAACCCTGGTTCTGGTCGGACCAGTATGACGTCAAGCTGCAGATCGCCGGGCTGAACACCGGCTATGACCGCGTCGTGGTGCGTGACAGCGGCGCGGCCCGGTCCCATTGGTACTACCAAGGTGACCGCCTGCTGGCGCTCGACGCGATGAACGACCCGCGCGCCTATATGGTCGGCAAACGCCTGATAGAGGCGGGAAAATCTCCCGATCCTGAGATCGTCGCGAATCCCGGCGCCGATCTCAAAGCGCTCTTGAAAGCGTGAGGATCATCGCAGGCGCGTTCCGTGGCCGGCCTCTGGCCGAGGTTGGCAAAGGCGATGCCGGCGCCCATTTGCGCCCCACCACCGACCGCGTGCGCGAGGCGCTGTTCAACATGCTCGCGGGCGGGCGCTTTGGTGATCCGTTTGACGGCACAAGCGTGCTTGACCTCTTTGCCGGTACCGGCGCGCTAGGGCTCGAGGCGCTGTCGCGCGGCCATCATCGACAAAGGTGCAATGTGTGGCGCCGCGCGAC
>JASJCC010000247.1 GCA_030066175.1 Paracoccaceae bacterium | reverse complement strand
CTGACCGCGCCTGAGACGAAGGAGACGACAATGTCTGACGCCTATATCTACGACGCCGTGCGCACCCCGCGCGGCAAGGGCCGCAAGGATGGCAGCTTGCACGAAGTGACCGCCGCGCGGCTGTCGGTGCAGGTGCTGAACGCCCTGAAAGAGCGCAACGGCTTGGACGGCCACGCGGTCGAGGACGTGATCTGGGGCAATGTCACCCAGGTCGGCGAACAAGGCGGGTGCCTGGCGCGCAGTGCGGTGCTGGCCTCGGATCTTGATGAGTCGATCCCCGGCCTGGCGATCAACCGCTTTTGCGCTTCGGGCATGGAGGCGGTGAACCTCGCCGCCAACCAGGTGCGGGGCGGCGCGGGGGAGGCCTATATCGCCGGTGGGGTCGAGATGATGGGCCGCGTGGCGATGGGCAGCGACGGTGCGGCGATCGCCGTGGACCCGAGCCTGGCGATGGAGAGCTATTTTGTCCCGCAGGGCATCAGCGCCGATATCATCGCCACGGAATACGGCTTTTCGCGCGACGATGCGGATGCCTTAGCCGTGGAATCCCAGCGCCGGGCCAAGGCGGCTTGGGATGACAACCGCTTTGCCAAGTCGGTGGTCACAGTGCGCGACCAGAACGGTCTGCCGATCCTTGATCACGACGAATACATGCGCCCGGGCACCGATATGCAGAGCCTGGGTGCCCTGAAAGCCTCGTTCAAGGATATGGGTGAGGTGATGCCGGGCTTTGATAACGTCGCCCTGATGAAATACCCGCATCTGGAGCGGATCAACCACATCCACCATGCCGGCAACTCGTCTGGTATCGTCGATGGGGCGGCAGCCTTGCTGATCGGCAACAAGGAATTCGGTGAAAAGCACGGGCTGACGCCGCGGGCGCGGATCAAGGCGACCGCCAAGATCGGCACCGATCCGACGATCATGCTGACCGGCCCGGTGCCGGTGACCGAAAAGATCCTCGCCGACAGCGGCATGAACATCTCGGATATCGATCTTTTCGAGGTCAACGAGGCGTTTGCCAGCGTTGTGCTGCGCTTTATGCAGGCGTTCAACGTCGACAGTGACAAAGTCAACGTGAATGGCGGCTCGATCGCCATGGGCCACCCACTGGGCGCGACAGGCGCGATCATCATCGGCACCCTGCTGGATGAACTGGAGCGCACCGGCAAGGGCACCGGGCTTGCCACGCTTTGTATTGCCTCGGGCATGGGGGCGGCCACGATCATCGAACGCGTCTGACGCAATGGGGCCGCGGTCGGTGTAGAGTAGAAGCCAGGGCACTTGTGACAAAGAGGGGAAGGTTGTGCAGCATCAATCGGCAAAAGCGATCTATCAATCGAACCTCGACTTGTTGACGACGTCCCTGATGGCGGAGGACCTCGACAGGTTTGTCGAGGGGATCCAGCTACCCTACCAGGTCCAGACCAGCGATGTGCGCCTCGTCTATGAAACCGAAAACGATCTGCGCGCTGGCATGCACGCCTATCGGCAAACCCTGCGGGATCGCGGCATCACGCGGATGGAGCGGCGCTGCGCCAGTGCCGGGTTTGTCTCGGACTCTGAGATCGAAGGGTTCAACTCGGTGATGCTCTATCGCGGAAACGAGCTTGCCCTGCCGCCATACCTTGTCCGGATGAATTGGACCGAGACGCAAGGCATCTGGCGGATCCGCAGCAGTTGCGCCTCGCTGCGCGACGCGGATTGGCCGGTTCTGCCCACCGATATCTGCATCAAGCACCCGCGCGAAAACGCCCCCACCGGCGAAGATGACGCGCAGGTTGCCCGGCTTCAGGTGTTTCTGAACCACCTCAACCAGATCCTGCTGACCGGCGATTTCGAGGCCTGGCGCAACATTGTCAGCCTGCCCCTGACCTTCATCACCCGCAAGGGCACCGACGTGCACAAGACGGTGGAAGAGCTGAAGGCGGATTTTGAGCTTTATATGTCCGAGTTCCGCATCCACGGCGTCAGCGACATGGTGCGGCACGCGAAATCCGCCAAGATGGTGGGCGGGGATCAGATGATCGGCGTCTATTCCACCTACATTCTGCGCAGCGCGGAATTTGTCGTGCCGCCTTACGAATCCTCGATGACGTTGCAACGCGACGCTGAAGGCCATTGGCGAGTCTCAAGTGTGATGAACGCGCTTGGCCATCTCAACTGGTCTGACCGTACCGCGGCGCAGCAGGAGACGCCGTAATGCCCCGGATCGACATCGCCGCGCTGCCCAGCACAAACGGCTCGGCTTATCCCAGCCCTTATGACCGCCAGTTTGACGGCCGGCACCAGACGCGGCTGGGCGATGCGGCGGGGCTGACGCAATTCGGGGTGAACCTCGTGCAGCTTGACCCTGGGGCGATGTCGTCGCTGAGGCATTGGCACGAACGGCAGGACGAATTTCTGGTGGTCACCGAGGGCAACTTGACCCTGCGCGATGATCATGGCGACACGGGCCTAAAAGTCGGGGATTGCTGCGCCTTTCCGGCCGGCGACGCCAATGGCCACCATATCCTCAACCTTTCCAACGCCCCCGGTGCGTTCATCGTCGTGGGCACGCGGACAGCAACCGAGACCGGCTGGTATTCCGACATCGACATGAAGGTCGAGGCGGAAAATGGCGTCATGCGCTTTTCCCGTCGTGACGGTTCGGACATCGCAGAGGGGCCGTGACGCATGAGCTCTGACAGCAATCGCAAGCCGTTCGACGATACCCCCGCAGAACGCGATCCGGCCGAGATTTCAGACTATCTTCTGCGCAAGACCGGAGAAGCGTTTATCAGCGGCGATTTCGACAGCTTTGCCGAATGCTTTGAGCTGCCGCAGGACATCGAAACCTTTGAAGGCCAGCGCCATCTGGAAACGCTCGAGGATCTGCGCAGCCTCTTCACCTCGTTACAAGGCTATTTCCGATCGCTTGGTGTGACCTCGCTGGAACGCCACTGCATCGAGGCCAAATACCGCGATCCCGACACCATCGCCGCCACCCATCAATCGCGCCTGATGACGGGCAGCGTTTTGCTGCGCGCGCCCTACCCCGCGTTTTCCGTGCTGAAACGCCGCGATGGCGTCTGGCGCGTGGCGTTCAGCCAATACGCCATTTCCGACGCGCCCGAACATCTAAAGGCGTTTGGGATCACACCGGCGAATGACGACAACAACACAAACACATCCACAAACAGTAGAGACACGTGATGACTGATTTCACCATGCAAACCGGCGACGACGGTGTCGCCATCATCACCTGGGACGTGCCCGGCAAATCGATGAACGTCATGACGCTCGAGGCGTGGGACGTGCTCGAAGCGTTGATCGACGACGCTTTGGCCGATGAGGCGGTCAAAGGGGTCGTCATCACCTCGGGCAAAGACAGCTTTGCCGGCGGGATGGACCTGAACGTGATCGCCAAGATGAAGGAAATGGCCGGCGACGATCCCGCGCGCGGCCTCTTTGAGGGCATCATGAACGCGCATCGGATCATGAGGAAAATCGAACGCGCCGGCATGGACCCCAAGACCCTGAAAGGCGGCAAGCCGATTGCCACCGTCCTGCCCGGCACCGCCCTTGGGATTGGTCTGGAAATCCCGCTCTCCACACACCGCATCTTTGCCGCCCCCAACCCAAAGGCCAAGATCGGCCTGCCGGAGATTATGGTCGGTATCTTCCCCGGCGCCGGCGGCACCACGCGGGTGGTGCGCAAGATGGGCGCGATGGCGGCCTCGCCCTTCCTCTTGGAGGGCAAGCTGAGCGATCCGGTCAAGGCGCAACGGGCTGGTATCATCGACGAAGTGGCCGATGATCCTTTGGCCGCGGCCCGCGACTGGGTGCTGAACGCCAAGGACGCCGACCTGGTCAAACCGTGGGACGCCAAGGGCTATAAAATGCCCGGCGGCGCGCCCTATCACCCCGCAGGCTTCATGACCTTCGTTGGCGCCTCGGCCATGGTCAACGGCAAGACCAAAGGCGTCTACCCGGCGGCCAAGGCGCTGCTGAGCGCCGTTTACGAAGGCGCGCTGGTGCCCTTTGACACAGCACTTCAGATCGAGGCGCGCTGGTTCACCAATGTGCTGATGAACCCCTCGTCGGGCGCGATGATCCGCTCACTCTTCATCAACAAGGAAGCACTGGAAAAAGGCGCCGTACGCCCCACCGATGTGCCCGACCAAAAGGTGCAAAAGGTCGGCGTTCTGGGCGCCGGCATGATGGGCGCGGGCATCGCTCTGGTCAGCGCGCAGGCGGGGATGGAGGTGGTCCTGTTGGACCGCGACCAGGCCGCCGCCGACAAGGGCAAGGCCTATACCGAGGCCTATATGGACAAGGGCATCGCCCGCAAAAAGGCAACGCCGGAAAAGAAAGAGGCGATGCTGGCGCGGATCACGGCGACCACCGATTACGCGGCCCTCGCGGGCTGTGATCTGATCATCGAAGCGGTGTTCGAAGACCCCAAGATCAAGGCCGAAGTGACCGCGAAGGTCGAGGCGGTGATCGGCGAGGACTGCATCTTCGCCACCAACACCTCGACCCTGCCGATCTCGGATCTCGCCAAGGCCAGCACCCGTCCCGAGCAGTTCATCGGCATCCACTTCTTTTCCCCCGTGGAACGGATGATGCTGGTTGAGATCATCAAGGGCAAGGCAACGGGCGACCGCGCCGTGGCCAAGGCGCTCGACTACGTGCGCCAGATCCGCAAGACACCGATCGTGGTCAATGACGCGCGCTTCTTCTACGCCAACCGCTGCATCATCCCTTATATCAACGAAGGCATCCGCATGGTGGCCGAGGGCGTGGCGCCGGCGCTGATCGAGAACGCCGCCAAGCTTGTCGGCATGCCGCTGGGGCCGCTACAGCTTGTGGACGAAACCTCGATCGACCTCGGCGCCAAGATCGCGCGGGCGACGAAGGCCGCGATGGGCGACGCCTATCCCGACGGCGCCGTGGACGAGGTGATCTTTTGGATGGAAGCCGAAGGGCGCTTGGGCCGCAAATCCGCAGCCGGGTTCTACGATTACGACGACAAGGGCAAACGCCAGGGCCTGTCGACGGCCGTTGCCGGTCAATACCCACATACCGACAGCCAACCGGATCTTACCGAGGTGCAGCACCGGTTACTCTTTGCCCAAGTGCTCGAAGCAGTGCGCGCGCTGGAGGAAGGCGTGCTGATGGACATCCGCGAAGGCGATGTCGGCGCGATCCTCGGCTGGGGCTTTGCGCCCTGGTCCGG
>JASJCC010000248.1 GCA_030066175.1 Paracoccaceae bacterium | reverse complement strand
GCCCGTCAGCATCAGCGCCCAGGTCGAGGCATTGACCAGCGGCGAGGTGGATTGGCCCATGTGGCGGCCCCAGTCGGAGGGGGCAATCTTGTCCTCGATCAGCGCGTCGATGGTGTCGGCATCGGGCACGCGCAAGAGCGCCTCGGCCAGGCACATCAGCGCGACGCCTTCGTCAGTTGAGAGGCCATATTCGGCGAGGAAGACTTCCATCAGCCCGGGGCGGGTGGTGCCGCGGATGTCACGCACAAGCTGTGTGGCACGGTCGGTGATTTGCGCGCGATCCTCGGGTGTCAGGCCCACTTCTGTGCGCAAGCGCGCAAGAGTGGCGGCTTCGTCCGCATAGGTGGCGGTGTCGATCAGATGGCGCAGGTCTTGGGGGCTGTCTTTGGGCATGGTACCTCCGGGCGAATGCCCTATGATACGGCGAAATTGGCGGGTTTTTGGCCTGAAGATGAAGTTCCGTCAGGCCGGATCGCCCGAAAGTGAGGGGTAAACCGATGCAAAACGATCTTGACCGTTTTGATCAGGCGATTCTGACCGTGCTGGCGGAAGACGGGCGGCTGTCGGTCACCGACCTTGCGCGCCGCATTGGCCTGTCGAAATCCCCCACCCAGACGCGGCTGCGGCGGTTGGAGGACACCGGCGTGATCCGCGGCTATCGCGCCATCCTTGACCCGATCCAGCTGGGGCTCGACCACGTGGCCTTTGTCGAGGTGAAACTACAAGACACCCGCGAGGCCGCGTTGGAGGCGTTCAACACCGCCGTGGCCGCGATGCCCGAGATCGAACAGGCGCATCTGATCGCCGGCAATTTTGACTATCTGCTCAAGGTGCGGGTGGCGGATATGCGGGCCTATCGCCGGGTGCTGGCGGAAAAGATCTCGACCCTGCCGGGGGTGGCGGCGACCTCAACCTATGTGGCAATGCAGGCGGTGAAGGAGGACGGTCTCGCCGATGTGACTTGACCCGCGGGGGTCGGGGCGCAGGTTAAGCCTATGAGACATGCCCTTCTTGCCCTGATGTTGCTGTCCCCCGGCGCTGCGCTGGCGGATGGCTGCCCCGTCGCCCCGGATCACACACGCGCCTTGGATGCGCTTTACGAGGCGTTGCAGAGCGCCGAGAACGATATGGAAGGGCGGGCGATCAGCAACCAGATGTGGCAGTACTGGACCGACGCGCCGGATGAGCCGAGCCAGGGGATGCTGGACGAGGCGATGCGCGCCCGCGGCTATGGCGATTACGCCTTTGCGATGGACCGGCTGAACCGGCTGGTGAGCTACTGCCCGTTCTATGCTGAAGGCTATAACCAGCGAGCCTTTGTGCATTTCCTGAGCGAAAACTACTTGGCCGCGTTGCCCGATCTGGATCAGGCGCTGTCGATCAACCCGCGGCATCTGGGGGCGTTGTCGGGCAAGGGGCTGACGCTTTTGGCGCTGGGGCGTGACGAAGAGGCTCAGGCCATCCTGCGCGCCGCCGTCGCCCTGAACCCGTGGATGAGCGAACGGTTCCTTCTGAAGCCAACAGGTGACGAGCTCTGACCATACGCGCCCTGGCGGGGGCTAGCCGGTTTACACCGCAAACAAGACAGCTATTGTCGCCGCCGCTGGCCCGCGTGGTGGAATGGTAGACACAGGGGACTTAAAATCCCCAGGCAGGAATGCCGTGCCGGTTCGAGTCCGGCCGCGGGTACCAGCGATTAACCTGTCGGTTTTGATAACGGCGCCAATGGATAATCGAGCTTCACGTTCGAGAATTAGCATAGTGAAAGCGTCTTAACCGGGATGCTGGCATCTGTGCGCTCAATTGCGCAGCTACAATTTGGACAGGCCAGGTCCGCTTGGCAATTGGGTAAACGTGGTAACGAGGGTGCAAACTGAAAGCGGCCAATTTCGCTGGCAAAAGTTGCTCTTTGTGCCGTGATCACTGGTAGGCTTCGGCCCTTAGATCGTCAAATCTGCTTTGTATGTGACTTTCCAAGTGTTGCCGTCTTGCAGTTCGGCGATCGCGCCATGCTGATTGCTTGGAAACTTGATGTGGCACGTTGCGCTGGAAAGGGTGCTTAGGTCGAGCACCTGACCCTTGGATATCTTCGAGGTCGAAAACGCAACAGAATAGGACGGTGGGGTCGCAGGTGAGAAAATCGAGGCATTGTTTGGCGTGGCTTGCACAGCAGCTGTGGGTTGTTGGCTCATCCCAATACCCACCGAAACGGAATTGTTTGGGATTGTGCCATCGGTCTTGACGGTCAGCTTGCCTGCCGCGCCATTTGTGACGTTGTCGAACTGATAGGCTCCAGTCTTTTTTGTCAACGTTGCTTCGTTGTGCGCATTTAGCTGTGATGAAATGACTTGTCCTGGGCGCACGATTTTCCCGACGGCGAGCGGACCCGTGTCGGCCCACATCAAGTCATATGTCTGGTGCCAGGTAAAATAGCCGCTTGTTGACGTGGCCAACTGTTTTGCAAACCAAGCCAGTTCACGCGTGTCGCCGGGCGCATTCGATGGCACCTTCAAGAAGCATGTAAAGAAAAACTGAGAACCGGAGTTGTTTTTGATTTGAATAATGAAAGGCGTGGATTTCTGATCTCCGCGATAGTCTACGATAAACATCTTCTCTTCCAATCCAATCGTCTCTTGTGAGAAAGACGTTTCGCACCGTGATTGCGTGTTGGCGAGCTGCATTGCAGAATTGGGCTGATCGGGCGCCAATGATCAATGCAACTCGCCTTGGCAATCGGTCGGCAAAGTTCGAGTTCAGGGCAGCCCGACCCCGTAAAACGCGTCCCCCTTTGCGTCATCAACGAGGACGACCATTCCGGTTTGATGGCCAATGTGTTCTCCCCCAGGGGCCACGATTTCGTGCACCAAGGTACCGCGCACTTCGACAATCCAGTAAAGCCCTTGGGGCCGTTCCGGCACCAGCTCACCTTTGACCAGGGTTTTTGGATATGTGGGCGCGATGATGCGCGGTCGCATGACGATATGACCAGCGTCGTCTGGCGATATGCCCATGCCATCCCAGATAGCGGCAAGGACGTCCTCGACTTTCATTTGTGGCTGAGCGTTTGAATCGTATGACGCAGACATGCCCAGCCTGTCCAACTCGGCCTCCGGATCGGCGGGTGAAAACTGAGCCGACGGCGCGATCCACTCAGCCTTTGAGCGCGTTGCGGCGCTGACGATCCCTTGGGACACGGGATGTAGAAAGAGATCAATCTCGACTTTTGCGCTGCGTTGACCTTCGTCTTGGTCCAAAGCGACTTCGACGTTCGTTAGGCTAAGGTGATGTGTCGGTCCAACCCCGGCGGCGCCAAACGCAAACGAGTCGCTGACTTCCACGGTTTTCGGTTCGGCCGCGAGAGCCTCTGCGCCTGTGCGGCTGTGACGCCCCAGCGCGTTTGCCGCAGCGTCAGGGGCACCGGCGTCCGCTACCTCTCGCCAGGTGAGTGAAGGTGTGGCCGCTTGGGATTGAACCCCGGCGGAATGGGTGCCACCGCCGCTCATTGTGCCTGCGGCTCGGGTGTCCCAAACGGCCATCCACATGTCTCCGGAGCCGGTGTTCTTTTCCGCATTTCCGTTTGGATCGTCTGTTTGGTTTGTTGCCAGGGTTGCATTGGCAAAAGCGCCTCCTGTGGCTCTGGTCTGAATATCCGTATAGTAGTTCTTGTCTGTGCTCGACCCGGGGACATAGTCGCAAGCTGCCTCAAAGACTTCCACAGTATATTGTGCGTTTGGCATTACGTTGGTTCCAACGATGCCTGACCAGCTTTCTGAATGCACCTGGCTGCCGCCGATATTCCATACAGCATTGTTTGCATCTTCTTTGATTTCGTAGGTATCGCCGCTTGTGATCGGCGTGAAGTAGTAGATGTTGTAACCGCCGTCATGTCGATGCACCTCGGCATAGTTCGCAACGCGCTTGGACGGCTTCATCTCATAGGCCCACCCAATCTGCACCCAGATCATCTTTTCCACGTTGTCCGTGCCGATCCAGGTGTTTGTTTGGTTGCAGACGCTTTCAGGCTTTGTGTATTCGATACCTGCGCTTATGCCGTTATAGCCCTTTGAGTCCGAATCCCGATATCCGGTGTATTTTCGATCGATTGGCATCGTAATTTTCCTTTCAAAGATCGTTGGGTACAGTGGCTCTGCCTGATTGTAACCATCCTCGCGAATAGCGTGTGGCGAGCACGCGATGGATAAAGAGCCGCGATCGGCTCATCGGTCTGGCAGTTCGATACTACCACACTGTGCACTTTGCTGGCGTCCGGTGGTCCGCGCCTAACGGCGGCTCTTTACGTCGATCAAAACGGAATTGATCTTGTTGGATGTGCGCGCCGTGAAACACAGCACGTCTTTATCTTCTGCAGAGATCCTGATGGTGTTGCCTTGTCCGCCCGCTTCCATCAAGTAAGTGACTTTTTGCGTGCAGTTGGTGACCTCAATGCCGACATCGTGGAATTGCGGCGGACGGGTCAGATAGACCACTTTGCCTTTTGGGACTGAGATCTTTTCAGTGTTCTGTGCAGGGCTACAGCTGCCTTGCCAGAGAAGAATGTAGCTGGACATGGGTTCGCTCCCTTATCTAGTGGTAGGATTGCGTTCAGCCGCTGATTTCAGCGGAACTTGATGATGTAATTTACGGCGATATTCTTTGGGCGCGTTTCAGTCGAAGTGCGGGCTGGTGACTCGGGCGAGCTTGTGGACTTGCTCGTCACATTTGTTCCTGCGGCACTGCCCTGTTGTGAAATGCCCGATGGTTGAGTCACATCGTAGGTGTGAGTGTGCTCCTGCATCGTATCGCATTGCAGGGAACCGACCACGTTGGCATCGTTGTTTCCCGTGGGGTTTTGGCGGGTCTTGGCGTCCGGGTCCATGCCTGCCCCAGCATCCAGACCACGTAAAAACAGACCGCGATAGTCTGGAATTCGGAACGTCAGATCGCTTCCAGACCCCTTCTCACCATAGAGTGATCCAAGGACAGCATAAAGTTCCGTGTAGGAGTGGGCGTTCAGATAACGCCCGTCACAAAGCATCCATCCCTGGCTTTCAAGATGGTTGATTGGGCTTTCCGCCGTTACGGCAGGTGCAGCGTTTGTTCCTGCGCAAGGCAGGTTGCCCCACAGGTCGTTTTTTGCGCCCTCAATCGGGTCAACTTGGCCGGCAAAAGGGCAGACGGTACCAATTGGTGGGGCCGAGAACATGATGACATCCTTTCTGACTTGCGCAGGAACAAACGCTGCACCTGCCGT
>JASJCC010000249.1 GCA_030066175.1 Paracoccaceae bacterium | reverse complement strand
AGGGGCTGAATAAGCTGGAGCTGAACGGTACCGGCGTGACCAATCTTTCGCCGCTGTCGGGCCTGACGTTGCTGACGGGGCTGGGGTTGACCGACACGCGCGTGATGGACCTGACGCCGCTGACGGGCCTGACGCGGCTGACGACGCTGGGACTGTCTAACACACGCGTGACGGACTTGACGCCACTGTCGGACCTCACGGGTTTGACGCGACTGGGGCTGAGCGGCACAGATGTTATGGACTTGGCACCGCTGTCGGGCCTGACGGGGCTGAAGGAGCTTTGGCTAACCAACTCAAGCGTGGTAGTTCTGCTTCCCCTGCTTCGGTTGCTAAATCTGGCCGAGGCACCGACTGGACTTGGCTTGACGTTCGACGGCTGCGCCGCTTGTGAGGTTGACCCGGAGATCGCGCGGATTGCTGAGATCAAGGACAACAAAGAGCGGGCGGTGACGTTGTTTGCCTATCTGGCGGATTGGCAGCCGCCGGTAGAGGTGGAGGCCCTGCCGGATCAGAACCGTGTCGGGTTTGCCTTTGACGTAAACGCTGAGGGCAGGTTGACGCTGTCGTTGCCGTCGTCTGACCATGACAGGCAGACGGCTCTGTTGCACGCGATCCTGCGGCAGGATGTTGCCGAGGTCATGGAGATTTGCCCCACTGGGGAACAAGCGGTTGGCTATACGCGGGTGCATCGCATGTTGTCGCGATACGAAGGTGCGCTTGGGGCAAACGCTGATCAGGTTTTGCCCCCTGTGCTATGGAATGCGGGGAACAAGCTGCGGCTGGAGCTGGTGTCGGATGCAGACCGCTCGGGCACGGCGCTGGATGACCAGCCCAAACTGCCTGGCGATTTGCGCGATGGGATGGAGGCGTTGGTGCAGGTGCACAACGCCTTTATCTCAGGACACCCTGATCTGGCGGCGCTGGATGCGGTGCGGGATGACCCGGTGGACCGGCAAAAGGCGGAGTTGGACCGCGCTCGGATGGCGGCTTTCCTGACTGCGTTGGAAGAACAGACGCGGCTGATCGTGGAGGAAGTGTTTACGGAGTTCCGCGCCTTGCACGAGCAGACGGCGGGTGAGACGGCGGCAGCGCTACGGGCCTTGTCGGTGGAGCGGGACAGTCTGGACAACCTGATCAACCGCGCGGTGCGCGAGGCTTTGATACAAGAGCGCGGTGGGCTGGCGGACGATCTGGCGGGTGACAGCCGCGCGGCGGCGGTGGGCGTTGTCTTGCAGGATGCGGCCAAGGTGTCGGCGCCTTTCGTGGCGGCAACCTTTCCGCAGCTGGTGACGGCCTTGCAACCGCATATGGCGGCTGCGCTGGCCAGCACGCATGGGGCGGATTACCCGGTGAAGCAGGCGCTTGATTACGTTGTCTGGCGTGTGAAGCAGCGGGTGAAGGACATCGCGGAGTAAGCCCCGTCGCATCGGCATTGCACGGCTTTGACCGTTTTTCGGAACCGGCGCGGAGGCGTCCTGCCCGATCTCCCCCATGAGGGCATTTGGTGATTGGCGGGCGGTGTGTGCCGCATTGGTGCTTTGGAGAGCAACTGGTTCGCGTTTGTTAGCGCCCTCCCGAGGTCGGGCGTGGTGCATGCGTGGCTTTGGGGGCGAGGCCCCGGATCACGTCCGGGGCGTGCGGGGCTTGTGGCGCTAGGCCCCGGATCACGTCCGGGGCGTGTGGAGAGAGTGGAGGCCCCGAGTCAAGCCCGGGGCCCCGGATCAAGTCCGGGGCAGGCTCCCCGATCAAGTCCGGGGCTGGCTTGGGGATCAGGTCTGGGGTAGGCCCCGGATCAGGTCCGGGGCGGGATGAGCGGGTGGGGCCCGGATCGAGTCTGGGGCGGGGCTTGCAACTGACCTGTCGGTGGGCCATCTAGCCTAGCAAGCAATGACGGCCGATGGAGGCGAGGATGTTGGAACTGGGTGGCGGGGCGCAGGCGCCGGCGGGTGATCTGATCAAGGATGTCTCGGAAGCGGATTTCATGGCCGAGGTGGTCGATGCGTCGATGACCGTGCCGGTGATCGTGGATTTCTGGGCGCCGTGGTGCGGGCCGTGCAAGACCCTGGGGCCGATGCTCGAGGAGGCGGTGAAGGCTGCGGGCGGGGCGGTCAGGATGGCCAAGGTCAATGTCGATGAGGCGCAGATGATCGCGGGGCAGTTGCGCATCCAGTCGATCCCGACGGTCTATGCGTTCTGGCAGGGGCAGCCGGTGGATGGGTTCCAGGGCGCGGTGCCGCAATCGGAGATCACCGCGTTTGTCGACCGGGTGGTGCAGGCGGCTGGGGGTGAGGCTTCCGGTGGCGGGCTCGAGGAGGCCTTGGCGGCGGCGGAAGAGATGCTGGAGCAGGGGGCGGCGGTGGATGCGGCGCAGACCTTTGCGGCCATTCTAGGCGAGGCGCCCGATAATGCGGCGGCCTATGCGGGCATGGCGCGGGCGCATCTGGCGATGGACGACCTGGAGCAGGCCGAGGCGATCCTGAACGGCGCGCCGGCGGAGATTTCCGAGGCGCCCGAGATCGAAGCGGCTTTGGCGCAGTTGCAGTTGGCCAAGCAGGCGGCGGATGCGGGGCCTGTGGGCGAGCTGACCGCGGCGGTTGAGGCGGATCCGGATAACCACCAGGCGCGGCACGATCTGGCGCAGGCGCTCTATGCCCAGGGCGATGCGGAGGCGGCGGTGGACCACCTGCTTGAGCTCTTCCGGCGCGACCGGGAGTGGAACGAGGGCGCCGCCAAGGCGCAGCTTTTCACCATCTTCGAGGCGATGAAGCCGAACGATCCGGTGGTGCTGAACGGGCGGCGGCGCCTGAGCTCGATGATATTTGCCTGACGGGCCCGCTGGGCTAGCTGGTTTGATATGACACGTATGACCGATCTGCCGGATGTGATCCCGGTGTTCCCGCTGCCCGGGGCGCTCTTGCTGCCGCGCGCGCGGCTGCCGCTGAACATCTTTGAGCCGCGCTATCTGGCGATGCTGGATGATGCGCTGCGCACCGATACGCGGCTGATCGGGATGGTGCAGCCGAACGAGGTGCCGGGGCGCGAGGGACATGGGCTGCACCGGATCGGCTGTGCCGGGCGGATCACGCAGTTTTCCGAGACCGAAGACGGGCGGTATATGATCACGCTGGCGGGCATCTCGCGGTTTCGCATTGCGCGCGAGGTGGAGGGGTTTACGCCCTACCGGCGCTGTGAGGTGACCTGGGACGGGTTTGAGCGTGACCTCGCGGGTGCCGAAGGCGATGCCGGCTTTGACCGCGATCGCTTCATGACGCTCTTGGAACGCTACTTCGCCGCGCGGGATCTCTCGGCGGATTGGAGCACGCTGAAAGAGGCGGATGATGAGCTGCTGATCAACTCGCTCTCGACGCTTCTGGACTTTGATCCCGAGGACAAACAGGCGCTTCTGGAGGCGCCGTCCTTGTCGACCCGGCGGGAGACCCTGGTGACCCTGATCGAGTTCGCCCTGAGGGGCGGCAGCGAAGCCGGGGTCGTGCAATGAGTGACGCCCACAGCGCCGAGCGCCACATGCTCGAAGCCCTGATCTGCCCCCTGACCCAAACCGGCCTTCGCTACGACGCCGAACACCAAGAGCTGATCAGCCAAGCCGCCAAACTCGCCTACCCCATCCGCGACGGCATCCCGGTGATGCTGGTGGACGAGGCACGGAAGTTGGACTGAGGTCGGGGCACCTGCCCGACTGCGCGTCCCGCAGTCCCATTTGAACCCAGCACCGGATGCACTAACTAATACCTTGGATCGTCGGAAACTTGTCAAAACCCCTTCGACTTTGCTTGGGGGTTTTGACTATGCTAAGTCATTAATTGTGAGTTGGAACTTCGGGACGGACAAAAAGGACCATTATCGGCAAGACAACGTGGCAGTTGCCATCTTAACGGGCATCTTGGATACTCGGTCATAATCCATTCGATTGAGGTCTGTTAACGTAGTCGAATTCCATAGTGCTCCTTGGAATGGGTCGTGAATGTCAAACGATGAGAATTTGAAATTCAAAGCTTCTCCCGAAGGCGTCGAACTGGAGGTGAGTGGCGACGCAGGTAGAAAACTAGGAACTTCGCTGGCTGATGCGATAAGTCCTTTCACGGAATCACTCGGTGCCGTTGGCGACGAAGTACGCAGGTTCCACATTCATCGAGAAGAACAAGCAAAAAAGACACTGATAAGGGCACAAGAGATAAGAGCTGAGAGAGAAATCGAAAACCAGTCAGTCTCTCCGAAACTTCTCGCTCCCTGGCTGGAAGGCGCCTCTCTCGAGGACGATAGCGGGGAAAACATCTCCGAGACATGGGCGAGGTTGTTGGCCGAATGTCCCAGTGATTTCTCAGCCGATTACGCGGTGTTTATTGACATTCTAAGTCGGCTTGGCAAACGAGAAGCTGAAACGCTTGAACGCTATGTCCCCGATCATAAGGAATCAGGTTCCGCCGATTTTCCCGGCGAACTCGATGGAGTTTATTTAGAGACCATTGAGAACAATTTTGAAGCGTTGAACGAATACTTCGACGATCAGCAAACTGGCGACACGGATGCCTTTACAGATCCGATTTTTAAATGGTTCAATGAAAAGAACGGGACAATCTATCCGGTGCCCGCAAGAGCAACTTACCTTGTTGCAATGAAGAAAAACGAGGACGATTCTCCAATAAGAAATTCATTTCAATCGCCAAGCAATTTTCACCTTGAACACGGCGAATCTCTTGTGATTTTGGAGCATAGTGGACTTGTGTCTCTTCGAAAAATTTACTTTAGGACGGATGATGAATCGATTGGTGGTTACCTAGTGGTCTATGAGTTGACCTCTTTAGGAAAAAAACTGTTAAGAATTTTGCATCCAGTCTATTCACACAGAATTATAACTCGGAACGATGCGGGCGGAAACGAAATTGTAGAAGAGGAATCGCTCCGACATAAGTGAAATGCTTGGCTCGCGCACCGACTTGAGGGCAATTGGATCCACAACAGCAAGCTCGGATAACAAAATATCCACTATGCGACAAGAGATTGCCGTACGCGGCGCGGTTCAGGCTCTTGAGTCGCTGATCTTTGCGCGGTCATTGTGCTGCGTGGATGAGGGACTTTTGGAACACCTCCGCATCAACATCGCCGCCCTCTTCCACGCAGAGGAGCTCACAGGAGACACCGTCATCTGCACCATATCGGGCGGCAATGTTGATGCGGAGGTGTTCCAAAAGTCCCTCATCCACGCAGCACAATGACCGCGCAAAGATCAGCGACTC
>JASJCC010000066.1 GCA_030066175.1 Paracoccaceae bacterium | reverse complement strand
CGGGCGCTGACACGGGGCGAAAAGGCCTTTGAGCCGGGTCTGTTGGCCCGAGCCAACCGCGGGTATCTTTATATCGATGAGGTCAACCTGCTTGAGGATCACATCGTCGACCTGCTGCTCGACGTGGCGCAATCCGGTGAAAACGTGATCGAACGCGAAGGCCTGTCGATCCGCCATGACGCGCGGTTTGTTCTCGTCGGCTCGGGCAACCCAGAAGAAGGGGAGCTGCGGCCACAACTGCTCGATCGGTTTGGACTGTCGGTCGAAGTGAAATCCCCCACCGATATCGAAGAGCGGATCGAGGTGATCCGCCGCCGTGCCGCCTTCGACACCAATCCAGCGCAATTCCTGAAGAAATGGCGTCGGCAGGACAGCAAGATCCGCAACCGGATTTTGGCCGCGCGTGACGCTTTGAGTGACATCGAAACGCCTGAGGATACACTGCGCGATTGCGCCCAACTGTGTGTGACCCTGGGCTCGGACGGTCTGCGGGGTGAGCTGACCTTGCTGCGCAGCGCCAAGGCGCTGGCCGCATATGACGGCGCCGAAGCCGTGACGCGCGCGCATCTGCGCAGCGTGGCGCCCATGGCGCTCAGCCATCGTCTGCGGCGCGATCCGCTGGATGAGGCGGGCAGCACGTCACGGGTGATGCGTATCGTCGAGGATGTCTTTGCATGATGGCGGACCCCACCGAGGCGTGGGTGACGGGCCAACTGGCCCTGTCGCTGCTTGCGGTGGATCCAGACGGGCTGCGCGGTATGCATCTGCGCGCCCGCGCCGGAACGGTGCGCGATGGCTTTCTGACGGGCCTGCCCGAGGCTTTGTCCCCCATGCGGCGGATCGCACCGGGGATCAGTGACACGCAGCTGTTTGGTGGTATCGACATCGCCGGCACCCTGGCCGCCGGGCGGGTGGTGCGGTCTTCCGGGCTTTTGGCGACAGGTCAGCCACTGATGTTGACCATGGCGGAACGGGTTGAGGCGGAACTCGCCGCCAAGCTGGCGCAGGCCTTGGACAGCGGTGCTTTGCACACGCTGATCCTGTTGGACGAAGGGGTCGATGCTGACGAGATCGCGCCGCACACGCTGCGCGAACGGCTGGCCTTTTCGCTGGATCTTCACGGCTTGCGCGCGATGGAGCTGACCGAAATCGCGTTGGAGCCGACGGATATCGCCGATGCCCGACGCCTGCTGCCCGCCGTTGAGGTGTCGGATGAAACGCTGGCACGCCTCACCGTTGCCGCTGCCCAGTTTGGCATCGATAGCCTGCGCGCGCCTCTGCTGGCCTTGCGCGCGGCGCGGGCACACGCGGCTCTATCTCGGCGGAAAGCCGTTTCCGACGACGACCTGACGATTGCCGCTCAGCTGGTCTACGGCCACCGCGCCACGGTTGTTCCGCAGGAGTCGGAGGAACAGGCTGAGCCGGAACCAGAGACCAATCACCCCGAGGAAAGCGGACAGGACCAGGACAATCAGCAAACTAATGAGCTTGAACTGCCGGATGAATTGCTGATCGAAGCCGTCAAGGCTTTGCTCCCGCCAGACCTGCTGCATGCGCTGTCCCAGCCCGGCGGCGCCAAGGGCAGCAAGGGTGCCGGTGGCGCGGGCAAAAAGCACAAAGGCAATCGGCGCGGGCGCCCCCTGCCCTCGCGCCCCGGTCATCCCGGTGGCGACAAGCGGATCGACATCGTCGCCACCTTACGCGCCGCCGCCCCGTGGCAGCCGATCCGGCGCCAGGCGCAACCCGACGCGACCGGGATCCTGATCCGCCCTTCGGACATCCACATCCGCCGGTTTCAGGAACTGTCCGACCGGCTGATCATCTTTGTCGTCGATGCCTCTGGATCATCCGCCGTGGCGCGCATGGCCGAGGCCAAGGGTGCGATCGAAATGATGCTGGCCGAGGCCTATGCCCGGCGCGACCACGTCGCGCTGATCGCGTTCCGGGGCGACGGCGCCGAGCTTTTGCTGCCGCCAACGCGGTCTTTGGTCCAGACCAAACGCCGGTTGGCCGGATTACCCGGTGGCGGCGGCACCCCCTTGGCCGCGGGTCTGCAGGCCGCCGCCGATCTGGCCCAGCGCGCGATGCGACAGGGCCTGTCGCCATCGATTGCGCTTTTGACTGACGGCCGGGCGAATGTGGCCTTGCCCGGCCGATCGGGCCGCGCCGCCGCGCGCGAAGATGCCGAGCAGATGGCCCGCGTCTTGCGCGCCATGAACCTGCCCTCGGCCGCGGTCGACACCTCCGTGCGACCGCAGGCGGAGCTGAAGGCTTTGGCGGCGACTTTGGGCGCAACCTATGTCCCGCTGCCACGCGCCGACGCCGCGGGCCTTAGCCGCGCTATCGACACAGCGCTGGAGCGTTGATCGATGCTGGCCGCGGACGGTGAGCCTTCGCAAAACAGGCTCTGTTGCAGCCAAATACGCGTCAAACCCCATGATTGGCATGTCGAAGAAACGGGCGACGGCCCAACGCTTTTGTTGTTGCACGGGGCGGGCGGCGCCAGCCATTCCTGGCACAGTCTGATGCCTTTGCTTGCCAATCAGTATCACCTTGTCGCGTTCGATCTGCCCGGGCATGGCGAGACCCGGCTCGGCAACCGGCACCGCTCGGGCCTCGACACCATGGCGCAAGACCTGGCGAGCTTATGTGCAGATCAGGGTTGGACGCCGCACGCGATCATCGGCCATTCCGCCGGGGCGGCGGTTGGGCTGCGGCTGACCGGCAAGCTGCCGGAAACCCCCAAGCTCATCGGTATCAACCCGGCGCTGTCGCCGTTTCGCGGCTTGGCCGGCGTGATGTTTCCCGTGATGGCGCGCATGTTTGCGATGACGCCGTTCATGACGGATGTCATCCTGCGCAATCTGGCAACGCCTGGACGGGTGACCAGCCTGCTGAAAAGCACTGGATCCAAGGTGACAGAGGACCGCGTCGCAGCCTACACGCTGCTATTCCAAAACCGCGATCACGTGGACGGCACCCTACTGATGATGGCGGCGTGGAAGCTGGACGGGTTGCTCGCCGACTTGCCAAAGCTCGACCTGCCCTGCCTGTTCCTGACCGGCGGGAATGATAAGACCGTGCCGCCAGTGATCGCGGTAGAGGCGGCCGCGCGGATGCCGGATGCCCATGTGCATAGCATGGAAGGCTACGGGCACCTGCTGCACGAAGAAGCGCCGGAAAAGGTCGCGAAGGCCATCGTCGATTGGCTTGCGACGACAAAGTGACTTGCCGCACGCAAGGCTGCGGGACTAAGCCAGATCATGCCCATCCTTCGCTTTCTTGCCGATAATGCGCGCTGGCTTGGCGCCGGGGCGCTGCTGACCTTTCTGTCGAGCTTTGGGCAGACCTTTTTCATCTCGATCTTTGCCGGAGAGATCCGCGAAGGCTTTGGCCTCAGCCACGGGGCGTGGGGCGGGATTTATACGTTGGGCACGGGGGTGTCGGCGGTGGTGATGTTGTGGTCGGGCGCGCTGACCGATCAGTTCCGCAGTCGGGCGCTGGGCACAGCCCTGTTGGTCCTTCTGGCGCTGGCCTGCCTGGCGATGGCGCTCAATCCGTTGGTCGCCCTGCTGCCGGTGGTGATCTTTGCGCTGCGCTTTTGCGGGCAAGGCATGGTCAGCCATATCGCGGTTGTGTCGATGTCGCGCTGGTTCGTGGCAACACGCGGCAAGGCGCTGTCGGTTGCTGGCATGGGCTTTGCCGTGGGTGAGGCGATCCTGCCAGTGCTCTTTGTGTCGCTGATGCTGTTTATGGATTGGCGCTGGTTATGGGTCATCGCCGCCGTCGTGACGCTGGCTGCCATCCCGCTGTTGCGGGCGCTTTTGCGGGAAGAGCGGACACCGCAAAGCCATGCGAAAAGCGATCATGCCGTGGGGATGGAGGGCCGGCACTGGCAACGCCGTGACATGCTGAGACACGGGCTGTTCTGGTTCATGGTTCCGGCGATCCTGGGCCCGCCCGCCTTCAACACGGCGTTCTTTTTCCAACAGGTGCATTTTGCCGAGGTCAAAGGCTGGGCGCATCTGGAACTGGTGGCGATGTTCCCGGCCTACACGGCGATGTCGGTCCTTGCCATGGTGGTGTCCGGGTGGCTGTTGGACAGGCTGGGCACGTCGCGTCTGATGCCCTGGTTTCAACTGCCCATGGTGGTGGGGTTTGTGGTTTTTGCGCTGGGTCAGACCCTGTTTTCGACCTTCACTGGGCTGATGATCATCGCGTTGACGACCGGCGCAAACGCCACGTTGCCCAACGCATTCTGGGCAGAGTTTTTCGGCACGCGGCACCTGGGCGCGATCAAGGCGATGGCGGCCGCTGTCATGGTCTTGGGTTCGGCCATTGGGCCGGGTTTGACAGGGGTACTGATTGATACGGGTGTCGGGATCGAGACGCAGTATCTGGGTGTGGCTGCGTATTTCGTTCTCACGACGGTTTTGGTGGCGATCGGCGTTGGAAGGGCGCGCCCGTTTCTACCGTAAGCGCCGGAGATAGACGTAATAGGCGCCCTCGCCACCATGTTTGCGATGCGCCTCGGATACCTGCAAAACGGCCTGACCCAAAGGCGCCATGCGCAGCCATTGCGGCACCTGTTGTTTCAACACGCCACGACGGCGCGGCATCGGATCATAGGGGTCTTCACGCTGGCCTTTGCCGGTGATGACCAGCACCAACCGCAAACCGCGCGCCTGGGATGACAGGATGAACTGGGTCAGAGCCGGGAAGGCCCGGTCCAGCGTCATGCCGTGCAGATCAATCCGCGCCTCGGGCACCAGCTTGCCGCGTTTCAGGCGGGCAAAGGCTTTGGTGTCCATCTTGACGGGGGTGGATTTGAGCCGGTCCGAGGTTGTCTGTGGCTGGTAATGCGTCTCTGTCCGGGCGGTTGCCGTCTCGCCGATATCAAAGCTGGGCATGGGATCCCGCTTGGCATTGGCGGGTTTCGGTTTGGTCAGGGTCGATTGCGGAGATGTCCGGGGCCGGTTCTTGAGTGGATCGGCCGATTTCGCGATCTGCTGCCAAAGCTCAAGCTCATCCGGGCGCAGTTTGCGCCGGGTCATTGCACGACGTCCGGCAAAAGCGCATAGGCACGCTGGATCGGCATCAGCACCACCAGGCGCCCAGGGTCCTTGATCCGGCCGGCTTGTCGCCCGGCCTGATCGCCGGTGCCAAAGAAGATGTCTGCCCTTTGCGCGCCTTTGATGGCCGAACCGGTATCTTGCGCAATCATCAGACGGCGGATCGGCGCCTGGCCTTCTTTTTCGATCCAAACCGGCGCGCCGAGGGGGGTATACGCCGGATCAACGGCAATCGACCGCATCGTTGTGATCGAACGGTTCATTGCCCCCAGCGGACCGCGATCAGCGGGCACTTCACTGACCTCGCGGAAAAACACGTAAGAATCATTGTGAAACAGCAGCTCTTGCCCAGCCGCGGGATTGCGGCGCACCCAGTTCTTGATCACTTGCGCCGACACCTGGTGCGGCTGATAGGTTCCGCGCCGGACCAGTTCTTGCCCGATGGACCGATAGGTATGGCCGTTGAAACCGCCATAGCCGACTCGGACATAGCGCCCATCGGGATAGCGGATGCGGCCCGAACCCTGGACCTGCAGAAAAAACAGCTCAACCGGGTCATCGACCCAGGCAATCTCGAGCCCGCGGCCGCGCATGACCCCAGAGGTCAGCATTTCGCGCCGGGTCAGCCAAGGGCGGTTGACCCGGGCCTCGGGCGGCATCTTGTAGACCGGATGGCGAAAACGCGGGGTCGGCACGGGTGAGCCGTCAAGCTCGGGTTCAAAGTACCCTGTAAAAAGGCCATCAGCGCCATCTCTGATCAGCACCGGGCGAAAAAACAGCTCAAAGAACTGGCGCGCATCACCTGCATCGGCGGCCACGCTGCACAGACTGGTCCAGTCCGGTTCTTTCAGATCGCCACAAGTGTTGCGGAACGTGGTCAGCGCGGCGGCGTGATCGTCATCCTGCCAGCCGCGCAGATCCTCGAACCCAAGGATGGCATAGCTTGTTTCGGTCTCAGCCACGGCATCCGCTCCTGCAAAGAAGCCCAGTGCCAGACATATGGCCCGGATGCCGCGCACGCTCAGTCCGTGGCGACAAGCTGCCAGTTCGGGTCATCGCTGCCCATGGTACGGGCATAGGTCCAGACGTCTTTCTGCTTTTTGACCGACTTGGAATCCCCTTCGATGATCTCCCCTTCGGCGTTTTTTACAACCGAGGTCAGCTCACCAACGTATTTCACCGAGATCTCGGCGCGGCCGGTGTCATCGTCAAAACGCGCCTCATCCAGAGTCATTTCACGCACACCGATGAATTCGGCCTCGATGGTCAAGCCCTGATCTTCGCGCTGGGCGACCACATCGATGAACGCCTCATAGACGTCGCCATCGAGGAAGGGCTTCAGTTCATCCACATCGCCACGCTCGAAGCCCATCAGGATCATTTCATAAGCACCGCGTGCGCCGCCGAGGAAATCACCGACGCCGAACGACGGTTCGACCCGCTTCATCCGGGCCAGAGCATCGGCGGAATCGCTGCCTTCGGGCACATGGTCGATGATGTCGTGGTCGGGTCCGCCATCAATCACCTCGAAATCGCGGCGGGCCGGGGCAGGGCGTCCTTGTTGCGCGACGGGCGGTTTTTCAAACCCTTCGCGGGTCCCCAATACGCTGCGCAGCCGCAGGATGAGAAAGACGGCGATTCCGGCAAGCACCAGAAGCTGTATGATCGGGGAGTTCATCGGCACCTCGTTTTGGGGCGTGGATGGAAAAACGGTTGACGCTCTCTTATGTAGGTGACGGGATGAGGCAAGTCCACCATGCCACCCCCGATAAGGAGCGAACTGAGATGTGGATTTTTCTGGCCTTCCTTTCCGTGCCGCTGATCGAGATTGCTTTGTTCATCCAGGTTGGCGGGCTCATTGGGCTTTGGCCGACGTTGGCAATCGTGATTCTGACGGCGGTTTTGGGCACGTTGCTGCTCCGGGCGCAGGGGCGCATGGCGCTTGAGGATCTGCAGCGGTCGTTTTCCGAATTGAACGATCCAACCGAACCGTTGGCCCATGGCGCGATGATCCTGGTGGCCGGCGCGCTTTTACTGACGCCGGGGTTTTTCACCGACGCGGTGGGCTTTGCGTTGTTGATGCCGCCAGTGCGGGTGGCCGTGATGCGCTGGGCGCGCAAGCGGGTGCGCGTCACCCGGTTCGAGATGGGCCCGCAGCAAGACCCGCGGATGCACCGGCCACCGCCGCAGGATGACGTGATCGATGGCGAGTTTACCGAGGTTCCGCCCAACAAACCGCCAAATCACCCCGGTTCCGGCTGGACGAAGCATTGAGGCCCGTGCTGCGGCCTGCTATGGCCTGTCCCGAATAACAGATCGGAGACCGTTCCATGGCGGAAACGAACCAAAACGGCGGCGCGGCCACACCCCCGCAGATCAAGATGAATGTCATGGCACAGTTTGTGCGCGACATGTCGTTCGAAAACATTCTCGCCCAAAAGGGAGTGAGTGGTGATGTTCAGCCGGACGTTCAGGTGCAGGTAAACCTGGATGCAAAAAAGCGGAATGTGGAAGACCAGTACGAGGTGGTGCTGAAGCTGAAGGTCGACTCAAAAGCCAAGGAAAGCGGCGATCAGCTGTTTCTCTTGGAGCTCGACTATGCCGGTGTGTTCATGATCCAGAACGTCCCGGAGGACCAGATGCATCCCTTCCTGTTGATCGAATGCCCACGGATGCTGTTCCCATTTGTGCGCCGGATCGTGTCGGACGTTACACGCGATGGCGGCTTTCCGCCGCTCAACCTGGAAACCATCGACTTTATGGCGCTTTACCGGGCTGAAATCGCACGTCGCCAGGCGGCTGCGGGCGAAGGGGCGCCGACGGCCAACGCCTGATCAGGTTTTGGACCACAGCGCATCTGCGCCAAGGGTTTCGACAAAGGCGGCATGAGCCGCCTTTTCCTTTTCCGTCAGCCGTGATGGCAGCGATGTCGGGCGCGGGGTGGCGCGCCAGACATCTCCGGCGGATCCGCTTACGGATTGGCTTTGGCCCGGAGACGCCAAGCCGAAATCAGGCTGCTTGCCGCCAATCAGTTCCAGATACACCTCGGCCAGGATTTCACTGTCGAGCAAGGCTCCGTGCAGGGTGCGGGCGGAATTGTCGATGGCAAAGCGCCGGCAGAGCGCATCGAGCGACGCGGGCGAGCCCGGAAATCTGCGCCGGGCAATCTCCAATGTATCGATGGCCTGATCAAAGGGCAGAGTTGGTTTGTTCAGCCAGCGCAGTTCGGCATTGAGAAACTTCATATCGAAGGCGGCGTTGTGGATGACCAGCTTGGCATCGCCGACAAATGTCAGAAAATCATCGGCGATCCGGGAAAAGACCGGTTTGTCACGTAGAAAGTCATCGCCCAGCCCGTGCACCTCAAACGCCTCTTGCGGCATGGCACGTTCGGGGTTGATGTATTGATGATAGGTGTTGCCGGTGGGCACGTGATTGAAAAGCTCCACTGCCCCGATCTCGACAATCCGGTCGCCGGTTTCCGGGTCGAACCCGGTGGTTTCGGTGTCGAGAACAATCTCACGCATTTTCAATCCTGCTTTTGATGTCGGCAAGGACAGCTTGCACCTGCGCGCGGGCATGCTCAAGCGTGTCGGTTTCGATCACATAGTCTGAGCGGGCGCACTTTTCTGCATTGGGCATCTGGCGGTCGCGGATTTGCTGGAATTGTGCGGGGGTCATTGTTCCACGCTCAAGGACGCGTTTTTCCTGGAGTTCAGGTGGAACAGTGACGCATAGTGTGGCATCCATCTCGGTCTCTCCGCCGGTCTCAAAGAGCAAGGGTATATCGAAAACGCCGATCTTGTCGGGGTGTTCCAAGGCAAAGTCCTTACGGTCTTGCCGGACGAGGGGATGCACAATCGCTTCGACGGCCTTCAGGACTTCAGGTGCCTGGCTGATCCGTTCACGCAGTTTGTCACGCGATACGCCGTTTTCGTCGACAACATCGGGGTAGCGTTTGGCGATTTCCTCTGTCGCCTTGCCTCCGGCTGCGTAGAGACGATGCACCGCCGCGTCGGCATCCCAGACAGCGCAGCCGAGGTCGGCAAACATCTGCGCCGTTGTCGATTTGCCCATCCCGATGGAGCCGGTCAGGCCGAGTTTGAAGATCATCTGAGAACCGCGGCGCGGGTGGCGTCGTCAACCTCGGGTCGCGTTCCGAACCATCGTTCAAAACCGGGCACCGCCTGGTGCAACAGCATGCCCAGCCCGTCGACCGTAATACAGCCTTGTTCCTGCGCAACGCGCAAGAGGCGGGTTTGCAAAGGCGCGTAGACAAGATCCGTCACCACGGTGCCGGGCCGAAGACCGTCGAGCGGCACCCGCAACTCCGGATGGCCTGTCATCCCAAGGGAGGTGGTGTTGATGACGGTGGTCGCCTCTTCGACCGCGTTCGCGGCTTGCACCCAATCGACCACGCGGATCCGGTTGCCAAAATCGTCGTGCAGTTTTTCGGCGCGCACGCGGGTGCGGTTGGTTAACAGAATTTCCGGGCAGCCAACATCAAGCAGAGAGGCAAGCACCGCGCGGGCGGCACCGCCTGCGCCCAGAACCAGTGCGGGGCCGGCTTGGGCCGACCAATTCGATGCGCCCTGGCGGAGGTTTTCGATGAACCCGAAACCATCCGTGTTGTCGGCGTGAATGCGGCCGTCAGCGCGAAAGATCAGCGTGTTGGCAGCCCCAATCAGCGTTGCGCGATCACTGATCAGGTCGGCGACCTCCATCACCGCCTCTTTGTAGGGAATGGTGACGTTCACACCAACAAAGCCGAGCTCGGGCAGCATTCTGAGCGCGTCTGCCAACCTGTCGGAGGTGATGTCCATCGGTATATAGTGCCCGCGCAAGCCATATTTTCGCAGCCAATGCGCGTGCAGCGCCGGGGATTTGGAGTGCGCGACCGGGGATCCGATCACACCGGCAAGAGGGATACGCGGCTTGGTCATGCCGGAATGGCTCCTTTCAGAGCGAGATGATTGAGCAGTTCGAGCAGGGGCAATCCGAGGATGGTGAAATGATCGCCGTCGATTCTTGAGAAGAGCCGGATACCTTCGGATTCGAGTTTGTATCCCCCAACAGACGAGGCGACATCGGGCCAGTTGCGGGAGAGGTAGTCATCCAGGTAGTCATCGCTGAAATCCCGCATCATCAGACGCGCCTGCCCGACGTGACGCCAGACGGGTTCGGCCCCTTCGTAAAGGACCGCGGCAGAAAGCAAGCGGTGGCGGTTGTTTCTGAGCTGGTGCAGCTGGGCACTTGCATCCTCAAGCGTGGTCGGTTTGCTGAAGACCTGACCATTGAATTCCAGAACTTGATCGCAGCCAAGCACAAGCTGATCAGGATGCCGCGCGCTGACCTTGCGTGCCTTGGATTCGGCGAGGGCATCGGCGATGTCGCGGGGGGAGGCGTTTTCCTGCAAAAGAGCGGCCTTAACCAAATCTTCATCGATTCGGGGATTCTCTGTCGTCACCTCCAATCCTGCCGCGCGGAGCATCTGCGCGCGGATTTCCGAACCTGAAGCAAGAAGAAGCGCCTGAAACATGGGGTTTGTTCTGGGGGTAACCTTGTTGGGAAGCGTGCCCATGTTTCTGCGGAAAAACCGGGGCACTTGCAAGCGTGAGGAAAAGCGGGGCGCTTTCCCTGTCTCGTCAGCGGTTGTGCGTTTGTGAGTTGGGAAAACCGCTTTGTTGTGCAAATCCTGGTTTGTGCGGTCTTATCCCCGAGATTTTCAACACTCTCAGCTGGTACGTTATCTCGTTAACATATTGATTATATATGGTTTATATCGATTATTCGTCACCATTATGGGTCTGACCCAAGGGTTTTCCCCGGATCCTATCAGCCCCGGAAAACTTAATGGACAAGGGATCAATCCCCAGAATTCGTTAACGCAACAAACCTCTACATCCTTTCTTTCTTCTCTTATTTTTTGAAAGAGAGAGCCTTGCAATGACTTGATTGACTTGGACCTGAGACACAGGTTAAGCACAGCCACCGCCGGTCCCGGCGTGGATACTCCCCCATACAGAGAAGACACGGCTGAGACAGCCGCGAGAGATTTTGCATGACAGATGAAAAACTCAACCTTGCCGATCTGAAGGCCAAGAGCCCGAAGGTTCTGCTGGCGATGGCCGAAGAGCTCGAGATCGAGAACGCGTCGACCATGCGCAAAGGCGAGATGATGTTCCAGATCTTGCGGGAGCGCGCGGATGATGGCTGGGAGATCTTTGGCGACGGTGTGTTGGAAGTGCTGCAGGATGGGTTCGGGTTCTTGCGCAGCCCGGAGGCCAATTACCTGCCGGGTCCGGATGATATCTATGTTTCACCGGAGATGATCCGGAAGTATTCTTTGCGGACGGGGGATACGATCGAGGGGGAGATTCGCGCGCCGGATGAGAATGAGCGCTACTTTGCTCTGGTCGCCGTGTCGTCAATCAATTTCGAGGAGCCTGAGCGGGCGCGTCACAAAATTGCCTTTGACAACCTGACACCGCTTTATCCGGATGAGCGGCTGAAGATGGAGATCGAGGATCCGACAATCAAGGATCGGTCGGCGCGGATCATCGATCTGGTGGCGCCGATCGGGAAGGGGCAGCGGAGCCTGATTACGGCGCCGCCGCGGACGGGTAAGACGGTGCTGTTGCAGAACATCGCGACGAGCATCGAGAAGAACCATCCGGAATGTTACCTGATCGTTCTGCTGATCGATGAACGCCCCGAGGAAGTGACCGACATGCAGCGGTCTGTGAAGGGGGAGGTTGTGTCCTCGACCTTTGACGAGCCGGCGACGCGGCATGTGGCGGTCAGTGAGATGGTGATCGAGAAAGCCAAGCGCTTGGTGGAACATAAGCGGGACGTTGTCATTTTGCTCGATTCGATCACGCGTTTGGGCCGGGCGTTCAACACGGTGGTGCCTTCCTCGGGTAAGGTTTTGACCGGGGGTGTGGACGCCAACGCTCTGCAACGGCCAAAGCGGTTCTTTGGGGCGGCGCGGAACATCGAAGAAGGCGGTTCGTTGACGATCATTGCGACGGCGCTGATTGAAACTGGGTCGCGCATGGACGAGGTGATTTTTGAAGAGTTCAAAGGCACCGGTAACTCGGAAATCATCCTGGATCGCAAGGTGGCGGATAAGCGGGTGTTCCCGGCGATCGACATTTTGAAGTCCGGGACGCGGAAAGAGGATCTGTTGATCGACAAGATCGACTTGCAGAAGACCTTCGTTTTGCGGCGCATTCTGAATCCGATGGGCACGACAGACGCCATCGAGTTCCTGTTGTCGAAGCTGAAGCAGACAAAGACCAATTCGGAATTCTTCGACTCCATGAACAGTTAAGGTCCACGGAGGCCTGATTGGACACGATCTATGCATTGGCAAGCGCTCGTGGGAAGGCGGGCGTGGCGGTGATCCGTATTTCCGGTCCGCAGGCTTTTGCGGCGGGGCGGTCTTTGATGTCGTCGTTGCCAGAGGGGCGCAGCGCTGTTTTGCGGGCGTTGCGGGACCGTGATGGAGCGTTTCTGGATGAGGCGCTGGTTTTGCGGTTTGACAAGGGTGCCAGTTTTACCGGGGAAGAGACGTTGGAGCTGCAGACGCATGGCAGTGTGGCGGTTATTGATGCGGTGTTGAGTGCGTTATCTGGGTGTGAGGGTTTGCGCCTGGCGGAGCCTGGGGAGTTTACCCGGCGCGCTTTGCTGAACGGTCAGATGGATTTGCCGCAGGTTGAAGCTTTGTCGGATTTGATCGAGGCGGAGACGGAAGCGCAGCGGTTGCAGGCGCAACGGGGTCTGGCGGGGGCCCTGGGGGAGTTGGTGGATGCATGGCGGACGGATCTGATCCGCGCGGCGGCTTTGCTGGAAGCGACAATTGACTTTGCTGATGAAGAGGTACCCGAGGATGTGACGCCTGAGGTGCGTGATTTGCTGGAAGGTGTGATTGCGGGTGTTGATCAGGCGATCCGCGGTGTTGCGGTTGCGGAGCGAGTGCGTGAGGGGTTTGAGGTCGCGATTGTTGGGGCGCCGAATCTGGGTAAGTCGACGCTGTTGAACCATATGGCTGGCCGGGATGCAGCGATTACGTCGGAAGTGGCGGGTACGACCCGAGATGTGATCGAAGTTCGTATGAATATCAATGGGTTACCCGTTACTCTCTTGGACACTGCGGGTTTGAGGGAAACCACAGACCATGTCGAAACCCTTGGGATTGAGCGTGCGCGTCAGCGGGCTAAAGAAGCCGATCTACGGATTCATTTGTTGGAATTGGCAAGTGATCGTCCGAGCCTTGGTGTGGAACCTGGGGATATCCTCGTCGTGGCGAAATCGGATTTGAAGAGTGATGAACTTGGTGTGTCTGGCCTGACGGGGCAAGGTGTGCCGGAACTGTTAGAGCAGGTCTCAGGTATTTTGTCGCGACGGATGGCTCAGGCTGGATTGGCTACGCGAGAACGGCATCGGGTGGCGTTGGTTCAGGGGCTGGTGCCATTGCGAAATGCGAGCGAAATGCTTGATGCTGGACCGGACAGTTATGATATCTGCGCAGAGGAAATCAGAATCGCTGTGCGAAGCATGTCCGCGTTGCTGGGGCATGTGGATGTTGAGCACGTGCTCGACAGCGTGTTTGCGAATTTCTGCCTTGGGAAGTGAGGAGTGTTTCACGTGAAACATACGGATTTTGATGTTCTGGTTATTGGCGGCGGCCATGCTGGGTGCGAGGCTGCGGCTGCTTCCGCACGTTTGGGGGCCCGTACTGCTCTGGTGACGTTGAAGGCGTCTGATCTGGGTGTGATGTCTTGTAATCCGGCGATTGGCGGCCTTGGAAAAGGCCATATCGTCCGTGAGATTGATGCGCTTGACGGGGTGATGGGCTGGGCGGCGGATCAGGCTGGTATTCAGTTTCGGCTGTTGAATCGGCGTAAAGGCCCGGCTGTTCAAGGTCCGCGCGCACAGGCTGACCGCAAGCTTTATCGCCAGGCGGTCCAGGCGAGAATGTCGGTATTTGACAACCTCGAGATTATCGAGGGGGAGGTCACGCGGCTTCTCTTGTTCGGTAAGACAGTCGAAGGTGTGGCTTTGGCTGACGGTTCAGAAGTCCGTGGCAGAGCGGTCATTTTGACGTCTGGAACCTTTCTCCGTGGAGTTATCCATATCGGCGACGAAGCACGACCAGGCGGCCGTATGGGTGACCGGCCCTCAACGGAATTGGCCCTACAGATCGAAGAGTTTGGCCTGCCTTTGGGGCGTTTGAAAACGGGCACACCGCCGCGCTTAGATGGTCGGACAATCTGCTGGGATATGCTCGAGATGCAGCCCGGCGATACGGATCCGGTGATGTTTTCTTTTTTGTCTGAACGGCCGGTAGCACGACAGGTGTCGTGCGGTATCACACACACCAATGAGCAGACTCATGAAATCATCCGCGAAAACCTGTCGCGATCTGCGATGTATGGTGGGCATTTAGATGGCGTCGGTCCGCGCTACTGCCCATCGATTGAGGACAAAATCACCCGTTTTGCCGAGAAATCCTCGCACCAGGTCTTCCTCGAGCCTGAGGGCTTAGATGATCACACCGTGTATCCGAATGGAATCTCGACGTCCTTACCCGTCGATGTGCAAGAGGCCTATGTACGGTCCATCCGCGGTTTGGAAACGGCAGAAATCCTCCAGCCCGGATATGCAATCGAATATGATTACGTTGATCCCCGCACGCTTACCTCTACGCTTTCCGTCCGTGATTATGAGGGCTTCTTCCTTGCTGGTCAGATCAATGGCACCACCGGCTATGAGGAAGCGGCTGGGCAGGGACTTGTCGCGGGGATCAATGCGGCTCGTTTTGCAAAAGGTGAAGAATCTGTGAGTTTTTCAAGGCGAGACAGCTATATTGGCGTCATGATCGACGATCTGACCACGCGGGGCGTTTCGGAGCCTTACCGCATGTTCACATCCCGCGCTGAATACCGTCTGTCTTTGCGTGCTGACAACGCAGATCAGCGATTGACACCGCGTGGGATCGATCTTGGTCTTGTCTCTGATGTTCGGAGGCAGCGTTATCTTGCGAAGGTGGATCGGCTTACGGAGGGGAGGCGTCGTTTGGAATCCTGTTCGTTTACACCAAAGGACCTGGACAAAATTGGCTTGTCGCTTAGCAGGGATGGGACACGGCGGTCTGGCTACGATGTCTTGGCGTTGCCAGGTGTCTCGGTGAGCGATTTGGTGGAACTGAATTCCGATCTGGCAGAAATCGATGTTCAAACCGCCCAACAGCTTGAACGTGAAGCGCTTTATGCCAACTACGTCGACAGGCAAAGCCGTGATGCAGAGGCACTCATGCGGGATGAGGCGGTCCAAATTCCTAGCACCTTCGATTATGTAAGCGTCACTGGCCTCTCCAATGAACTAAGGGAGAAGCTGAGTAGTGTGCGTCCAGAAACGTTGGGACAAGCTGGTCGGATCGATGGCATGACCCCCGCCGCGTTAACGCTTCTTTTGGCCCATTTGCGACGTCGTGAACGTCAAACGCCGGTGAAAGCAGGCTGAGATGCATGTCCTAGACGATGTTTCACGTGAAACAATTGAGCGTTTGAACATGCTTGAAGCGTTGGTTCGGAAATGGAACCCGACTATCAACCTGGTTTCCCCCAAAACCCTGGATGAACTTGGGCACCGACACATCTCGGATTCCGCGCAACTCATGTCACTTGTTCACAAAGATCCCCAAACCTGGTGTGATCTTGGAAGCGGCGGGGGTTTCCCGGGCCTTGTCATCGCAACCATCCTCGCAGAGCGATACCCGCAGGCCAAACTCACAATGATCGAAAGCGACAAGCGCAAGGCTGTTTTCCTCCGCTCAGCTTCCCGAGATCTGGGATTGCAAGCCATTGTCCTAAATGAACGAATAGAAACCGCGCCGCCGCAGACAGCCAACTATGTCAGTGCCCGGGCCTTAGCACCGCTTGATCAACTTCTCCCGTTGATCCAGAGGCATATTTCAGAGCATGGCACCGCAATTCTGCCCAAAGGCGCGCAATGGCAGGACGAAGTGACACAAGCTCGTAAATCATGGTCCTTCCACTGCGATATTCATCGTAGTATGACCAACAGTGAGGCTGTCATACTTGAGCTAAAAGACATTACCCATGCGTGACCCCAATCGTCCAAAGCCGCCCAAGATCATCGCCATCGCCAACCAGAAAGGCGGCGTGGGCAAGACGACAACAACAATCAACCTCGGCGCGGCGCTTGCCGAGATGCAATTCAAAGTTTTGATTGTCGATCTTGATCCCCAGGGCAATGCGTCAACCGGATTAGGGATCGAGGCTGAAGATCGGGAAATGACCACCTATGAGCTTCTCCTTGAGGAGGTCGATTTGAACGATGTAATTGTTCAGACAGCCGTAAAAAACCTCAAGATCATCCCGGCTACGGTTGATCTCTCGTCAGCCGATATGGAGCTTGTTGCCAACGAAAAACGTAGTTTTATGCTGCACGACGCCTTACGACAGTTGCCGATGGACACCTTTGGTTTTGACTATATCCTGATCGACTGCCCACCGTCGTTAAACCTGCTGACCGTGAATGCCATGGTCGCCGCGGATTCCGTCCTGATCCCACTTCAAAGTGAGTTTTTTGCCCTTGAAGGTTTGTCCCAGCTCATGCTCACAGTCCGTGAGGTGCGCCAAACGGCCAATCCAAACCTGCGGATCGAAGGTGTTCTTCTCACGATGTTTGATGGGCGCAATAACCTATCGCAACAGGTCGAAGCAGACGCGCGCGCCAACCTGGGTGATCTGGTTTTCAACGCCATCGTTCCACGCAATGTGCGTCTCAGCGAAGCGCCATCATACGCAATGCCGGTTTTGGCCTATGACGCACAGTCGAAAGGCGCAGCCGCCTACCGCGCCCTTGCAGCGGAAATAATCGAAAAGAACAGGGCCGTCGCGGCCTGACCCCAACTGAAAACACGAGGCGCATATGGCAGGCAAAAAAGAAACCAAACGTGGGCTTGGCCGCGGCTTGTCGGCACTGATGGCGGATGTGGATCCCAAAGCGGTTCAGCGCGGATCAGAGACGGACTCAACATCAGACCGCAGCCTCCCCATTGAACAAATCGAACCCAATCCGGATCAGCCCCGCCGGACCTTCACGCA
>JASJCC010000068.1 GCA_030066175.1 Paracoccaceae bacterium | reverse complement strand
ACCGCCGCAGCGCCACCAGATCCTGCGCTGATGGAGACCGGGCGACAAGTAATGGAGACTTTTTGCGAAAGATCTGGTGCAGGCGCTGGTAGACCTCTGGCGCGCCCGGGTTGCGCGTCTGAAGCTCGGACAGCGCCGCCTTGGCCCTGTCGACCTCGCCGTCGCGCAGCCATTGATCAACGTCACGCAGTCTTTGATTTAAATCGTCCTGGCTCACCTGATATGACCCGGAATGTGTGCATTGCCCCAGCGTGCTAAGCTGCGCTTGGTACAGGGAAAACGTCTATGCGTCAGTGTTATCGCCTTGGCGACGACCCGTCGAGTTTGGAATCCTGCATTTGCTCTGCGTCGCATGGCACCGGCTTGTGAGGCCGCGCGTCGGGCAGTATCGTGGGTCGGGAGGCGCTATCGGGCAGGGGGGAGAGATGAGCACCACGACGATCCGCAAGATCCTTGGCAAACGCCAACTGCACAGTGTCGCGCCAGCGGCCTCTCTGCACCAAGCGGCCAAGGTCATGGCCGACAATGGCGTCGGCGCGCTTGCGGTGATCGATGGGGAGACCCTGCTGGGCATCCTGACCGAGCGGGACATCGTGTTCCGCGCTGTGGGGCGTGGGTTGCCGGTGGATGACACAACGGCTGCCGACGTCATGACCGCCGACCCGGTGACGGTCGATATCGACGATGCGATTTCCGACGCTCTGGCCGCCAAGCTGGGGGATGCATTTCGCCATCTGCCGGTGCTGGAGGACGGCCGGGTGGTCGGGCTGCTGTCTTACCGCGATATCCCGCCGGAATACGTGATGATGTTCGAGCATTTCCGCGAAATGTCGACCGCGCGGGCGGATGATCGCGTGTAGAGGGCAGTCTGGCTGTCTACTGCCTCAACGATCCTAAATGGCACGTGCGCTCGTAAAAAATGGGCGTTTGGCAACCGGCAGTGCAAACCACCAGATCTCTAAGCGACTTCTGGCCCTCGCAGAAATCCCGACATGACGGCAGCCGCGATCACCATCACGGTTGCCGTGCAAAGCATGGGCGGCAGGCCTCCGCCTTGATACGTCAAACCAGAAAGGACTGTCCCCAGCAAGCGACCCCCTGCATTGGCCATATAGTAAAAGCCCACATCTATGGTGACCCGTTCGGTCTTGGTAAAGGCAAGGATCAGGTACGAGTGCAATGCGGAGTTCATGGCAAAGACGCCTCCAAAGACCAGCAGCCCCGCGACCAGTGTTGCGGTCAACCAAGGTTTCGGGTCCACCGCGAGAATTTCTGCGGCCGATAGCATTGCCGGAACCGCTGCTAGTGCCCACGCCCAGTTGCGGGCCGCGTCAATCAAAGCGTGTTCCGGCTTGGAGGCGGCGCGCAACAGACGCGGCGCGGCGGCTTGCACTGCGCCGTAAAGGATGATCCACACGGCCATGAAGGTTCCGATCGAAAAGACGGCCGCGCGGTTTGGCTAGTTGCATAGTCTCTGACATGGAAGCTTCACTTGTGTCCGGAAGCGGGGCCGCAAGGAAAGGGGCGTTCATGTCGTACACGCGTTTCGCGATATTCTACCTGCCCCCGGACGGGCCCTTGGCAGAGTTCGGCGCGCGGTGGTTGGGGTGGGATGTGATCCATGGCAGGCCGGCCGATCCGTTCGATCTGCCCGGTCTTCAAGACATCACCATGACACCGCGCAAATACGGCTTTCACGGGACGCTGAAACCGCCCTTTCGCCTGGCCGAAGGGGTTGGGATCTACGGTTTGCAGGCCGCGGTGGCGCCGGTAGCCGAGACCTGCGCGCCGGCCCAGTGTGACAGCTTGCAGATCGCGCGCCTCGGCCGGTTTTTGGCGCTGACGCCCAAGGGCGACACAAGCGGGATTGCCCGGATTGCCGCGACTTGCGTGCGTGACTTGGACGACTTTCGCGCGCCTTTGGCAGAAGCGGACCTGGCACGCCGCCGCAAAGCGGGGCTCTCCGCCCGCCAGGAGGCGCTGTTGCAGCGCTGGGGGTATCCGTATGTGATGGAGGAGTTCCGGTTTCACCTGACCCTGACCGGCCGCTTGCCCCGTAAGGACATTCCCCAGTGGCAAGAAACGATCGCTGACCACCTGCCAGACCTGCCCGCACCCTTTGTGGTTGACCAGATCGCCCTTGTCGGCGAACGGGTGGATGGGTGTTTTGAGCTGATCCAACGTTACACCCTTACCGGCTGAAGCGCTTATCAAGGCAAGCAGACAAGTGATTTCTCACTGCGTTTCGTCCGACGTCAATCTTTCGAGAAACGCGCGGGCGGCGACGGATTGGTGTTTTTCGCGCGGCCAGGCGACGTGCCAGTGGCGGATGATGGGGAAGGGGGTCACGTCGAGCTCGGTCAGGTAGCCGTGGCGCAGCTCGAGCGCGACGGTGGCGCGGCTCAGGACCGACAGGCCCAGGCCGGCGATCACCCCTTGTTTGACGGACTCGTTGGCGCCCAGTTCCAGGCGGACGCGGGGGCTGGCGCCGACGGCGTCAAAGCAGCGTTCGGCGGCGAGGCGCGTGCCCGATCCGCTTTCGCGCATCAGGAACGGGTGTTTGGCCACATCCGCCATGGTCAACCCGGTTTGTCCCGCCAACGGATGATCGGGCGGGGCGATCACCACCAGCGGGTTTTCGGCAAAGGGCCGGATTTCGGCCGACAGACCCTCGGGCGGGGTGCCGAGGATGTAAAGATCGTCGGCGTTGCGGGCAAAGCGCGCGAGCAGCTCTTCGCGGTTGCCGACCGTCATCGTGACCTCGATGCCGGGGTAGTCGGCATTGAAGGCACCGATGCGGGCGGGGATGTCGTATTTCGCCGTAGAAACGACAGCGAGGCGCAGGTGCCCACGCGCCAGGCCCTGCATTTCGGCCAGCGCCATACGCAGGTTCTCCGTCTCTTCCATCAGCCGGTCAGCCGATTGCAGGACGATCTGGCCAGCTTCGGTCAGAAACAGCGTTTTGCCCAGCCGCTGGATCAGTTTCTGGCCCAGCTGATCCTCTAACTGGCGGACCTGCGCAAATGTCGCAGGCTGGGTCAGGCCCAGAGTCTCGGCCGCGCGGGTGTAAGACAGGCTCTGCGCAACCTCTTGAAATATCTGCATTTGTCGAAGGGAAAAGCGCATAAGAATAGATAATAGTATATTCTGAAAATCAAAACTATTCATTTTTGATTATTCAACATCCATGCCTTCCTGATCGCGTCACAAAGCGGGCCAGCGGACAAACCGATGACCGCGAGGAGGAGAAGCCATGAACATTCAAACACCCACCAAGAAATACGATGCTGGTGTGAAGGAGTACCGCTCGACCTATTGGGAGCCGGAATATTCCATCAAGGACACCGACCTGCTGGCGGTCTTCAAGGTGATCCCACAGGACGGCGTCCCGCGCGAAGAGGCCGCCGCTGCGGTTGCCGCCGAAAGCTCAACCGGGACATGGACCACCGTCTGGACCGACCTGCTGACCGATCTCGATCACTACAAGGGCCGCGCCTACCGGATCGAGGATGTGCCGGGGCAGGACGATGCGTTTTACGCCTTCATCGCCTATCCGGCGGACCTCTTCGAGGAAGGCTCGGTTGTGAATGTGTTCACTTCAATTGTCGGCAATGTGTTTGGCTTCAAGGCGGTGCGCAGCCTGCGGCTGGAGGATGTGCGCTTTCCGATCTGGTTTGTGAAGACCTGCTTTGGCCCGCCGCATGGCATCCAGGTCGAACGCGACAAGATGGACAAGTACGGCCGCCCGCTGCTGGGCTGCACGATCAAGCCGAAACTGGGGCTGTCGGCCAAGAATTATGGCCGCGCAGTCTATGAGGTGCTGCGCGGGGGCTTGGATTTCTCAAAGGATGACGAGAACGTCAATTCCCAGCCCTTCATGCGCTGGCGCGACCGGTTCCTGTTCTGCCAGGAGGCCATCGACAAGGCACAGGCCGAAACCGGCGAGCGTAAGGGCCATTACATGAACGTCACCGCCGGCACGGTCGAAGAGATGTTCCAACGCGCCGAATTCGCCAAGGAGATTGGCACGCCGATCATCATGTCGGACTACCTGACCATCGGCTGGGCGGCGCATAACTCGCTGTCGAAATGGTGCCGCGACAATGGTCTGCTGCTGCATGTGCACCGCGCCATGCACGCGGTGATCGACCGCAACCCCAACCACGGCATAAACTTCCGCGTGCTGACCAAGCTCTTGCGCCTTTTGGGCGGCGACCATCTGCATTCCGGCACCGTTGTCGGCAAGCTAGAGGGCGACCGGGCGGCGACGCTGGGCTGGATCAACCTGATGCGCGACAAGTTCATCAAGGAAGACCGCGACATGGGCATCTTCTTTGATCAGGATTGGGGTTCGATGCCGGGGGTCTTCCCGGTGGCCTCGGGGGGCATTCACGTCTGGCACATGCCGGCGCTGGTGTCGATCTTTGGCAACGACTCGGTCCTGCAATTCGGCGGCGGCACGTTGGGTCACCCCTGGGGCAATGCGGCGGGTGCCGCGGCGAACCGCGTGGCGCTTGAGGCCTGCGTGCAGGCCCGCAACGAAGGCCGTGAACTGGAAAAGGAAGGCAAGGACATCCTGATGAAGGCCGCCGGCCACAGCCCTGAACTCAAGGCCGCCATGGAGACCTGGAAAGAGATCAAGTTCGAGTTCGACACCGTCGACAAGCTGGATGTGCAGCACCGCTGATCCCTCGGACCCCAAAGACAAAGGACAAAGACAATGAACACCGTACAGGACTACCCCTCGCGCCTTTCCGACCCGGCCAGCCGCAAGATGGAGACGTTTTCCTACCTGCCGGAGATGAGCTCGGCCCAGATCCGCGCGCAGGTGCAGTGGATCGTTGACAATGGCTGGAACCCGGCGATCGAACATACCGAGCCGGAGAACGCCAGCGGCTACTATTGGTACATGTGGAAGCTGCCGATGTTCGGCGAGACCGATGTGGATGCGATCCTGGCCGAGCTGGATGAGTGTCACGAGGCCAACCCATCCCACCATGTGCGCCTGATCGGCTACGACAACTTCACCCAAAGCCAGGGTGCCAACATGGTTGTCTATCGCGGCGAGATGGTCTGAACCAATCGCCCCGTCCGGGGGACCGGGCGGGGCGGCTTTCGCGGCAAGGGGAGGACCACGCCATGAAGGATACGCTGGACGATTTCCGCGTCGATGAAGCGCCGTATTGGCGTGAGACCGGGGCTGAGATTGCGCTGTTCACCGCCGCCTGGGATGCGCGCATTCCGGTGATGCTGAAAGGCCCCACCGGCTGCGGCAAAACCCGGTTTGTCGAGCATATGGCCTGGCGGCTCGGCCGGCCGCTGGTGACGGTGGCCTGCAACGAAGACATGACCGCCTCGGACCTGATCGGGCGCTATCTGCTGGATGCCGATGGCACGCGCTGGCAGGACGGGCCTTTGACCTTCGCCGCAAGGCACGGTGCGATCTGTTATCTCGACGAGGTGGTCGAGGCGCGCCAGGATACCACCGTGGCCATTCACCCGCTGACCGATGACCGCCGGGTGCTGCCCTTGGAAAAGAAGGGTGAGCTGCTGAAGGCGCATGACGATTTCCTGATCGTGATCAGCTACAACCCCGGCTACCAGTCGTTGATGAAAGACCTCAAGCAGTCCACCAAGCAGCGCTTTGGCGCGATGGACTTCACTTGGCCGGAACCGGGGATCGAGGCCGAGATCGTGGCGCATGAGGCCGGTGTTGACGGCGAGACCGCCGGCAAGCTGGTGGAGATCGGCGCCCGGTCGCGCAACCTCAAGGGCCACGGGCTGGACGAAGGGGTGTCGACCCGGATGCTGATCCATGCCGGGCGGCTGATCCAGGGTGGGATCGCACCGCAAGCGGCCTGTTCGATGGCGCTTGTCCACTCCATCACCGACGATCCGGATATGCGCGATGCGCTCGATGCTGCTGTCGCCACCTGGTTCTGAGGCTTTGCCCGAGGACCACGCGGGGCTGGCCGAGGCGCTGCCCGCGCCGGTCGCTCAGGTGCTGTTTGCCGCTTTGCCCGATGCGCGGCGCAAGCTGTCACCCAAGGCGCTCGACACCTGGCTGCGCGGCGTCTCGGCTTTGGCGAAACTGGGCCGCGGCGACGATCCGGTGATTGCCTGGATAGAGGCGGCGCCCGCTTTGGCGCGTGATCTGGGCGAGGATGTGGTTTCCGACCTGCTGCCGCTGGTTCTGGGCTTTGCCTCGCGCACCTCGGGCGCGGTGATCGCGCGGATGCTGGAAACCGCCCCGTTGGCCGCGACGCGGCTGGGCGACGCGACGCTGTTCCTGTCTTACCTGCGTTTCATCGAACACTGCCTCGCGCGGGCACCACGGGCGGTGCGACCGATGCTGGATCACCTGGCAGAGCTCTTGGAGGTGCTGACGCTGGGTGGTCTGCGCCGCTGGGCCGATTGGGGGATCGACGCGCACCGGACCGATTACAAGGAGTTGCTGCGCTATTTCTCACTCGAGTCTGAGGAGTCGCGCGCGGTGATCCAGCGCGAACGCAAGGGCACCTTGCTGGTGGACGTGCAGCGGCGGCTGATGATGTACCTGCGTGCGCTCTGGGGGCGGGACTTCATGATCACGCCGACGGCGGGCGATTTTGAGGACCGCACCGGGCTGGGGCCCTATTACGAGGCCTTCAGCCTGCATCTGCCGGATGCTTTGGACGATTGGCAGCCCTCAAGTAGCGAAGCGATAGGGCATGATACCGTACCGGCGCTGGAGCTCTACCGTGCGCAAGCGGCACACCTCGCCGCGCATCTTGCCTGCCTGCGCAAACCGGTGCGCGGAGAGGGGCTCAATGCGCTGCAAACCACCTGCATCGGTCTCATCGAAGATGCCCGGGCCGAGGCGCTGGCCATCGCACGCCTGCCGCGTCTGCGGGCGTTGTGGGCACCGTTTCACAGCAACACCGCGACAGGGATCGCCGGGGAGTTCGATGCCATCGCCCGGGCGCTTTTGACGCCCGATGCGCCGCCGGAAACCGACCTCGCCACCTGGACACAAACGACCTTTGCCAAGCTTGACCTGACCAATGCCGAGGCCGCCCGCGATCTGGGCCTGAAGCTTGCCCAGAAACTGCGCGGCCGGCCCTATTCGGCCTATAACGACCACCCCTCTTGCCCCTATCGCTGCGACAACCGGCTGATCTGGGAGTTTGAAGAGCTGGAGTTTGACACCGCCTACCTGCCGCCGCCGCAGGTGCGGAAATATGTCAGCGTGCTCGACATGGTGAACGAGGTTGAGGTCGAAACCGCGGGTGACGATGCGCAGGAGATCTGGGTGCAGTCGGCCGAGCTTTTTGACGATGACGGGCGCAGCTACAACGAGAGGGAGGGCAAGGAACCCGTCGCACCGCCCGTCCTCTATGATGAGTTCGATCACACGATCCAGATGATGCGCCCGGCCTGGGCCACCGTGCTGGAGCGCCGGCCCAAGCTGGGTGATCCGGCAGAGGCAGAGGCCATTCTCGACACCCACCGCCCGGTCATGGAGCGGCTGAAACACCGGCTGGACGCGATGCGCCCGCAAGGCACGCAGCGCATCCGCAAGCTGGAGGATGGCGACGAGATCGATATCGGTGCGGCGATCACCGCGGCGATCGACATTCGCATGGGCCGCCAGCCAGACCCGTGGGTGATGATGCGGCACGTGCGCAAGACGCGCGACACCGCCGTGATGGTGCTGCTCGACCTGTCGGAAAGCACCAATGACCCGGTGGGCGACGGTTCGACCGTAATGGACCTGACGAAATCGGCCTGTGTGCTCTTATCCGAGGCGATCAATCGCGTGGGCGATGCCTTTGCCATTCATGGCTTTTGCTCGGACGGGCGGGCGCAGGTTCATTACGAACGCTTCAAGGATTTTGACCAGCCCTGGGAAGCCATGGCGACCGCCCGGCTGATGGGAGCCGAAGGGCAGCTGTCGACCCGGATGGGCACCGCGATCCGCCATGCGACGGCGCAGATGCGGCGTGTGAAGGCGGCGCGCAAGCTGATGCTGGTGCTGACCGATGGGGCGCCGGCCGATATCGACGTGCGCGACCCGCAATACTTGCGCGCCGACACCCGCCGCGCGGTGGAAGAGGCGCAGCAAGCGGGCGTGACGCCGTTCTGCCTGACGCTGGATCCGGGCGCCGATGCTTATGTGCAGCGCATCTTTGGTGCGCGGAACGCGATGATCCTCGACCGGGTGGAACGCTTGCCCGAACGTCTGCCACAGCTTTACGCCGCCCTCACGCGTTAAGTTTCGGCAGATAGGCGCCGGCGAGCGCGGCGATCTCAGAAGCCGCGCGGGCGGTGGCCTGCGCGTCTTGGGTGTTCTGGATCAGATACCAATGCCGCATCACCGGCAGTTCGGGCCCGCGCAGCAGCGCCAGGCGCCCGGCGGCTAGTTCATCATGCACGGTGTGCAGCGACAAAAACGCGATGCCAAGCCCCGCCAGCACCGCCTGTTTGATCGTTTCATTCGACGGCATGGTCACACGGGGCGGCTCACGCTCTTCTCCCAGCCGGTCGATGAAACGCTCCATCAGCAAACGGGTGCCAGAGCCTTCTTCACGGCTCAGAAACGTCTCGGACAGCAGGTCAGCAGGATCATAGCCGTCGCCTTGCGCCAAAGGATGATCGGGCAGCAGGACGATGCCATGCGGATGCGGGCCCAACGGCACCGCATCGCGCATCAGCTTGCGCGGCGGGCGGCCCATGATGGCGAGGTCGTACTCACCGCGGTCCAAGGCCGCGATGGCGTCGGTGCGATTGGCGACTCGCAGCTCGATCTCGATATCGGGCGCGCGGTCCTGCAGCATCCGCACCAGACGCGGCACGAAATACTTGGCGGTCGATACCGTGCCAAGCACCACATGGCCCTTCAGACCAGCGGAAAGGGCCTGCACCTGGCGCTCAGCATGCGACAGATTGGCCTCGATTCTTTGCGCGGCGGCCAAAAGCTCTTGCCCGATCAAAGTCGGGCGAAACCCGCCCCCATCAGCCGCGCGTTGCAGCAAGGGCTGGCCGACCGCCGCCTCCAAGTTCTTGATCTGGCTGTGAATTGTCGGGGCCGTCTGATGCAGCGCCTCAGCCGCAAGGGTCAAAGACCCAGCCTTTGACACCGCGATCAGGGCGCGCATTTGTTTCAGCGTGATGGCGTCAAAGCGCATAGATTAGGATTTTTCGAAGACAAGTTCCATAAATTCAAATTCCACAAAAATTCACGTTCATGCAAGTGTTTTAGCGGGAGGACCAGCACATGAACGCATTGGATCGCATACCTCAGACAGCGGATGCTCTGCTTGTGGCGGAACTGGATCGCTTGGCCGGGGTGACGGCTCAGCTGGCACGGCGCATCGCGCGGGGCGGCATCGACGAAAACCTCGGTGGTGCTGCCGGCACCAACACCGATGGTGACGCGCAAAAGGCGCTGGATGTGATTGCCGATGAGGCGTTCATGCAGGCGTTGGCGGGTGGCAATGTGCGCCACTACGCGTCCGAAGAACAGGACGTGGTGGTGACGCTGAACCCGGAGGGGCGCTTTGCCGTGGCGATCGATCCGCTGGACGGATCCTCCAACATCGACACCAATGTCTCCATCGGCACGATCTTTGGCATCTACCCGGCTGAGGCGGCCCCCGAGGCGTCCTTCCTGCGCCCCGGGCGCGATCTGCTGGCCGCGGGCTATGCGATCTTTGGCCCGCAATGCGCGCTGATGGTCACGCTGGGGGATGGCGTTCTGAAATACGTGCTGGACCCGGAGACCGAGACGTTTCGCCTGATCGGGCGCATCGACGATGTGCCGGTCGACGCCAACGAATATGCGATCAACGCCTCGAACTATCGCCATTGGAGCGCGCCGATCCGCGCCTATGTCGACGACCGGGTGGCGGGCTGCGAAGGCCCGACCGGGATGGATTTCAACATGCGCTGGATCGCCTCGCTGGTGGCCGAGACGCATCGCATCCTGACCCGCGGCGGCATTTTCCTTTACCCCGCAGATGACCGACAGGGCTACGCGCATGGGCGGTTGAGATACGTCTATGAATGCGCGCCGATTGCCTTTCTGGTCGAACAGGCGGGCGGCAGCGCCACCGATGGCGAGGCCCGCATCCTCGACACCGTGCCGACCGAACTGCACGAACGTGTGCCCTTCATCTTTGGTTCGGCCAACAAGGTGGCCCGTGTCGCCACCTATCACGAACTGCCGAACGAAGAGACCTCGGCGCTCTTTGGCGCGCGCGGCCTGTTCCGCGCCTGACGATCAGATCGGGGACATGACATGAGCACCAAACATCCGATCATCAGCGTCACCGGCTCGTCCGGGGCCGGCACCTCGACCGTCAAAAAGACGTTCGACCAGATCTTTCGCCGCGAGAGCATCACCGCGGTGTCGATCGAGGGTGACGCCTTTCACCGCTACAACCGCGCCGACATGCGGGCCGAGCTCGCGCGTCGGCAGGCTGCCGGAGACGACACGTTTTCGCATTTTTCTTATGATGCGAATGAGCTGAAAGAGCTTGAAGGCGTCTTTCGCCAGTATGGTGAGACCGGCACCGGCCGCACCCGCACCTATGTGCATGACGCGGAAGAAGCCGAAAAGACAGGTGTGCCCCCCGGCGAGTTCACTGCCTGGGCGCCGTTTGCGGAAGGCTCGGACCTGCTCTTTTACGAAGGGCTGCATGGCTCGGTCGTGAATGAAGAGGTGAACCTGGCCAAGCTTGCGGATCTGAAGATCGGCGTGGTGCCGGTCATCAACCTCGAATGGATCCAGAAGATCCACCGCGACCGCGAAAGCCGCGGCTATTCCACCGAAGCGGTGACCGACACGATCCTGCGGCGCATGCACGCCTATGTGCATTGCATCTGCCCGCAATTCACCGAAACCGACATCAACTTTCAGCGGGTGCCGATGGTCGACACCTCGAACCCGTTCATCGCGCGCTGGATCCCGACTCCGGATGAAAGCCTGATCGTGATCCGGTTCTCGAACCCGCGGGGGATCGATTTTCCGTATCTCACCTCGATGATCCACGATTCCTGGATGAGCCGGGCCAATTCCATCGTCATTCCGGGCAACAAGCTCGACCTGGCGATGCAGCTGATCCTGACGCCGCTGATCGAGCGGCTGGTGACGGTCGCGCGCCGGGCGCGGGCCTGACCGCACCTGAACACACCGCAACCCAAAAGGAGGACCTGCCATGAACGCTCCGATGAGCCTTGCCGACGAACGCACGATGGCCAACGCAATCCGCGCGCTGGCGATGGATGCGGTACAGGCCGCGAATTCCGGTCATCCCGGCATGCCGATGGGCATGGCCGATGTGGCGACGGTGCTGTTCAACCGCTTTATCACGCTCGACCCAGCCGACCCCGATTGGCCCAACCGCGACCGGTTTGTCCTGTCGGCGGGGCATGGGTCGATGCTGCTGTATGCGATCAACCATCTGCTGGGCTATGACGACATGGGCATGGACCAGTTGCGCGCTTTCCGCCAACTGGGCGCGCGCACCGCGGGGCATCCGGAATACGGCCATGCCAAGGGGATCGAGGTCACCACCGGCCCGCTTGGCCAAGGCATCGCCACCGCGGTTGGCATGGCGCTCTCCGAGCGTCTCGGCAATGCGCGGTTCGGTGACCTCATCGACCACCATACCTATGTCATCGCCGGCGACGGTTGCCTGATGGAGGGCGTCAGCCACGAGGCGATCGACATGGCCGGGCACCTGCGGCTAGGGCATCTGATCGTGCTCTGGGACGACAACAAGATCACCATCGATGGCGACACGGCGCTCTCGACCTCCACCGATCAGGCGGCGCGGTTTGCGGCGGCCGGTTGGCATGTGCTGAGCGTGGATGGCCACGCGCCGGAGGCGATTGCCGAGGCGATTGCGACGGCCAAGGCCGATGCGCGCCCGTCTTTGATCGCCTGCCGCACGGTGATCGGCTATGGCGCGCCGAACAAGCAGGGTGGGCATGACGTGCATGGCGCGCCGCTGGGGGCCGACGAAATCGCCGCCGCGCGGGAGGCTTTGGGCTGGGCGCTTGAGCCCTTCGAGGTGCCCGACGACGTCTACACCGCCTGGCGCGCGATTGCCGCGCGCGGGGCGGTGGCGCGGGCCGAGTGGGAAGAGCGCCGCGCGGCCTCTACCAAGCGGACGGCGTTGGACGCCCATCGCGCCGCCGATACCGCGCCGTTGACCCAAGCGATGGCGGCCTACAAGGCCAAACTGGCCGACGAACAACCCAAAGTCGCCACCCGCAAGGCCAGCCAGATGGCGCTTGACGTGGTGAACGCGGCGCTGCCCTACACCATCGGCGGCTCAGCCGACCTGACCGGTTCGAACCTGACCAAGACCGGCGACACCGCCCCGGTCACCCCCACGGATTTCTCGGGCCGCTACATACATTACGGCATCCGCGAATTTGGCATGTCGGCAGCGATGAATGGTATCGCGCTCGCGGGGCTCTTTCGGCCCTATGGCGGCACCTTCCTGGTCTTTGCCGATTACGCCCGGCCAGCGATCCGGCTGGCGGCGCTGATGGAGGTGCCGACGACCTTTGTGATGACGCACGACTCCATTGGTCTGGGCGAAGACGGCCCGACCCATCAACCGGTCGAAACCCTGGCCTCGCTGCGGGCGATCCCAAACCTGACCGTGCTGCGCCCCTGCGACGCGATGGAGACGGCAGAGGCGTGGGAGATTGCGATGGCGTCCTCGAAGACCCCAGTGCTGCTGGCTCTGTCGCGGCAGGGTCTGCCTGCGATGCGCAAAGAGGTGTCTGCAGAAAACCGTTCCGCCAAAGGCGCTTATGTGCTGCGGGAGGCAGACGGCGCCCGCGATGTGACGCTGATCGCCAGCGGTTCGGAGGTTGAGATTGCGATGACCGCCGCGGATGCCTTGGCTACGGAGGGCATACAGGCGGCGGTGGTCTCGGCGCCCTCCTTTGAGCTTTTTGCCCAGCAGCCCGACACCTACCGGGCCGAGGTTCTGGGCACCGCCCCCCGCGTCGGTGTCGAGGCCGCGGTGCGGATGAGCTGGGACGCGGTGCTGCGGCCCGAGGATGGCTTTGTCGGCATGGACGGCTTTGGCGCCTCGGCTCCGGCGGGCGCGCTCTACGATCATTTCGGCATCACGGCGGACGCAGTGGCCGACGCGGCCAGACGCCGTCTTTGAACCAGAAAAGAAAGAAAACCATGACAGTGAAAGTAGCAATCAACGGCTTTGGCCGGATCGGCCGCAACGTCCTGCGGGCGATTGTCGAAAGCGGCCGCGACGATATCGAGGTGGTCGCGATCAATGACCTGGGCCCGGTGGAAACCAATGCTCACCTGATCCAGTTCGACAGCGTGCACGGTCGGTTTCCGGGGGAGGTCACCTCGGGTGACGATTGGATCGACGTGGGCCGCGGGCCGATCAAGGTGACGGCTCTGCGCGACCCCAAAGAGCTGCCCTGGGACGGTGTCGATATCGCCCTGGAATGCACCGGCATCTTCACCGCGCGCGACCAGGCGGCGTTCCATCTGGAGAATGGATCCAAGCGCGTGCTGGTTTCCGCCCCGGCCAGTGGCGCCGACAAGACGATTGTCTACGGGGTGAACCACGGGAGGCTGACGGCAGAGGACACGGTGGTGTCGAATGCCTCGTGCACAACCAACTGCCTGTCACCCGTGGCCAAGGCGCTGAACGACGCCATCGGCATCAAACGCGGCTTTATGACCACGATCCACTCCTATACCGGCGATCAGCCGACGCTGGATACCATGCACAAGGATCTCTACCGCGCCCGCGCCGCGGCGACGAGCATGATCCCCACCTCGACCGGAGCCGCCAAGGCGGTGGGGCTGGTGCTACCCGAGCTCAACGGCAAGCTTGATGGGGTGGCGATCCGGGTACCGACACCGAATGTCTCAGTTGTTGATCTGGTGTTCGAGGCCGATCGCGACACGTCCATGGATGAGGTCAACGCCGCCGTGCGGGCCGCTGCAGATGGGCCGATGCAGGGGGTGTTGGGCTACACCGACCTGCCCAATGTCAGCATGGATTTCAACCACGATCCGCATTCGTCGGTCTTTCACATGGACCAGACCAAGGTGATGGACGGCAACATGGTCCGCATCCTGTCCTGGTACGACAACGAATGGGGTTTTTCGAACCGGATGGCGGACACCGCCGTCGCCATGGGGAGGCTGCTGTGATGGAGATGCCGTCAATTATGGATGTGGACGTGGCGGGCAAGCGTGTGCTGGTTCGGGCCGATCTGAACGTGCCACTGGAAGACGGGCGGATCACCGATGCCACGCGGATCGAACGCTTTGCCAAGGGTATGCGGCCGCTGCTGGCCCGGGGCGCGCGGCTGGTGATCCTGACCCATCTGGGCCGGCCGGACCCGAACGAACGCGACGCGCGTTTTTCCGTCGACAAGCTGCGCCCGGCATTGGCCGAGGCTTTGGGCACCACTGTTCGCTTCTCCGACGTTTGCGCCGGCCCGTCCGCGGTGATCCTGAGCGAACAAATCGCCCCGGGCGAGGCACTGCTCTGCGAAAACCTGCGCTACAATGTGGGCGAGACCAAAAACGATCCCGCATTTGCCGCAGCTTTGGCCGCTTTGGGCGACGTCTATGTCAATGACGCGTTTTCCTGTGCCCACCGCACCCATGCCTCGACCGAGGCGGTGGCGCATCTGCTGCCCGCCTATGCCGGACCCTTGATGCTGGAGGAAGTCCACGCATTGGAGGCCGCGTTGGAGGCACCGGAACGCCCGTCAGTGGCCATCGTCGGCGGCGCCAAGGTGTCGACCAAGATCGCCGTGCTGAAGAACCTGGTGCAAAAGCTCGACCACATCATCGTGGGGGGCGGTATGGCGAACACCTTCCTTTATGCCGACGGCGCACCGATGGGCGCCTCGCTGTTTGAGGCGGATCAGCTGCACACTGTGCGTGAGATCCAAACCCTCGCCGCCAAGTCCGGCTGCAACATTCATCTGCCCGAAGACGTGGTCGCCGCTGATGCCTTTGCCGCCGGCGCGCCGCACCGCATTGTCGCTGCAACGCAATGCCCTGCGGACGCGATGATCCTCGATGCCGGGCCGCGGGCGCTGGCCCGTTTCCAGTCGGTCCTCGCCTCGTGCAAGACGATCCTGTGGAACGGGCCGCTGGGCGCTTTCGAAATCCCGCCCTTTGATGCTGCAACCATGGCGCTCGCGCAAACCGCCGCGCAGCTGACGCGCGCCGGCAGGGCCGTGTCCGTCGCCGGGGGCGGCGACACGGTGGCCGCGCTGAACGCGGCCGGCGTGGCAGATGACTTCACCTATGTCTCCTCCGCCGGAGGAGCGTTTCTGGAATGGCTGGAGGGCAAGACGCTCCCCGGCATCGCGGCGCTTCGCTCTGCCGCCCAAGCCGCCTGAGGAGGATACCATGGCACTGATCACACTGCGCCAATTGCTCGACCACGCTGCCGAGCAGGGCTATGGCGTGCCCGCGTTCAACATCAACAACATGGAGCAGGGGCTGGCTATCATGCGCGCGGCCGAGGCGACCGGCAGCCCGGTGATCCTGCAGGCCTCGCGCGGCGCGCGGTCTTATGCCGGCGACATCATGCTGCGCCATATGGTGCAGGCCTTGGCCGAGATGTTCCCCGACAACCACATCGTGCTGCACCAGGATCATGGCAACAACGACGCCACCTGCCTGTCAGCGATCCGGCACGGGTTTACCTCGGTGATGATGGACGGCTCGCTGGAGGAGGACATGAAGACCCCTGCCTCCTACGACTACAATGTCGAGATCACCCGCCGGGTGACGGCGGCAGCGCACGCGGTTGGCGCCTCGGTCGAGGGCGAGCTGGGTGTCTTGGGCTCATTGGAAACCGGCGAGGCGGGCGAAGAGGACGGTTCAGGCGCAGTTGGCAAGCTCAGCCAGGATCAGCTTCTCACCGATCCCGATCAGGCGGTGGATTTTGTCATGGCGACAAAATGCGACGCGCTCGCCATTGCCTGCGGGACATCCCACGGCGCCTACAAGTTCAGCCGCAAACCCGACGGCGATATCCTGTCGATGGAGACCATCCGGCGGATCAACGAAAAGCTGCCGGGGGTGCATCTGGTCATGCATGGCTCGTCGAGTGTGCCGCAAGAGCTGCAGGACTTGATCAACGCCTATGGCGGAGAGATGCCGCAAACCTACGGCGTCCCGGTCGAAGAGATCGAAAAGGGCATCCGTATGGGGGTGCGCAAGGTCAATATCGACACCGATTGCCGGATGGCGATGACCGGGCAGTTCCGCAAGGTGGCCAGCGAAAAGCGCGCCGAGTTCGATCCGCGCAAATTCCTGATCCCGGCCATGGACGAGCTGCAGGCGCTCTGCAAGGATCGCTTTGAACGCTTTGGCACCGCAGGGCAGGCGGCGAAGATCAAGCCGGTGTCGGTGGATGAGATGGCGGGCCGCTATGCCGCGGGTCTGCTTGACCCGGCCCCGGCGGCGGATATGGCGGCGGAGTAACCCAAGGAGAGGACCCATGAGCTTTGACCGGAACGTAAAGATTGCACCGTCGATCCTGTCAGCTGATTTTGCCGACTTTGGGCGTGAGATCCGCGCGATTGAGGATCAGGGCGCAGATTGGGTCCATGTCGACGTGATGGACGGGCATTTTGTACCCAACCTCACCTTTGGCCCGCCGGCGGTGAAGGCCTTCCGCAAGCACGTCAAAACGGTCATGGACGTGCACCTGATGATCGCACCGGTGGACCGGTATATCGAGGCTTATGCCGAGGCCGGCGCCGACATCCTGACCGCGCACATAGAGGCCGGCCCGCATATCCACCGGACATTGCAGGCCATCCGCGGTGCCGGGATGAAGGCAGGGGTCGCGCTCAATCCCGGCACGCCGGCGGAGGCGGTGGCTCACCTCTTGGACCTGACCGATCTGATCTGTGTGATGACGGTGAATCCGGGCTTTGGCGGGCAGAAATTCCTCGACATGATGGATAAAATCACCCGCCTGCGTGAGATGATCGGCGACCGCGAGGTGCATATCGAGATCGACGGCGGCGTGGACCCAACGACGGCGCCT
>JASJCC010000242.1 GCA_030066175.1 Paracoccaceae bacterium | reverse complement strand
TTACGCGCCTCGAACTGGCCGCTGAGATGCCGCTGCGCATGGGGTGTCAGGGCAAAGACAATCACCCCCGAGGTGTCACGATCCAGCCGATTGCCTGATCACCCGGCTGGAGAAAGCCTTTCCCACAGTGCGGTTGGTCCACCGGCTGGATCGTGACACCTCGGGGGTGATTGTCTTTGCCCTGACACCCCATGCGCAGCGGCATCTCAGCGGCCAGTTCGAGGCGCGTAAGGTGAAAAAGACCTATGTCGCGCGGCTCAAAGGCCGGCTGGAGCCGAAAGAGGGCGAGGTTGACCTGCCGCTGATCGTCGACTGGCCCAACCGCCCCCGGCAGATGGTCTGTCACGAGACCGGCAAGCCGGCTTTGACGCGCTACCGGGTGATGAAGACCAGCGAAGATGAGACCCGCGTGCGGCTCTTCCCCGAAACCGGGCGCAGCCACCAGTTGCGGGTGCATATGCTCGCTCTGGGCCACCCGATCCTGGGTGATCCGCTTTACGCGCCAGAGACCGTGCCCGACCACCCACGCCTGATGTTACACGCCGAAGAGCTGCGCCTGTCCCATCCCGAAAACGGCAAGGGCCTACGCTTCCGCGCCAAGGCCCCGTTCTAACGGGCAAAAAGCAAAGCGCGCCCCCGAAGGAGGCGCGCTGCTTAGGCTAACTGTTCAGGCGCGGATTACTCCGCCGCCCAGCCCGAGATCGATTTCACCTCGAGGAAGTCCTCGATCCCCCAGCTGCCGCCCTCGCGCCCGTTGCCCGACATCTTCATCCCACCAAAAGGTGAGCCCGAGCTGCGGCTTTCGCCGTTCATCTCGACCATGCCGGAACGCAACTGCCGCGCCACGCGGCGGCGGCGGGCGTCGTCGGTGCTTTGGACGTAGTTGGTCAGCCCGTAGGGCGTGTCATTGGCAATCGCGATCGCCTCATCCTCGCTGTCGAACTTCATCACGCTCAGCACCGGGCCAAAGATCTCCTCGCGCGCGATGGTCATGTCGTTGGTGACATCCGCAAAGACGGTGGGCCGCACATAATAGCCCTTGTTGAGCCCTTCGGGCCGCCCCGGGCCACCCACAACCAGCCGGGCCCCTTCGTCGATGCCGGTTTGGATCAGGTCTTGGATCTTGTTCCATTGCGTTGCGTTTACCACCGGGCCCAGGTGATTGCCGGCCTCGTCCGGAGCGCCCACCTTGACCTTGCCCGCGGCCTCGATCACCGCGTCCAGCGCTTCGTCATAGACCGAGGCCTCGACCAGCATCCGCGACGGCGCGTTGCAGCTTTGGCCGGTGTTGTTCATCATCCGCGCGACGCTGAATTTGTAGGCCTTTTCAGGGGCATCCGCGAAAACAAGATTGGCGCCCTTGCCACCCAATTCCAATTGCACACGCTTCAAAGTATCGGCGGCAGCAATGGAAATCAGCCGCCCGGCGCGGGTCGAGCCGGTAAAGCTCACCATGTCGATGCCGGGATGCGCCGACAGTTGCGAACCCACGCCCACACCATCGCCGTTCACAAGGTTGAACACGCCTTTGGGAAAGCCGACCTCGTCCATCATCTCGGCAAAGAGCATCGCTGAAAGCGGGCTTTCCTCGGACGGTTTCAGCACCATCGTGCAGCCGGCGACGACGGCCGCGCCAACCTTGAGCGTGATCTGGTTCATCGGCCAGTTCCACGGCGTGATCAGCGCGCAGGTGCCCACCGCCTCGCGGATGATCCAGTCATTGGGCGCGTGATCCCCCAGCGGGGTTTCGAACTCAAACGCCTTGGCGGTGCGGACAAAATCCTTCAGGTGCCCATACCCCGCACCCCATTGCTGGCTGCGCGCCATGTCGATGGGTGCGCCCATCTCCATGCTGATCGCCTGCGCCATATCCTCGGACCGCGTCTTGTACAGCGCCACCAGCTTTTCCAGCAGCGCAACCCGCTCGGCTGGCGGGGTGGCCATCCAGCCGGGCAGAGCGGCGTTAGCTGCGGCGACGGCCGCGTCGGTATCTGCCTGCCCGCCCAGCGAGATCACGGCACAAGGCTCTTCGGTGGCGGGGTTGATCACGTGGTGATCGCGCCCCTCAAGGGCATCGACCCAAGCGCCGTCGATATAGAACTGGCGTTTCTCGATCATGTGGTTGTCCTCTCTTCGCCGACCCTCCGGTCGGGTTTCCGGGGCACAGTGTCACTCCCTCGCGATGCGCGCAAGAGAGCGGTTTGCTTCGCCAGCAGATCACATATCCCGCCGCCAATCACCTTGACGACAGCATACGGAAGGGGGCCGCTACCCCTCTGACCTGCGAAACGAAATAGCGCGGCACCAACAGGGTGGGCGTCTTTGTCGATGGGGTTGAGGATCACGGGAAAAGGACGGGCGATATCGAGCCCACCCCCGGCTTTCCGATCATGGGCCCGGACAAGAAGCTGAACCTGTCGATGACCGACCGGATGAAAGTCGGCCGCAACTTTGCCGAGGTGCTGCGCGCCTCTATTGCACCCGCCAGAGTACCGCTTCGGCCACAAAGGTGCCGTTCGGTTTGAACCAATTCACCTCAAGCCGGTTTTCATCATATCGCGTGACCACGAATTTCAGCCCGACATAGCAGCGGTCGATGCCCACGGTCACCTCTTCCCAGCCCTGCATCATGTGGTTGGTCACACGCTCGAACGTCCAGACCGCCTCACAGCCGTCATCGGGTGTGAAAACCTCGGCCCGGTTCCGCATGAACTTGACATAGATTGGCCATTCGAAGCCCGAGGCCAGCACCCCGGTTCCTTCCCATTGGCCACGATTGTCCGACAGGAAATCCGCCTGGGCGGCCTGGCCAAGGACCAGCAAGAACACCATCAACAAGTTGCGCATGACACACCTCCTCCACGCGGAAAACACTGGCAAATTTGGCGTTGTTTTGCCTTGACCCACGTCAAGGCCGGCGCTTGAAACCGGCTTTTTCTCAGCCAACGGGCTCCAAGGCCGTCACATCCTCCAAGAGATAGCCTTTGCCGCGCAGCGTGCGGATCGGCGGATCGGCGATGCCGATCTGTTTCAGCTTGTCCCGCAGTTTCGAGACCAGCGTATCCACCGCCCGGTTCCTCTGCTTATGCTGCGCCTCGATCGGCGCATAAGCCAGAATATCCTCGCGGCTGACCACCCGGTTCCGGTTCACGCACAAAAGCTTCAACGTCATGAACTCCGCATCCGTCAGATAGGCGATGCCCCCGGTGCGCGAGACAATCTTTTGCGGCTTGAGATAAAGGTCAAACGTCGCCTGCGCGATCTTGTCGACATCAAACGGCCGGCAGCGCCGCACCAGCGCGCGGATCCGGGCGGCAAAGACCTTGAGGTTCAGACCTTTCTTGAACACATAGTCGTCGGCCCCCGCCTCCAGGCCCATAAAGACATGATCCGCCTGGGTCATCGGCCCGGTCAGCATGATGATCCCCACCTCGGGCTGATAGGCCCGCATCCAGGCGGTCAGCGAAAACCCTTGCGCCGGGGCGCCCTTGGACACGCCTTCGGTCGCCAGAATGGCCTCCAGCATCCGCTGTGTGTCCGACTGCAAGAGCGCATCCACAATCGCCACGTCATAGCGCGCTGTCTTGAGCGCGCGTTTCGCCGTCGCCTCATCCTGTGCAAAATCAACGACATAACCCTCACGCCGCAGATGCGTGACCAAAATCACCATTTCGTCCGGCACATCGTCTACGATCAGGATACGACCGGCGTTTTCTGTCATGGTCATTGGCTCAGCCCCTTCTTCAGAATTGTGCCAAAGCCGCAATGCAGGCAGCGGCGAGCATGGGAATGATCAGCGCGTAGGCGCGCGGCATGTTCAGAACCGGCGCCACGAACAAAGCAACCAGAGAGGTGCCGAAGATCGAATAGACCAACCAAGGGGTCATGGCGTTTACCTCCTTACCGAAATCGTTCATGCAAATTCAGAGAACTTTTGCTCTAAACTTCTGTGACAATGATTAACGACGACCATTTGAGAAAAGGTTAACGCGGCGACTTCGGTCATGCGTTGCGGCGGTGTGTCTTGCATTTCCGCGCCGCACTTCTTACCCAGCGCAGGCTGTCATTTCCCAATGCCCTTGGCCGGAGCCTCCATGCGCGACCCATTCCAGATCGGCGGCGTTACCATCCCGGCGGGTACGCGCCGGACAGTGGATATGCCGGTCTCGGTCATGGCCGATCATACTCCGGTGACCCTGTCGGCGCATGTGGTGCATGGGCGCAAACCCGGCCCGGTGATGTTCGTCTCGGCCGCCATCCACGGCGACGAGGTGATCGGCGTCGAGATTGTCCGGCGTCTCTTGAACGCGACCCTTCTGGACCGCCTGGCGGGTACGCTGATCGCGGTGCCGATTGTGAACTCCTTCGGCTTTCTCAACCGCGCCCGTTATCTGCCCGACCGGCGGGATCTCAACCGCTCCTTTCCGGGCTATTCCGAAGGTTCGCTGGCCGGACGGCTGGCGCATCTCTTTACCTCGGAAATCCTGGAGCAGGCCGATGTGGGGATCGATCTGCACTCCGCCGCCCAAGGCCGCGAGAACCTGCCGCAAATTCGCCTGACCCCCGGGGATGCCCGCCTGCAAGAGCTTGCCCGCGCCTTTGCCGCGCCTGTGACCCTGGTGTCGAAAACCCGCGAAGGTTCGCTGCGCGAAGTGGCCGACAGTCAGGGTGTGGATCTCTTGCTTTTCGAGGCCGCCGAAGGTCTGCGCTTTGACGAATTTGCCGCCCGCGCCGGGGTGGCGGGCATCCTGCGGGTCATGGCGCATCTAGGCATGCTGACGGCGCGCGGTATCCCCAAGGCGCGCAAACCGGCGATCTTTTGCGAAGGCAGCGCGTGGGTCCGGGCACCGATGGGCGGGTTGATCCGCACCCTGCGCGGCAGCGGCGACCTGGTCGAGGAGGGCGAGGTGCTGGGTGTGATCGCGGACCCGTTCGGAGATGCCGAGCTTGAGGTCCGCGCCGAAACCGCCGGCATCGTCATCGGCCGCGTCACCCTGCCGGTGGTCAACGAAGGCGACGCGCTCTTTCACATCGCCGAGCCGCGGGAAGAGGCGGATGCCGAGGATATCGCAGCACATTTGGCGACGCCGGCGCTCTTTGACGAAGACGAAATCATCTGACCCTTGCCCCCACCGCGCCCCCCATGCAGGATCGCGCGGCTGACATTCGGAGAGAGACATGGCCTTCACGCTTGCCACTTGGAACATCAACTCGGTTCGCCTGCGCGCGGGGCTGGTCGAACGGCTGATGCGCGAAGAGGCGCCGGATGTTTTGTGCCTGCAGGAATGCAAATCGCCGGTCGAAAA
>JASJCC010000243.1 GCA_030066175.1 Paracoccaceae bacterium | reverse complement strand
CCCAAGAAATACGTCGGCCACAACCCGCTGGCGCAGATTGCCATGTTCTTCTTCATGACGGTGGGTATGTCCTTCATGATCGTGACCGGCTTTGCGCTTTACTCCGAAGGTGTCGGGCGCGGCAGCACGTTGGATACGCTCTTTGGCCCGCTGCTCGACTTTGTTGGCGGCAGCCACATGATGCACCAGATCCACCATCTGGGTATGTGGGCGATCGTAGTCTTTGTGATGATCCACATCTACGCCGCGGTCCGCGAAGATATCATGTCGCGCCAGTCCATGGTGTCGACGATGATCTCGGGCACACGGACCTTTAAGGACGATGATCCGAACTGACACAGGCCCTTTGGGCAACAGGGAAAAGCGGGCGCGAGTCGCCCGCTTTTTTTGTGTGGATCTGTCCCTTTCAATTTATCGGTAAATTGGCTACTTACTTTCCATACAAAGCATCAGTCTTTTACCGTATACAAAAGAATACCGCATAAAATCATTGGTTTAGGAAATGCAGGAAATTTCATGCTTTTTTGATCTCCGCACCGAAGTGGTAAGTTAGCCTCACTCTCAGCCAAGGATGGAAAGACACTTTCCTATCCGAAAAGGGAGGGACAGATGGCCGCAAACGTGCTGATCATGGGTATTGGCAATGTGCTTTGGGCGGATGAAGGCTTCGGCGTCCGCTGTGTCGAGCACCTGGCGCAAAACTGGTCCCTGCCCGACGGTGTCACGCTGTTGGATGGCGGCACGCAGGGGCTCTACCTGCTGCCATTCCTGGAACAGGCCGACACGCTAATCGTCTTTGACGCGGTGGATTATGGGCTGGAGCCGGGCACGCTGAAAGTGGTCGAAGGCGACGAGGTGCCGCGCTTTATGGGCGCCAAGAAGATGTCGCTGCACCAGACCGGGTTTCAGGACGTGATCGCCACAGCGCAGCTGATGGGCTATTGCCCGGAAACCCTGCTGCTGATCGGCTGCCAGCCCGAAGAGCTTGAGGATTACGGCGGCGGGCTGCGCGCTGTGGTGGCCAACCAGATCGAACCGGCGGTCCGCGTCGCCCTCACCCGACTGGCGCAGATGGGCTTTGTCGCCCAGCCCGGCCTCACGCAAAGCGATCTGCTGGCCGACCCGTCGATCATGCACGGCGCCTATGAGGCCGGCCGCCCCTCCGAAGAAGACGCCTGCCGCATCGGCGATGACCGGTTCTTTCCGGCGGCGGAATAGAGATATGTGTGTCGGCCTGCCCCTACGTATCACCGCCATCGACGGCATCGCGGCCACCGCCAGCAACGGTGCCCATGTCGAGATGATCGACTTGTCGCTGACCCCCGAGGCGCAGGTGGGCGACTGGCTGCTGACCTTTCTGGGCGCCGCGCGCGAGGTGATCTCGGCCGATGAGGCGCAGAAGATCACCGCCGCACTTGAGGGCCTGCGCTCGGTCATGCGCGGTGACGCCTTGGGCGATGCCTTTGTCGATCTTGAAACCAGCGGGCCGCAATTGCCCCCGCATCTTCAGGCCGCGCTCGACGCTGGCCACACCACCGGTTGAGGAGCCCTACATGACCCACCCGCTTGTGACCCGTTTGACCGCCGAGTTCGGCTACCCGGCTTTGCAAACTATGGGAGAGGCCGCCGCCTTTACCGAGGCGCCCGGCGTGCATGTGGTCTTTGTCCCCGGTGACGCACAGCGCAACCTTGAAACCCCCGACGTCGCGGTGATCCTGCCCGAGCTGTGGCAGGCCTTTCAAAACCGTTTCGACTGCGCTGTCGCCAGCGACGCGATCGAGGCCGAGTTGCGCGACGCCACCGGCGTCTTCAAAACCCCCAGCCTGATCTTCTACCGCGACGGCGCCTGCATCGGCGGCATTCCCAAGGTGCGAGACTGGTCGGATTACGTCGAACGCATCACCCACTTTCTCGCCTTGCCTGTGGCCGCTGAATAAGGACTCTGAAAATGACCAACCCCTTCATGATGCCCCCCACTGGTTTTGGCCCCGGCTCGCAGCCGCTGGACCAGCAGGACGAGACGCTGGAATACATGCCTTTGCCGCAGGACATGCGCACCTACGCCCCGCGCATCCCTGAGGTCGAGGCGCTTGGCGACAGCGATCTGGCGCCGGCGCTGGAGCTGCTGCGCGCGGTGGCTTTGGCGGCGGCGCGCGTCAGTGCCGAAGGCGGATCGGAGCGCTTTGATCTGGCCTCTCTCGACGCGCAGAACCGCGCTTTGATCGCCGAAACGCTGGGCAGCGGCGAGGTCTCGGCCAAAGTCCGCGCGATCCCCGCCATTGCGGTGCAGGAAAGCGTGTTTGCTGGTGTCTGGTCGCTGCAAAGCGCCGAGGCGGATCAGATCGAGGTGGCCGAGATCCCTTCTTGCATCACGGCGGCCCCGTTCACCGCCCACCGCGCCGCCGCCGGCCAAACCGCCCCGCTGGCCCCCGGTGTGGTCAACGCGCCGCCCATTCTGGTCGAGCTGAATGACAAATCCGCGGCCTTTGATCCCTCCCAGCCTTTGCACGTGATCAACCTGTCGCTTCTGCCGCATACCGAAGAAGACCTTGCCTGGCTCGACACCGCGCTTGGCGAAGGGGCCGTCACCATCCTGTCGCGCGGCTATGGCAATTGCCGGATCACCGCCACCGCCCTGCCGCATGTCTGGCGGGTGCAATTCTTCAACTCGCAGGACGCGCTGATCCTCGACACGTTTGAGGTGACCACCGTGCCCGAAGTTGCGCGCGCGGCGCCCGAGGATCTGGCCGACAGCGCCGACCGGCTGCTCAAGGTATTGGAGGCGATCCAATGAGCGGGTTTGAGGGCAGTTTCCTGGGCGCCAGCGACAAGATCAGCCCGCAGGCGATCATGGAATGCAAGATCTGCTGGACGCCGTATGACCCTGCCGAGGGGGACGATTACCGGCAGGTCGAACCCGGCACCGCCTTTGTCGATCTGCCGGCCGATTGGTCCTGCCCCAATTGCAGCGCGCCGAAGGAACAGTTCATGGTGCTGGAAGACCCCGGCGCGCAATCGGTGGCCGAGGCCGCCCGGATCGACGAAGCCACCGCCCGGCTGGTGGCGGATTTCCGCGAGATCTGGCACGCCAAGATGCGCGACGTGCCGATGGTCAACAAGCTGCTCAGCGTCGAGGCGGTGGGGTTTCGCATGGTCGAGGGGCGTCCGCTGGGCGTACTGATCTCACCCTGGTTCATGAACCTGATCCAGCTGCCTGCCGAGGACGAGGATTGGTCCGGGCTGGAGGCCGGCGCGAAGGAGCTGATCTCATTTCCCTCCGGTGACTATGAATTCATCCACAACACGCGTGAGATGACCGGCGGATACAAGGCCTGTTCGCTCTTCTCGCCGATGGGCGACTTCAACTCGCAAATGCAGGCGCAAGAGGTGGCGCGGGCGGTGATGGTGGCGCTTTTTGACGAGGCCAACCGCGCCGAAAGCGACCGTGCCGCCGATATCCGGGCCGCGCGCGAAGCTGATTTGACGCCTGAGGCCGAGGACGACGCCCCCCTCTTGCCCGAAACCCCCAGCCGCCGCGCCGTGATCACCGGCGGCATGGCCGAGGCCGGCTGAGTATGCAGGCCTCGGCCCCATATCCTGCGCTACGCGCCCAAGCGGCCCCGGCCTTGCCGGTGGCGGCGATGGTGCTCGGCAAACCGGTGGAAGAGGCGGCAGAGGTGTTGCCGCGGCTCTTCAACCTGTGCCGCGTGGCGCAAGGCATCGCCGCCCGCGCCGCCTTTGGCCTGCCCGTGCCGTCCGATTGGCAAGACGACCTGCGGGCCGAGATCCTGCGCGAACATATCGTCAAGCTTTGCCTGAAATGGCCCGCGCTCTTGTCGCTGCCGGCACTACCCCTGCCGCGCGATTGGATGCGCGGTGGGCCCGCGCTGCGCGAGGCGCTTTTTGGCCCGACCGGCCATTTGCCCGGCACCCCCGCAGCGTTCGAGGCCTTCCTACTAAGCTCAGACGGCGTCGCACCCATTCTGCGCGCCATCAGCCAGGTCTTTGCCCCACGTGAGGCCTGCCGCGCGCCGCTGCCCGCTGCCACGCCCGAGCGGTTCTTCCACGCCGGACAGAAAGAAAACTCCGTCACTACGCGGCAGGCCGCTCATCCTGTGCTGGCCGCCATTGAAGCGCGGAATGGTCGTGGGCCGCTCTGGTCTGCCGTGGCCCTGGCCTATGATCTTTACGCCGTGCTTGACGGCACCCTGCCAAAGGCGCGTCTCACGCCCGGCCGCGCTGTGATCCCGGCGGCACGCGGGCTTTATGGCCTGACCGCGCGGGTCGAGGACGGCCGCGTCATGGCGTTTGAGCGCGTCACCCCCACCGATCACTTGCTGGCCCCGGGCGGCGCGCTCGACCAGTCGCTGGCAACCTTGCCCGGCGCCCGGGCTGCGGCGCTGGGTCCCTTGCTGATGGCTATTCTCGATCCCTGTTATCCGGTTACACTGCAACCAGCCCGGCAAAAGGAGAGCGTCCATGCATGAGATGTCGCTTTGCGAAGGCATGCGCCGCGTGATCGAGGATCAGGCCCGCGCCCATGACGTGGACCGCATCACGCGTGTCCGGGTCGAGATCGGCCGTTTTGCCGGGGTCGAAGTGGACGCGCTGCAATTTGCCTGGGACGTGGTCATGCGCGGCTCGGTCGCCGAGGGTGCAGAGCTGGTGACGCTCGACCTGCCGGGAAAGGCGCTCTGTTACGACTGCATGAAAGAGGTGGAGATCGAACACCGCCTCGCCCCCTGCCCCATCTGCGGCGGCGGCAAGCTGATACCGCAAGGCGGGGATGAAATGAGAATCAAAGATCTGGAGGTGGCCTGAGATGTGTACGGTTTGCGGATGCGGTGACGGAGAAGTGAAGGTCCATGGCCATTCCCACGGGCATGATCACAGCCATGATCACGGGCACGGGCATCATCACCATCACCACCACTACGGCCAGGGCCCGGCCGGCACCGAGGTGCCCGGCATGTCCCAGGCGCGGCTAATCGAGATTGAAACCGATATCCTGGCCAAGAATGACGCCTATGCCGATGCCAACCGCGCCGTGCTGGACGCCAAAGGGATCTTTGCGGTCAACCTCGTTTCCTCGCCTGGATCGGGCAAGACCACGCTCTTGTGCAAAACGATCGAGGCCCTGGGCGATCAGCCGCTCGCGGTGATCGAAGGTGACCAGCAAACCCAGAACGACGCCGACCGCATCCGCGAAACCGGGACGCCGGCGGTGCAGGTGAACACCGGCAAGGGCTGCCATCTGGACGGGCACATGGTGGGCCACGCGATGGAACATCTTGACCTTATCCCCGGTGCGCTGCTGTTCATAGAAAACGTCGGC
>JASJCC010000244.1 GCA_030066175.1 Paracoccaceae bacterium | reverse complement strand
CTGCCCGTCGCCGGGATCACCGCCGATATCGAGATTGTGCGCGACAATGCCGGGGTGCCGCATATCATGGCCCTGTCGGACCGCGATGCGTTCTTTGGGCTGGGCTATGCCCATGCGCAGGACCGGCTGTGGCAAATGACGCTGTTGCGGCGCACCGCGCAGGGGCGCCTGTCAGAGGTGTTTGGCCGCCGCACGCTGGAGACCGACACGCTGCTGCGCCGGCTCGATCTTTACCCTTTGGCGGTGCAGTCCGTCGCTGTGCAGGATCCTGCCACGCTGGATGCGCTTGAGGCCTACAGCGCCGGGGTGAACGCCCGGATTTCCGAGATCAATGCCCAAAGCCTGGGCCGCGGCGCGCCGGAGTTCTTTCTGTTCAACGCCCCGCTGGCGCCCTGGCAACCCGCCGATTCCATTGCGCTGATTAAGCTGATGGCACTGCAGGTGTCGGTGCATCTCAGCGAGGAGGTGCTGCGCGCCCGCGCCTCGCTGCTCTTGCCGCGGCCTGAACGGCTGGCGGATCTTTTGCCTGACATGCCCGGTCAAGGCGTCGCCGCCCTGCCCGATTATGCCTCGCTGATCCCCGGGCCATTGCCGCAATTCGCCGCAACCAGCCCCCGGCCCGATGACAAGCTCTGGCCGGTTGCGCCGCGCGGGCTGGCTGGGGCGTCGAATGCCTGGGCGGCGTCCAGCAAACGCTCGGCCGGGGGCGGCACGCTGCTCGCAAACGATCCGCATCTGGGCTTCACGGCACCCGGAATCTGGTATCTCACCCGCCTGCAACTGCAATCAGGCGGCGTGATCGGCGCCACCATTCCGGGCATTCCTGCTGTCATGGTCGGCCGGTCAGAACAGCTCGGCTGGGCGCTGACCTCGTCTTATCTCGACGACCAGGATCTTTATATCGAAGAGCTCAACCCCGATAACCCAGAAGAGGTGCGCACCCCCGACGGCTTTGCCCCCATGCGCACCCGCAAATCGATCATCGAGATCAAGGATGAGGCGCCGGTCACCATCACCCTGCGTTGGACCGACAATGGCCCCGTCCTGCCCGGCAGCCAGTTTGACCTCGCCACCGTCACCCCGCCCGGGCATGTGGCGTCACTGGCCTGGACAGCCCTGTCACCCGACGACACGACGATGAGTTCGGCCCTCAGCCTGATGAATTCCGGCACCGTGGCCGAGGCGCTGGCCGCTGCCGCGCGCTATGTTGCGCCGTCGCAAAACCTGGTCCTGATCGACAACAGCGCCATTGCCATGAAGACTATCGGGGTGATGCCGCGCCGCGATGCGGGGCATCAAAGTCAGGGCCGGCTGCCCAGCCCCGGCTGGCGGGCCGAAAACCGCTGGCAGGAGATGCTGCCGTTTTCGTCGAACCCGCAATTTGTCGACCCGACGGGCGGGCTTGTAGGCAATACCAACAACAAATCCGTCGACCGCCCCTTTCCGTTGCACGTCAGTTATGACTGGGGTGACAGCCAGCGGGTGCAGCGCTGGCAGGGGCTGATGCAGGGGCGCGAGGTGCACACCCGCGACAGCTTTATCGAGGCGCAGCTTGATACCGTCTCCCCTGCCGCGCGCACCCTTCTGCCGCTGATTGCCCGCGATCTGTGGTTCACTGGTGAGGCCGCGCCCGAGGGCACCCCTGCCCGCACACGGCAACGGGCGCTGGACCTGCTGGCCAATTGGAACGGCGAGATGAACGAACATCTGCCAGAGCCGCTGATCTACGCCGCCTGGCTGCGTGCGCTGCAAGAGCGCCTCATCCGCGACGATCTGGGGCCGCTGGCGGACGCGTTCACCCATGTCGAGCCTTTGTTCATCGAGCGCGTCTACCGCAACGTGGCGGGCGCCAATATCTGGTGTGACATCATCCGCTCGGCCCGGCAGGAAAGCTGTACCGACATCGCCCGGCTGGCGCTCGACGACGCGCTGGTCTGGATTGACGAGCACCATGGCGGCGCGCTGGAGTCGCTACGCTGGGGGGATGCGCATCAGGCCACACATGACCATACCGTGCTGGGCGAAGTGCCGATCCTGCGCTATTTCGTGAATATCCGCCAAAGCACCTCGGGCGGCGATCACACCTTGCAGCGTGGCATGACCTCGGGGCGCGATCCCGCACCGTTTCAGAACGTGCATGGGGCGGGCTATCGCGGGGTTTACGACTTTGCCGATCCCGACAGCTCGGTCTTTATCACCGCGACCGGGCAATCGGGGCATTTCCTGTCGCGGCATTACGATGATCTCGGTCAGCTCTGGCGGCGCGGCGAATACATCCCGATGTCGCTCGACATCGATCTGGCGCGAGCCGCGTCGGTGGGGATTACGCGCCTTGTGAAGCCGTGAGTGATACGGTTCTCAGTTTGGCTGAGGCCCAGCGCTTTGCCGAGGCCGCCTTTGCCCGGCACCGGCCGGGTACAGCATTTGCGTTGAAGCCTTTGAAACTCGCCGAGAAACTCCAACAGGCGATCCCCTTCCGTGCGACAGCCTCTGGTGAAGCTCTGGTGGTCAAGGTCTGGGCCCCGGGCGAGGCCGAACGCGCCGCGCGGCAGGCTGAACGGCAGGCGACGCTGGCGCCGTTGATGGCAGAGGGAGCGTTTCGAGTGCCGGGTGTAGCGTTTTTTGACGCCGAGTTGTGTGTGATGGGCATGGAGTTTGTGCCGGGCGACAGCTGGCGCGACGTCTGGCAAAGGGGCGGAGACTTGGGCCTTTTGCACCGCGCCGGGGCCTGGACGCGAGCTTTGCATGCCCAAAGCATCCGGCCACACAAGTTCCGCCCCGCGGGCCATATCAGCTGGCTGGAACGTCTGATGCGTGAAGTAGAGGTCGGCGATAGGTTCATACATGATTTCAATGCCTTCTGCGCCACAGCTGATGCGCTGATCGCGACAAAACCGCAGGTCCGGGCACTGCCCGCCACCCGTGCGGTCACCCATCGGGATCTGCATCTCGACAACCTCATAGGTACCGATCAGACGCTTTGGGGTGTGGATTTCGAGAATGACCGCGAGGATGAGCCGCTGCGCGATGTGTTTTCGCTGGGTCTGGATGCGATGGTCTATGCGCCGGCGGGGACCGATCCACATGCCATCTGGGCCGCCTTGCGTGCAGGCTATGGCGACACAACTACTGCAGAGCCCGCGCGGCACTTTTTGCAACGGGGCTTTGCGCTTGGAAACTGGGCGCGGACACCGCAAAAGCCATCGCGCCGGCAAGAGCGGGTTTTGCAGGCGGCCCATTGGATCCTGGCGCAGGGCGATACGTTGCTGTGAGCGCAAGTTTGGGGCTCTGCCCCGTCGCAGCAAGCTGCGACGCCCCGAGGTATTTTTGAACCAGAGAAGCAGGGTATCAGAGCGTGCCGAACTGCGCGCGATCTTTGGCGGACCAATCGACCAATAGGGTCGCACCGGTCTCGTCGGGCCGTTCCTCGACCACCAGGCCCTTTTCATAAAGCCAGGCGCGGCGGCGGCCGTCTTCAAAGCGCAGATGCACGGTGTCACGTCGGCGCTCGGCGCCCAGCGCGGTGGTCACGGCCTCCAGAAAGGCGTCGAGCCCTTCGCCGGTTAGCGCCGAGACGGCAAAGACGCAATCGTCGCGCTCCGCCCGGGCGCGGGCGGCGGCGGCCTCTTCGGCACCCAGCAGGTCCAGCTTGTTCCAAAGCTCCAGCTGCACGACGTCTTCGCCCACCCCGAGACTGTCTAGGATGCTGCGCACATCCGCGGCCTGCTCTTCGGTCGAGGGGTGTGAGATATCGCGCACGTGCAACAGCACGTCGGCGGCCAGCACTTCCTCTAGCGTGGCGCGGAAGGCGGCGACCAGTTCGGTGGGCAGATCAGAGATAAACCCCACCGTGTCCGACAGGATGACATCCGCGCCGGTGGGCAGTTTGACCGCACGCATGGTCGGGTCGAGCGTGGCAAAGAGCATATCCTCGGCCATCACCTCCGCCCCGGTCAACCGGTTGAAAAGCGTGGATTTTCCGGCATTGGTATAGCCCACCAGAGCGACAATCGGATAAGGCACCTTGGCCCGCGCCTTGCGGTGCAACGCGCGGGTTTTCACCACCTTATCGAGCTGCCGGCGCAGGCGCACCAGCTGTTCATCGATGGCGCGCCGGTCCGCCTCGATCTGCGTCTCACCCGGCCCGCCAACAAAGCCCAAACCGCCGCGCTGACGTTCCAGGTGGGTCCAGGCGCGCACCAGCCGCGTGCGCTGGTATGACAGCGCGGCCATTTCGACCTGCAGCACCCCCTCGCGGGTGGCCGCGCGGTCGGAAAAGATCTCGAGGATCAGCCCAGTCCGGTCCAAAAGCTTGACACCCCAGGCCTTTTCCAGATTGCGCTGCTGCACCGGCGTGACCGGACCGTCGATCAGCACCAATTCCACATCCGCACCGGCCAGCCGGCCCTTCAGCTCATCGATCTTGCCGGATCCAAACAGCATCCCCGCATGTGGGCGCGGCAGCGGCACAACCTCCTGCCCAACAATCTCAAGGTCGGGCAAGGCCGCGGCCAGCGACACGGCCTCTTCCAGCGCCATGTCGGGGTCACGGCGCTCACGGTCGGATCGAATGTCAGGATGCAGGACCCAGGCGCGGGTCACATGCGTTTCATGGGTGATGCCGCTCAAGAAGCGTCTTCACCATCATACAGGTTGATCGGCTGCGAGGGCATGATCGTGCTGATGGCGTGCTTGTAGACCAGCTGCGACTGGCCATCGCGGCGCAGAAGCACGCAGAAATTGTCAAACCAGGTGATGACACCCTGCAGTTTCACACCGTTGATCAGGAAAACCGTCACCGACACCTTGGTCTTGCGGACGTGGTTCAGAAACGCATCTTGCAAATTTTGTCTGTCCGAAGCCATTGACTTGCCTTTTTTTCTTGCACCGCACCGCAATTCGGCGCGCCCTCATTCGCGCGGAGTATGTATCGCGCCTTACGGAACTTCCAGAGGAAAAGACTCGTTTTGCGGGCCTGTGACCCGGGGTGCGCGGATATGCAGCGGGATCAGTCGCGCCAGAGCTCTGGGCTGAGCATGACGACAATCGCCAAAAGCTCGAGCCGGCCCAGCACCATGGCCCCGCTGAGCAAGAGTTTCGCCCCCGGCGCCAGCGCCAAAAGCTCAACCGGTTGCGAGGCGGCGGCGTCGACCAGCGGGCCTGTGTTACTGAGCGTTGCAATGGTCAGCAGGATCGCGGTTTCAAAGGTGATCCCGAACAGCCCCAGCGCCGTGGTCAGCACCGCCAGCGTGATGGCAAACATCATGAAAAACACCCAGGCAATAAATGCCCCTTCGCGCCTTGTGCGGCGGCTGACAAGGTTGGAGCGGCCCACCGAGGAGGGATGCACCAGCTTTTCA
>JASJCC010000245.1 GCA_030066175.1 Paracoccaceae bacterium | reverse complement strand
GATGCGGTTCACCTGCTTGCCGACCGGGCCGGTCTGGTGTGTGACCAGCGTGCGGCCGAGCATCTTTTTGGCCTCTTGCGCGGCTTCCTCCACCGATTTGGTCAGGCGCACACCGCCTTTTTCACCCGCGTCGGCCTCTTTAAAGCTGCCCTTGCCGCGGCCACCGGCGTGGATTTGGGCCTTGACCACCCACAACGGGCCGTCGAGCGCACCTGCCGCGGTCTTTGCCTCTTCGGCCTTGAGAACCACGCGGCCATCGGACACCGGAGCGCCGTAGCTGCGCAGCAGGGCTTTCGCCTGATACTCGTGGATGTTCATGAAACTGTCCCGTACTTGCTGCGATTTCCAGCGGTATACCCATGCATACAGCGCTGGTTTAAACGCTTTTTTGCCGCAGGGGGCGTTTCAGGGGGTTTTTTCGACATTTGTGATCACACGTTCCAAAACTGTGATCACATTGGGGTGAGCGACGTGCAAGTCTCTTGAATTTGAGCGATTCTCTGGCGTGCCGACCCGGCGGGGACTTTGGTCGTAGAACAAAAAAGGCCCGGGCGGAATGCCCAGGCCTTTAGGTTTTTCGGCAATGTGGCTCAGGTCAGCGACGAGTCGATGCCCTTGCAGGCCTCAACCAGGCCTTTGACCGCGTTGACCGAGTTGTCGAACATGGCTTGTTCGTCTTTCGACAGCTTGATGTCGACCACACGTTCGATCCCGCCGGCGCCGATCACGGTCGGCACACCGACGTAGAAACCGTTGAGGCCAAACTCACCGTCGCAATAGGCGGCACAGGGCAATAGGCGCTTTTGGTCTTTCAGATAGGATTCCGCCATTTCAATCGCGCTGGTGGCCGGCGCATAAAAGGCGCTGCCGGTCTTCAGCAGGCCGACGATCTCGGCGCCGCCGTCACGGGTGCGCTGCACAATCGCGTCGAGCTTGTCCTGCGTGGTCCAGCCCATGGACACCAGATCGGGCAGCGGGATGCCGGCGACGGTCGAATAGCGGGTCAGCGGCACCATGGTGTCGCCATGGCCACCCAGCACAAAGGCGGTGACGTCTTTCATGCTGACGTCGAATTCCAGGCTCAGGAAGTGGCGGAAGCGCGCGCTGTCGAGCACCCCGGCCATGCCGCAGACCTTGCCGGTCGGCAGACCGCTGAACTGCTGCAGCGCCCAGACCATCGCGTCGAGCGGGTTGGTGATGCAGATCACAAACGCATCGGGGGCGTTGTCGCGAATGCCTTCGCCGACCGCCTTCATGACCTTGAGATTGATGCCCAAAAGGTCATCGCGGCTCATCCCCGGCTTGCGCGGCACGCCGGCGGTGACAATGCAGACATCCGCGCCGGCGATGTCGGCGTAGTCCTGCGTGCCTTTCAGGCGGGCGTCGAACCCTTCCGACGGGCCGGATTCCGCGATGTCGAGCGCCTTGCCCTCGGGCACGCCCTCGGCGATGTCGAACAGAACGACGTCCCCCAGTTCCTTCATTGCAGCAAGGTGGGCGAGCGTGCCGCCAATCTGTCCCGCGCCGATCAGGGCGATCTTGGGTCTGGCCATGGATTTGATCTCCGGTCCGTTGTCAATTTGCGCGATTGGGTAGTCCCTTGTGACGTCTCGCGCAAGGGCGCTGCACTGCGGCGCGTGCGCGCGGCGTCTCTGGCGGCAGGCGCAGGAACGCGATAAACCTAAGCGAGCGTTGGGATTACGGGATGGCGGAATGGAACTTTGGTCGCTCACGGTTTTTGCCGCCGCCATACCAGCGGTGATCTTTGCCGGGATATCCAAGGGCGGCTTTGGCTCGGGCGCGGCCTTTGCCAGCGCCTCGATTCTCGCGTTGGTCTTGCCGCCGGGGCAGGCGCTGGGGATCATGCTGCCGCTTTTGATGCTGATCGACGCCGCCAGCCTGCGCGCCTATTGGCGCAGGTGGAGCTGGCCCGAAGCGCGGATTTTGCTGCTGGGCGCGGTGCCGGGCACGTTTCTGGGGGCGGTGTTCTATGCGCAATCGGATCCTGACCTGATCCGCCTGATGATCGGGGCGATTTCGCTGTTGTTCGTGATTTGGCAATTGGCGCAACGCGCGGGGCTGATCCGGCTGGCGGGGCAGCTTTTTGGCACCAAGACGGGCTTGTTGGCGGGGCTTGTGCTGGGCTTTACCAGCTTTGTCAGCCACGCGGGTGGACCGGCGGCGGCGGTGTACCTGTTGGGGCGCGGTCTGGACAAATCCAGCTACCAAAGCACGACGGTCCTAGTGTTCTGGGCCGTCAACCTGCTCAAAGCGGTTGTTTACGGGGCGCTGGGGATCTTCACCTTGGCAACGCTGGCCTTTGACGTGGTGCTGGCGCCCTTTGCGCTCTTGGGCACCTGGATTGGCGTGCGCGCGCATCGGTTGATGCCCGAGCAGCTGTTTTTCGCCTTCACTTACGTGCTGCTGACGGTGACAGGCGGCAAACTGATCTGGGACGCGCTGACCTGACCGCAGCTGACCATCACGCCGACGGCGGCACGCCCGATGGGCGCAACGACTTCTCACTTAGTTTAAGCGTCGTCGCCTTTGGGCGGCAGCGCTTCGGCGAGTTCTTCAAAGGCCTGCCCGCTGGCGACGAGGCAGGTGATGCCGTTGGTCATCGTCACCGTGATCGTCCACGACCCGGATTCGACCGAGGCAAACACCTCCATCACCGCGTTATTACTGCCCAACCCCATCGACTGACGCGTTTCGCCGTATTTCGTGGCCAGGCGTTCGACCACCTGATCCCGCGGCGCACAGTTCTGCGCGGCCTGGGCTTCGACAAGGCTGGCGGCCCCGAGGACGAACCCGGCCGACATCAGCATTACTTTTGCAATCCGATCCGTCATAGTTGTTACCTTTCGGCTTGCGCGTCCGGTCCGGCTTTGCCGCCCATTGCGCTGTTCGGTCCCCTACTGTCGGCGCGCGCCCTGCTGTCGCTGCATCCCTAGAATTCACAAAGCCTGCCCTCCCAGCGTTTGAAAAAAGGTTAACAGCGCGGACGTCGGTCTTTTTTCTGCGTTGCGGCAAAACGGCGCTTGCACTTTTCAGCCAAAAATGCCCCTTACTGCGCAACTTTATTTCGCAAGGAGAGTCCGATGGATATGCGTGCACGCCCTTACCGTTCAGTGCTTTACATCCCCGGATCCAAGGATCGGGCGCTGGAAAAAGCGCGGGGCCTGCCGGTCGACGCCATCATCTTTGATCTCGAAGATGCCGTTGCGCCGGGCGAAAAAATCACTGCCCGTGACACGCTGGGTGCCGCCTTGCAGCAGGGCGGTTATGGCAAACGCACCCGAATCGTGCGGATCAACGGGCTCGATACCGAATGGGGGGCCGAGGATGCCCGCGCCGCGGCGGCGATGGATTGCGACGCGATCCTGCTGCCCAAGGTCGAAAGTCCGGCACAACTGGATGCGCTGGCTGAGATCACCGGGGACATGCCGCTGTGGGCGATGATGGAGACACCCATGGGCATGCTGAACGCGGCCGCGATTGCCGCGCATCCCAAACTCGCCGGCATGGTGATGGGAACCAACGATCTGGCCAAAGAACTGCAATCACGGTTCCGCCCCGACCGTCTGCCGATGCTGACCGGGCTGGGCCTCTGCCTGCTGGCGGCCAAGGCGCATGGCACGGTCATCGTTGATGGCGTTTATAATGCGTTCAAGGACACCGACGGGTTGCAGGCCGAATGTGAACAGGGCCGCGACATGGGGTTTGACGGCAAAACCCTGATACATCCGGCGCAGGTTGATACCGCCAATGCCGCCTTTGCCCCGTCAGAGGCCGAGATCGACCTTGCCCGCCGGCAGATCGACGCCTTTGAACAAGCCGAGGCCGACGGGCAGGGCGTGGCGGTGGTCGACGGCAAGATCGTCGAAAACCTGCACGTTGCAACCGCCCGCGAAATACTGGCAAAGATGGAGGCAATCGCAGCCATCTCAGCGGAGTAGCCTTATGCTTGTCATTCTTATCCTCGGTCTCGCCCTTTGGGTGGGTGCGCATTACTTCAAACGCCTGATGCCGGATCAGCGCAGTGCGATGGGGGATGCGGGCAAGGGCGTGGTGGCCGTGGCCGTCCTGATCAGCCTTGGTCTGATGATCTGGGGTTATCGCGGTGCCGCGTTCATCCCGGTTTGGACCCCGCCCAGCTTTATGGTGCACATCAACAACCTGTTGATGCTGGGGGCGGTGTTCCTTTACGGCATGTCGGCCACCACGGGTCGGTTGCGCGGACGTCTGCGGCATCCGCAGCTGCTGGCGGTCAAGATCTGGGCGGTGGCGCATTTGCTGGTGAATGGCGATCTGGCCTCGATCATCCTCTTTGGCGGGCTCTTGCTCTGGGCCGGCGGGTCGGTGGCGCTGATCAACCGGGCCGAGGAATGGGATCGTCCCGCGCCGGGTGAGGCCAAGAAAGACGTTCTGCTGGTTGTGATCACACTTGTGATGTTCGCGATCATCAGCGGCATTCACATCTGGCTCGGCGTTTGGCCATTCCCGGGGTAAGCCTATGAAACTCTATCGTTTTCTGTCTGCAGATGACACGTCTGCCTTTTGTCACAAGGTGACGGAGGCGCTGAACAAAGGCTGGGAGCTGCATGGCGATCCGACCTACGCGTTTGATGGCGCCAACGGCGTCATGCGCTGCGGGCAGGCTGTGGTGAAAGAGGCGCCCGGCACCTACACCCCCGACGTCAAGCTGGGAGAGCAGTGATGGCCAAGACCAATCCGGGCCGGTTTTTCGAGGACTATGCCGTCGGTCAGGTGATCGATCACGCGGTGCCGCGGACCGTGTCCGGAGGGGAACGCGCGCTTTACCATGCGCTCTATCCGGCGCGGCATGCGCTTTATTCGTCAGACCAGTTTGCGCAATCCTGTGGGTTGCCTGCCTCACCCCTGGATGATCTGGCAGCGTTCCACGTGGTCTTTGGCAAAACCGTGCCGGATGTGTCGCTGAACGCGGTGGCCAATCTGGGCTATGCCGAAGGGCGCTGGCTGCGCCCAGTTTACGCGGGCGATACCTTGCGGTCGACGTCCGAGGTGATCGGGCTCAAGCAGAATTCCAACGGCAAAACCGGTGTTGTATATGTGCGCACGGTGGGGCTGAACCAACGCGACGAGGCGGTTCTGGACTATGTGCGCTGGGTCATGGTGCGCAAACGCGATGTCGATGCGCCGGCGCCGGAGACCACTTTGCCGACGCTGAAAACCGCACTGACGGTCGCGGACCTGGTGGTGCCCGAGGGCCTTGATTTCAGCGATTACGATTTCACCCTCGCAGGGGAGCCGCATCGCTGGGGTGACTACGCGATTGGTGAACAGATCGATCATGTGGACGGAGTCACGATCGAGGAAGCCGAACATATGATGGCCACCCGGCTGTGGCAGAACACCGCCAAGGTGCATTTCGACGCCACC
>JASJCC010000238.1 GCA_030066175.1 Paracoccaceae bacterium | reverse complement strand
TGCCCCGCTGGCCATTGCAACGGCCCGTGCATTCGGCCAGCCGTCGCGTGGCTCGACGAGACGCATGCGTGAGAGCCCAAAATTCGTCCTCGTGCGCCCGCAGATGGGCGAAAATATCGGTTCGGCAGCGCGGGCGATGGCGAATTTTGGGCTCTCACGCATGCGTCTCGTCGAGCCACGCGACGGCTGGCCGAATGCACGGGCCGTTGCAATGGCCAGCGGGGCAGGGCGTTTGCTCGACGACGCGCAAGTGCACCCGACGACCGCCGAGGCAATTGCCGACTGCACCATGATCTACGCAACCACTGCCCGGTCGCGTGGCCTGACCAAACGCGTTCTGACCCCCGAGGCGGCGATGCGTGAGGCGGCTGCGAAGATAAACGCGGGCGATCGGGTCGCAGTGCTTTTTGGCCCTGAGCGCGCGGGCCTCGAAAACGACGACATCGCCCGCGCCTCGGCCATCGTCTCGGTCCCGGTCGACCCCGCATTCCCGTCGTTGAACCTCGCCCAGTGTGTTCTGCTCACGGCGTATGAATGGCGCCGCCAAACGGCAGAGATTCTCTCCGAGCGCATCGACTACGCCAAGACCGAACCCGCGAGCGGTGTAGAAATCGAAAAGCTCGCCGACCATTACGAAGGGTTGCTCGACGAAGCCGGGTTCTTTTTTCCCGAGACCAAGGCCGCGGGCATGAAGCTGGTGATGCGGAACATGTGGGCGCGGCTCGGCTTGACGCGCGCTGACGTTCAATTGCTGCACGGGCTGCTGCGGCAATTGGTGCGCTGGAAAGACCGCAGCTGACTTGAAGCCCGCCTAAGCCCTCTCTAGGTTCCGCTGCAACACCTTACGGCGCGCGCAGGGGGCCAGGAATGTCGGTGACTTCCTGGTATTGTCCTCCGACAAGCTATGCCTTCTGGCTGCGCGGATCCGCCAGGAAAGATCTGAATAATGGCCGAGAAACGTTCCATCTTCGAAGAGGTCGGTGGCGAGAAATCTGCCGCGCCAGTTGCGCGGGAAACCGGCATGATCGACAAGGCCGCACCCGGCGCCCGCGGGACGATCCGGATGTGGTTGATGGCGCTCTTTGCGCTTGTGGTTCTGATGATCGCTGTGGGCGGTCTGACCCGGCTGACCGACTCTGGGCTATCGATCACCGAGTGGCGACCGGTCACCGGTGCGCTGCCGCCCTTGAATGCCGCCGCCTGGGATGTGGAGTTCGAGAAATACAAGGCGATCCCGGAATACCAGTTGCAGAACAAGGGCATGAGCCTGGCCGAGTTCAAGGTGATCTATTGGTGGGAGTGGGGTCACCGGCAATTGGGCCGCGTAATAGGCCTGGTTTGGGCGGCCGGCTTCGCTTTCTTCTGGATGACCAGGCGCATCCCGACAGGCTGGACGGGGCGGCTGTTGGCACTCGGCGTCCTTGGCGGACTGCAAGGCGCAATAGGCTGGTGGATGGTCGCCTCGGGCCTCACCGGCACCATGCTCGACGTCGCGTCTTACCGGCTCGCCACCCATCTTGGCCTTGCCTTCGTCATTCTCGGGCTGATCGCCTGGTTCATCCTACAGCTATCGCGTTCCGAGCGTGACCTGATGCAGGCCCGCCGCGCCCGCGAGTCGCGGCTGCAAAGCCTTTCGTCCGTCCTGATCGCGTGCATCTTCCTGCAAATTCTGCTGGGCGCGCTGGTCGCGGGCATCGATGCGGGCCGCAACTATATCGACTGGCCGCTGATGGCAGGCGGGGTCTTGCCGCCGGATATGTGGCAGATCACGCCCTCTTGGCGGAACCTCTTCGAAAACGACGGCACCGTGCAGTTTTTTCACCGGCTCGTCGGGTATCTCGTCTTCTTCTACGGTCTGTTTGTTTGGTGGCGCGCCCGCGCCAGCGCGCATACCCGGACCCGGCGCGCCTTTGATTGGATGGCGGTGATACTCTTCGGCCAGGTGGTGATCGGCATCGTGACGGTCATGAATTCCGCACCTTGGCAACTGGCGATTTTTCATCAATTCCTGGCAGTCGTGCTGTGGGTGCTGATCCTGCGCGCGCGGCATCTGACGATGTATCCTATCGCCCAGTCGATCCGGGGTTAGCCATGTCTGCATTCGATGAGTTGATGGCGTTCCAACGCCAGACCGAGGCTTTGGCGCGAATCGCCGGGCGTCTCGGCTGGGATCAAGAAACCGTGATGCCCCGTGGCGCCGCGGAACAGCGTGGCGAAGAGATGGCGGCGATCGAGGCCGTGCTGCATGCGCGCCGGATCGATCCACGGATCGGCGACTGGCTCAGCGCTGCGGATGGCAACGGAGATCCCGCAATGCACGCCGCGTTGCGCCACATCCGCCACAGCCACTGCCGCGCCGCCAGGGTGCCTGCGGATCTTGCGACAGAGATCGCCCGGTCGACGTCGGTCGCACAAGGCATCTGGGCCGAGGCCCGCCGTGCCGACGATTACGACGCCTTCGCACCGACGCTGGCGCAGGTTCTTCGGCTCAAACGCGAAGAGGCCGCCGCCCTGGCCGACGGCGGCAGTCTCTACGATGCGCTGCTCGACGGGTTCGAGCCCGGTATGACGGCGGCCGATTTGGACGCGATGTTCGGTGCACTCCGCCCCCGACTAGTTGCATTGCGCGAGGCCATTCTCGGCGCCGCTCACCAGCCCGCGCCGCTCGCCGGCGATTTCGCCGAGGCCGAACAGATGATGCTCAGCCACGAAATGGCCGAGGCCTTCGGCTACGACTTCCACCGCGGTCGCATCGACAAGGCCGTGCATCCGTTCTCGTCCGGGTCCGGCGCGGATGTCCGTATCACCACGCGAACCGCGCCGCATGATCCCTTCAATTGCATTTATTCGACGATCCACGAGGTTGGGCATGCGGCCTACGAACAGGGGATCGATTCGAGCTATGCTTTCACCCCGTTGGGCCAGGGCGTGTCGATGGGGGTGCATGAAAGCCAAAGCCGGATCTACGAGAACCAACTCGGCCGCTCGCGCGCGTTCACCGGCTATCTATTCGGACGCATGACCGCGCTTTTTGGCGATATCGGCATCGCAGACCCGGAGACATTCTACGGCACCGTCAACCGGGTCGCGCCTGGCTTCATTCGCACTGAAGCTGATGAGGTCAATTACAACCTCCACATCCTGCTGCGCTTCGACCTCGAACGCGCTCTGATCGCCGGAGACCTGACCGTCGCCGACCTGCCAGACGCCTGGAACACCCGGTTCGAAGCCGATTTCGGTGTCCGCGTCGATCGGCCAAGCCATGGCTGTCTGCAGGACGTGCATTGGTCGGTGGGTCTCTTCGGTTATTTCCCGACCTATACGCTCGGCAATGTCTATGCCGGCTGCCTGCACCGCGCGTTGCGGGCTTCGGTTCCTGATCTTGATGAGCAACTCGCGCAAGGCGACACCGCCGCCGCAACCGGTTGGCTTCGCGACAGTCTGCAGACCCATGGCGGCCTGCGCCCCCCACGCGACACCATCGCCCATGCCTGCGGCGTCGAACCCAGCGAAGGCCCTTTGCTCGACTATCTAGAGGCCAAGTTCACCGACCTCTACCGGCTTTGATCGCCAGAGGCTGACGCGCGCCGGATATCGTGTAAGCTGCGCCCATTGCGTTCAATTCTTCGGAGACCAACGCCATGGCCAAAGTCGATTCCGATCAGAAGTACCGCGTGGTCATAAACCACGAAGAGCAATACTCCATTCAGCCCGCGGACGATGATGTGCCCAAAGGATGGAAAGAAGTGCGCGTGATCCGGTCAAAGAAGGTCGCGCTTGACCTCATCGCAGAGGTTTGGACCGACATGCGCCCGCTTTCGCTCAGATGGCAGATGCAGGACCGCCCCAAGCGCGACGGCTAGGGCGAAACCCGCCAGGCTACTGCTGCCACTCCGGATCGCGCTTCTCGATGAACGCCGCGATGCCTTCCTCGGTGTCGCGGCTCAGCATGTTCTCGACCATCACCTCTCCGGTATAGGCGTAGGCGGCGTCGAGCGGCATCTGCAGCTGTTCGTAGAACGCCCGCTTGCCGATCCGAACGGCCGTACCGAGCTTGCCTGCCACGGTGCCCGCCACGTCCTCGACCGCCGACGCCAGTTCCGCCTCCGGCACAACACGGTTCACCAGCCCCAACTCGCGTGCCCGCGCTGCCTCGACGAACGCCCCCGTGGTCAGCATCTCGAAGGCCTGCTTGCGCGGCACGTTGCGCGACAACGCCACCATCGGGGTGGAACAGAACAGCCCGATATTCACCCCGTTCACGCCGAACAGCGTGCCCTCCGCCGCCACAGCCATGTCGCAAGACGCCACCAACTGGCAGCCCGCCGCCGTGGCGATGCCGTGCACCTGGGCGATCACCGGCTGTGGCAGCCGTGGGATCGTTTGCATCAGCGCCGAGCAGCGCGCGAAGAGATCGGCGAAATACGCCGCGCCGCCATCCTCGGCCTGCCGCCCGCGCGTCATCTCCTTCAAATCGTGGCCCGCGCAAAACGCCTTGCCCGCGCCCTTCAGTACCACCACGCGGATGGCGCCATCGTCCGACAGTGCATCAAATTCCGCCTGCAGCGCCGCCAGCATCGCATCCGACAGCGCGTTCAGGCTCTCCGGCGCGTTCAGCGTCAGATGCGCCACCGCGCCCCGGTCCTCGCGTTGCAACACCGCCATCTTGTCCTCCGACTGCTTTCCCGACATGTCTAGGCGCAAACCGGGCAGGGGGGAAGCATGGCGCTGAAGATGGACCGCGACGAGCTGACCGCATTTCTGGCGTCGCATTTTCCGCAGGTCGCGGACGATTTCGCCGTTGAGGCCCTCAGCCCGGCCGAGATCACCATTCGCATGCATGTCACCGACAAGAACCTGCGCCCCGGCGGCACCGTCTCGGGTCCGTCGATGTTTTCCCTGGCCGACGTCTCGATTTACCTCGCCGTGCTGGCGATGATCGGGCCGGAGGCGCTGGCGGTCACCACCAACTGCTCGATCGACTTCATGCGCAAGCCCGAATCCGGTGCCGACCTGATCGCCCACGCCCGTATCCTGAAGCTTGGCCGCGCGCTGGCCGTGGGCGACGTGATGATCTATTCCGACGGCAACGACAGCCCGGTTGCCCGCGCCGGCCTCACCTATTCGATCCCGCCCGCCAAATTTTAGGTTCCCGCCGGGCGGGCCGTCACAAGAACCCCGCCGCCCCCCAAGCCAGACCGATGCCAATCGCCGCCGTCGCCAAGAGCGCCGAGTAGCCCGCAAGCCGCCACACCGAAAACGGCCGCTCGCCGAAGGTGCGCCCATCGATGCCAGAGACCACGACCTTGTAGGCTTTCTCCTTGTACCGGTAATGCAGGATCCAGACCGGCAGCAGGATCCGGCGGTACTGGATGCCGCTGGTGTCGGTCTCGAGCCGTGTGATCGACGCCCGCGACCGGTTGATATGTTTCTTCACCCGGTTGCGGATCAACA
>JASJCC010000239.1 GCA_030066175.1 Paracoccaceae bacterium | reverse complement strand
AGAAATGCGGGTGGTTCGAGGTGTTGGTGTCGAAATAGCTTTTCGAGCCGTCAACCGTGACTTCCTGCATCAGGCCGGCCTCACAAAACGCCCGGAGCGTGTTGTAGACGGTGGCCAGAGACACGCTTTCGCCATGGGTCTTGGCGGCGTCAAAGAGGCTCTCGGCGGTGACGTGGCGGTTTTGTCCGTCGCCCACCAGCAAGGTGGCCAGCGCCAGGCGCTGCCGCGTCGGGCGCAATCCCGCGCCGCTTAGCCAGTCTTTTCCACGTTCCAGAGCCTCGGTCGTCATGGCCGTGTCCGCCTTTCACCTCTTCCAATGGATATATAGAGCCTGTGTGCCCCCAATTTCAAACCAAAAGGACGCTTTTGCACGGGGCCTGCTGTCGCATGCGCAGGCTTGCGCCTGTCTTCACGGCGGTGATAGGAGGGGCGCCACGGGAAAAACAACAGCGCAAGGGGCGTGGCTGAATGGCCGATTATCCGACAAGCTTCGGCAAAGAAGACCTATTAAAATGTGCGGCGGGGGAGCTTTTTGGCCCCGGAAACGCGCAACTGCCGGCGCCGCCGATGCTGATGATGGACCGGATCACTGATATCTCGGGCGATGGTGGTGAACATGGCAAGGGCCATGTGGTGGCCGAGTTCGATATCACCCCGGATTTGTGGTTCTTTGACTGCCATTTCCCCGGCAACCCGATCATGCCGGGCTGCCTGGGCCTCGATGGGCTCTGGCAGCTGACCGGTTTCAACCTTGGCTGGCGCGGCTGGCTGGGGCGTGGCTATGCGCTGGGCGTGGGGGAAGTGAAGCTGACCGGCATGGTTCGCCCCGACCGCAAGATGCTGACCTATTACGTCGATTTCACCAAAGCCCTGCAAACCCGCCGCCTGACCATGGGCGTCGCCGACGGACGCGTCGAGGCGGATGGCGAGGTGATCTACCAGGTCAAAGACATGAAGGTCGCGCTGAGCGAGAGCTGAAGACCATCAGGTTTTTCGCCTTGGCGCCGAGTCTTCCGGCCTGACGCCGGGAGACATGGCCAGACGTCAGGCGAAAGCGGTGCGGGTCTATAACAGAAAGTCGAACCCGTCTGTGAGATCAGGCGGCACGTTGTCCGCCCATTCCGGTGCCAGAGGCTCGCGGGGTCCCTGCACGTTCCCCTGAATCCTATCGATTATGCCTTGGTTGTAATCGATGATTCGACAGGCGACTTCGTCCAAGGTGTCGTCGAGCAAGTAGTCGAAGACGTTGAAACTGAACCTTGTGTCTTCCGGCATGGTCTTCTCCTCCTGAGAAAGGCTCCGTTTGTCGGAGCCTGATTAGAAAGACTCACTGGAAATTGAGTTTGTGTCCACCAGACTAACCCGCAAGCGTTACCAGCCAGTCAAGTATTCCCAACAGCGGCGAGAATGCGCGAAATCGCGCTCATCCGTTTTGCGTTTGACGCGAACCGAAAGTGACGGCCGCGTGCCCGAGGAACGAATGTGCCTGTCGATAGATTTTGGATCGGGTGGATCGCTAAGTGCTTTACCCTGCCCAGTTGGCGGGCACCGCCGAGCCAAAGCGCTGTCGGCAGAAATCGTATTGCGCGGCAAGGGCCGAGGCAAAGCAGCGGGCTGCGTCCGCGGGCAGATCAAGCTTGACCTGCGTTTCGTTTTCCACCCGGCTGGTGTCCGCTGGGCGGCGGGCCACGCCGACAAAGTCGGTCAGCCGGTCCAGCGCGGGGGTCGAAAAGAGGTCTTCATAAAAGAGATACAGCACGTCCTCGTGGGGGAACGTGGCATCCACCGCATTGACGATGCCCCGGTAATCCGCGCGGGCCATCACGGGGGGCGCGCGCAGTGCGGCGCGCCATTTTGTGAGCGCGTCATTGGCGGGATTCATCTGCTGCATGTGGCGCAATTGCGACCAGAGCCGCGTCAACGGATCGCGCAGGATGAAGAGCAGTTTGACGGGGACGTTCTGCGCGGCGCAGAAGTCTTTCAGATAGGCGAACCCCGGTTTCCCGATCACGGAATAGGCCGGAGTGATGTCGCAGAACACCCGGGTTTGTGGCGCACAGAGCCGGGCGAAATGGCCAAAATAGGCACTTTCATCATAGACCATCTGCGCGCGGTCGACGCTGGCTTGGAATAGCGCATGCTGGCGCAAATTCTGCACCGCGTCGCCTTGCTGATCGAGGTGTAAGCGCAGGCGGGTCAGCGCCTGTGCCTCCATGTCGCCAAACGCGTTCTGTGGGAATTTTGCGTTGAAGAAATGCAGCTCTTTCAGCGGTGAGACAACCGCATCGGGTAGGCCGTGCAGATAGCTGTGCAGCCAGCTTGTGGCGCATTTGGCGGCGCCGATGCAGACCAGCAGGGTCTTGTCGTCAAGCTCGGGAAAGCGTTGCGGTGTGGGGTCTGTTGACAATCCGGGCTGCCCTTTTTGCCAGTCGGTATTGGTAGCTTTCCCCAACTAGGCTGCCATAGTCCGTCGTGTCGCTCAACAAATCCGAACGGTAGTTTGGCTTCGGTCAGTCTTCGAAAACGCCCGTTGGCGCGCCTTTGGGATTTCCGCGCAGATACGGCGATGTGGGGATCTGCGTGCGTGGCGTCCGCCTTGCCCCCATTCCCTGCCTGCCCTAGTAAGGCCCTGAGATACCAAGGGAGGCCGCATGCGCCGCGTCGTCGTCACAGGGTTGGGGGTTGTGTCCTCCATCGGGAATAACGCCGAAGAGGTTGTGGCCTCTCTGAAAGCCGGCAAATCCGGGATCACCGCCAATGCGGCGATGCAGGAGCATGGTTTCCGCAGCCAGATCGCGGGCGACATCAAGCTCGATCTGACCGCGCATATCGACAAGCGGACACTGCGTTTCATGGGGCCGGGGGCGGCTTATGCTTATATCGCTATGGGGCAGGCGCTTGCCGATTCCGGTCTGGAAGAGAGCGATGTCGTCAACCCACGGACCGGCCTTGTGGCGGGCTCGGGCGGGCCGTCAACGAGTGCGATGCTGGCCGCACATCAGACCGTGCTGAAAACCGGTGGGACCAAGCGGATCGGGCCCTTTGCGGTGCCGAAATGTATGTGTTCGACGGTGTCGGCGAACCTTGCGACGGCCTATCAGATCAAGGGGATCAACTATTCGATCACCTCGGCCTGTTCGACCTCGCTGCATTGCATCGGCAATGCGGCTGAGCAGATCATGCTGGGCAAGCAGGATGTGATGTTTGCTGGCGGCGGAGAAGAGCTCGACTGGACCTTGTCGTGCCTGTTTGACGCGATGGGGGCGATGTCGTCGAAGTATAATGACACGCCCGAGCGCGCCAGCCGGGCGTTTGACGCGGATCGCGACGGGTTTGTCATCGGTGGCGGCGGCGGGATTGTCGTGCTGGAAGAGTTGGAGCATGCCCGGGCGCGTGGCGCCAAGATCTATGCCGAGGTGACGGGTTATGGTGCCACGTCCGATGGCGCCGATATGGTGGCGCCGTCGGGTGAGGGCGGTGAGCGGGCGATGCGCGTGGCGCTGTCGACCCTGCCGGAAGGCCGCAAGGTCAGCTATATCAACGCGCATGGCACCTCGACCCCCGTAGGAGACGTGGGGGAGATCGAAGCGGTGCGGCGCGTCTTTGGCGATGGCCAGACGCCACTGGTGAGTTCGACCAAGTCGATGACCGGCCACAGCCAGGGGGCGACCGGGGCGCAAGAGGCGATCTACTGCCTGCTGGCGCTGCGCGACGATTTCATCATCCCGTCGATCAATGTCGAAACGCTCGATCCGGCGCTTAAGCCTGAAGAGATTGCGACGGCGCGCGTGGACAATGCCGGGCTCGATACGGTGATGACCAATTCCTTTGGCTTTGGCGGGACCAACGGGTCGATGCTGATGTCAAAGTTCGTGTCGTAAGTGGTGCTGCGACCGCCGCACCGCTAGATCGCGCGCCGATCGACTTGGCGCCATGTCGCGGCGTCAGGACGACCGGTTGCGATAGACCAAGGCCACTCCAGCTGCGATCAGCAGAATCGGCAAGAGCGGTGAGGTCCTGAAACTTCCAAAGATGGCATCGCCGCTGATGCCAATGATCGCCTCGAAAAACACAAAGCCCAGAGCAAAGATCGCAAGGCCAAACAGCGTGTATTTCCAGCCTTGCTCGACCAAACCCGCATCGTTGGTATTGGATCCGAACAGGATCCAGCCCACGCCAACGCCGACCGGGAACACAAGCGCCCAGCCATAAGCCCAGCTTTCAAAATGTGAAAACGTGTTCTGGTAGAGCAGCAGCAGACCAACCGCGGTCACGGCGCCGCCAAGGGATGCAACGACCTTGCCGCCGATATCCGCAAACAAGGCGGCCAGAACCAGGCCGATGCCGGGAAGGATGACGAAGAACGGCCAGATGTTGCTTGCGTCAAGCCCCTCGAGCCTCTGAAAGAAGAACACAAGAAGGCCAAGGCCAATGAGCATCGCGGAAAGGCTGTTCAGCCATTTCGGTTTCTGATCGTCCGGATTTGTCACGGCGGCCCCATTGGCAGTGACGCTGGATACTTAGTGGTCATGCGAATTGCCCACGATGATCTGTATCAAGGCAATGGCAGAGAGGTGGGGTTTCCGGTCCGGCATCGCGTGAAACGGCGGCGTTTATCAGGTTTGGAAGCGCGATGCGGGCCTCGCCGCGTCCCATCCAGCTTGACCTGAAGTGGCGTTCGGGTCAGGTATTCTCAAAAGATCGGAGGGTCTTATGACGATTTCGCTGAAAGGCAAGCGCGGGCTTGTGATGGGGGTGGCCAACGAGCGTTCGATCGCGTGGGGGATCGCCAAGGCGTGTCACGAGGCTGGGGCGGAGCTGGCCTTTACCTATCAAGGCGAGGCGTTTGGCAAGCGGCTGGAGCCTTTGGCGGCCAGCGTCGGGTCGGACTTCATGGTCGATGTGGATGTGACGGATGAGGCGTCGCTGGATGCAGCCTTCGCAGCGCTGGGTGCGCGCTGGCCGACGGTGGATTTCCTGGTGCACGCAATTGCCTTTTCGGACAAGTCCGAATTGCAGGGGCGGATCCTCAATACCTCGCGGGAGAACTTCAAGACCTCGCTGGACATCTCGGTCTACAGCTTCATCGACGTGGCGCGGCGGGTGCATCCTTTGATGGCGGAAAACGGCGGGACGCTTCTGACGCTGACCTACATGGGCTCAAACCGGGTGACGCCGAATTACAATGTGATGGGGGTGGCCAAGGCCGCGCTGGAATCGGCGACGCGGTATATGGCGAATGATCTGGGGCCGGAGGGTATCCGCGTGAATGCGATCTCGCCTGGGCCAATGAAAACTCTGGCCGGGGCGGCGATTGGCGGAGCGCGCAAGACTTACAAACACACTGATAGCAACGCGCCTTTGGGTAGCAATGCCACGCTGGAAGCGGTGGGTGGTACCGCGGTTTATCTGATTTCAGACGCCGGCGCCTGCACCACCGGCGAGGTCATCCGCGTCGATGGCGGCTTTCACGTGTTGGGCATGCCACAAT
>JASJCC010000240.1 GCA_030066175.1 Paracoccaceae bacterium | reverse complement strand
GGCCTTCAGCGCGTAGGGGATGACGATCCCGGTGTCGTTCATCGACGCCACCGCCTGGTAGCCGAGATTGCGGATATAGGCGGCGACCTGCATCGCGATCGCGGCCTCGTGGCTGTATTCGCGCCCCGTTGCGGCCCCGGCGAGCGCTGAGGGATAGGTGTCAACCAGCCCTGCATCCATCTCATGCCCCAGCAAAATCACGCTGTGCAGGCCCTCGGGCAGACCATGCGGCGCGTCGGACATGTCGCGCGTGTCCACCCGCGCGGTATAAAGCCAGCGTTCATCCAGATCGGTGATGCCGCAAAGATCAGCGCCGAAAAAGCGCGCGACTTTCTTGATCTCACTGGCCATGGCGCGTGGATCCTCGACCGGCATCTGCTCGGGCGCCACGGGCGTGTAGGCCGAAAGCGGTGCCTGAAACCCCTCGCGCCGGCCCTGATTGGCAAAGCGGTCGGTCATGATGTCGGAAATCAGCCAGCTGGCATTGCGCAGGGCAAAATCGCGTTGCGAAAAGCCATCACCGCGGCGCGGGGCGGCCTCCATCCGGTAAGAGGCAAAGAACGCGTCGGTTTTCGCCGTTCGGACGGCGTCATCCCAAAAGGCGCGCGTGAAGATATCGTCGCGCTGGGCAAACCGCTCAAACGCGTCGCTGACATGAATGCCGGCCTCTGCGTCCCCCGGACGTTGCGGCGTGTTTTCGGGCCAATTCATGGCGTTAAGGCTACGCGTTGGCCGCAAAACCCGCAACGCGCATGTCGCAAACGGTATCGACGCCGCGGAGGGCAAGGGGCAGGGTGGGGCAAACGAAAGGGACGGATATGCAGGTAGGATTCATCGGGCTCGGCGCTGTGGGCGGAAAACTGGCGGGTAATCTTTTGCGCAATGGCGTGGGGTTGACGGTCTATGATCTCGACCCGGTGCCCGTTGCCGCCTTTGTCGAGATGGGCGCTACAGAGGCCGCATCGGCGCCAGCAGTGATGCAAGCCTGCGACGTTGTGATCACAAGCCTACCCAGCCCAGCCGCGTCCGAGGCCGTGCTGTCCGAAATGCTGCCCGCGATGGGGCCGGGCAAGACCTGGATCGAGATGTCGACCACCGATCCCACCGAGATCGTGGCGCAGGCTCAGCGCGTCGCCGCCACGGGGGCCGAAACGGTCGAGGCGCCGGTTTCGGGCGGCTGCCACCGCGCGGCGACCGGCAATATCTCGATCTTTGCAGGTGCGCCGCGCCCGGTGTTCGAGGCGGTACTGCCTTTGCTGACCATCCTTGGCCGCCGGATCCTGCATACCGGCGAGATTGGCACCGCCTCGACCCTGAAGGTGATGACCAACTACCTGGCCACAGCCAACCTGCTGACGCTCTGTGAGGCACTGACCACGATGAAGGCCGCCGGGCTCGACATGGCCACCACCTATGAGGCGATTGCGATCTCATCCGGCACGTCCTTTGTGCATGAGACCGAAAGCCAGCTGATCCTGTCAGGCTCCCGCGATGTGGATTTCAGCATGGATCTGGTGCTCAAGGATATCGGGCTCTTTCAGCAACTGGCCGAGGATCATGGCGTCCCGCTGGAGCTGTCGCCGCAGATCATCGCGATGATGCTTGACGGGCAGGCGCGCTATGGCACGCGGGCGCAGTCCGACCGCATGATCGAACGGTTGGAGGAGGCCACGGGCCTGTCTGTCCGCGCCGATGGCTTTCCTCAAGAACTGATCGATGAAGAGCCGCCCGCGCGGGGCGCCGAGGTGCAGCCGCGCCGATAACCCTTTTCCCCGCCGGGTTTCCTGCGTAAAGCGAGGCGCGAGGACACAGGGGGAACGGGACATGGCCGAAGAACTGGCACGGATCAAGGCATCGGTCGGGCGTCGCTATCTGGGCGTCGGCACTTTGCTGGGCCTGGGTGTCCTGCTGATCTATGTGGCGTTCAACACGCCCCCAGCCAGTTTCGGGTGGCAGGTGTTCCTGATCGCCTTGGGTGCGACGTCGCTCTGGTGCAGCCAGGTGATGTGGAAGGCGACCAGCATCGAGCTGATCCTGACCGACGAGGGGCTGAGCGACAGCACCGGCGAGGTGCTGGCCCATATCGACAATATCGAACGGGTCAATCGCGGTATGTTCGCGGCCAAACCCTCTAATGGCTTTACGATCCTACTGAAGGCGCCCGGCAGTCGCGTCTGGCGCCCCGGGATCTGGTGGCGCCTGGGCCGCCGGGTGGCGGTGGGTGGCGTGACAGCCGGGCACCAGACCCGGCCGGTGGCCGATATCCTGACGCATAAGGTGGCCGAGCTGGCGAACACGTGAAAAAGGCCGCAGCGTGCGCCGCGGCCTTTTCCGGTTCGACGATCTTAAAGAGGCAAATCAATCGTCTTGTTTGACGGGGGGTGGTGCGATGGTCACCGGACCGGTGTCGGGCTTTTTCAGTTCAGCCAGCTTTTGTTCGCCAACCCGACCGGATGATGTCGGCGCATAGACCACCTGCGGGGCAAAGCGCGGACGGGTAAAGCTGTATGTCTGGATCTCATAGGGGGCGAGGCCCACATCAAAGACCGGCTCGTGATCGTCCCAGGTTTCAACCAGGATCAGCGCATCGCCGCCCTGCACCGCCGGCAGGCGACCGGCAAAGGTGCCCAGATCCCCATCGGTCAGGATGCCCTTGGTGCCGGACTCCTTGGACCAGACAACATGCCAGCTGTCGGTGTTGCCGTCGTAATAGACCACCGTCACGCGCAGTTCGGTGGCCGTGCTGTCGGACTTGGTCAGCCAGCGCAGCAATTCGCCGGCGTTGTCGATATACTGGTCGCTGACCACATCGGTCTCGCGCGAGATCATGTCGCCGATGGTATAGTTGGCTTTCTGGTTCACGCTTTGCTGACGGAAGGCGTCGAAATACACCCAGCCCACGGCAAAGAACCACAAAAGGGCCGGCATCACGATCATCGATTCGATGGTGATATAGCCGCTCGTATCCTCGGAAAAGCGACGCATCCGGTTGTTCAAGGCTTTGATCAACATGGGTCCAATCCTTACGAGGGTTCGGTGACGAAGGCCGAGGTTGTGACGATGGCGGTATAGCCTTCGGCGTCCTTGGCCAGGCTCGAACTGATGGTGCCGGCCGGGGTAATCGGCTGGTACTTGTAGCAGGCGCGCAGGAGCATGATGCGGCCGCCGCCCATCGGGCTAAAGCTTTGGTAGGGCCGCACATCTTGCGAGACGTCAACACAATCCGCAGCGGCGGGCGGCGCCGTCCAGTTGTGCATGTCAAGCTGCACCATCTCGAGCCGCAGCATGGTTTCGCAGGACGGCAGCACAGCCGCCTTGGTGCAGACCGTCTGCTTGATCTCTTCGGCGCTGGTGACACCGCCAATGCGGACGTCCCGCACGGTATCGTCCAGCGCGCGTTCCAGCGCGGTCTGGCGGATCGTCAGGGTGCCCAGCTCGATCGATGACAGGATGAGCACAAGGAAGATCGGCAGCCACAGGGCAAAAGGCACCACCATCGAGCCGCCCTCATTCGCGGCAAAGCGCTTTAGGTAGGGGTTCAGGTACCGGGTCATTGGGTCAACCTCAGCTGTTTGAAGGACCGTGCGATCGCTTCGAAGGTGTCGTTCAGCTCATCACCCTGCACGTCAAAATAGTGCGAAGGGGACGAGGCGCAGTCTTGCATGGCGGCCAATCCGGCCTCGGGGGCTTCGACGCCGATGGCGTAGACGGTGATCCCCTTGAGGCGGGCGGCGTTGCAGCCAATGCTCAGGCGGTCGTCTGCTTCCGGGCCGTTGACGATTGTCTCGTACGAATTGCGGATCGCGTCGTACTCGGCCTGTGTCAGATAGCCGTCGTCACGCGGTGTCGCATAAAAGTGGCTGGCCACCGCCTTGGTCCCGAACCGGGCATAAAGCTCGGGATAGCTCATCTCATAGGCCGGGAACTGCGGATGGTCGACAAAGTCGATTGTCGGGTTGTAGCGCTTGTTGGCGTTATTGGCGAAGCGGCTCCAGTAATAGACAGTGTCGCCGGTCGCCGGATCGGTCAGAGCAACCGAATACTTGTCGCCGGCTTCAGAGAGCCAAATGCCCGAGCCACCGCTCGCGGGGTTTTTGAATTCGGGCTTCAGGTCATACTGGATGGTGTTCTGACCGTCGGTCATCACCACGATGAACTTCAGCGTGTCCGCGGCGGTGTAATCTGCGGGGCGCAGTTCAGCACCTGCGGGCAACAGACCGTCCGTGACCATTTCGGCGATAGCCGGGCGCGACTCCGGGTCCAGCAGGGCCAAACCCCACTTCATCCCAACATCGATGGCCGTGTTGCCCCAGGCATCAAGCGTGTCGATATGCGCCTTCAAAGCCACCGAATCATTGCTGAGCGGCATGATGGCGTTGTCATTGCCGGTGCTGCACCACGTGTAATTGGTGTCGCTGCCGCTGGTGCCCGTGCTGATCGGGTCGAAATGGCCCAGCTGGGTTTGCGGCTCTTCGGGGTCGATCGCCGTGTCGTAAAAGCTGACATCGTCAAAGATCGCGCAATGCGACTGATCGTGCAGACCATCGAGCGCAAAGTAGTTGGGCAGCGTGTCGCCCAGATTCACAGTGGCGTGGTAGGGCACGATCGAGATGGTGATCGGATTGGTGCCGCCATCGACCAGCAGCACATCGACAAAGTTCTTGGCAGCGGTCTTGAGCTGCTGAATCTTGGTCCCGCTCATCGAGCCCGAGATATCCAGCACCATCGAGATTTCGATATTGGTCAGACCGTGAATCGCCGTGGCATCGCCCGAGGCTTGGATCGTATCCACACCCAGCAGCTGCATGAAGTTCGACGGCATCGTGTAGCGGCCATCGGCAGCGACGGTCTTGGTAGAGTCGGTCATGTCCACGTTCACGCCTTGCAGCGCGTCGGTCATTTTCATCGCGCGGAAATATTCCTGCACGGTGTAGGTGGGATCCTGACCGTTGGACACGGCGGCTGCCGCCAGCACAGCGCGGTCAAGTGTGTTCTGCACTTTGTTGCGCTTGAGCTCGGCGTGAATCATGTCGATGCCAATGCCGCCAAAGACCATCATCACCAGCGCACCGGCGAGGGCAAAGTAGGACATGGCGCCGTCTTGTTCCTTCCAGAACCGTCCAAGCCAGCTTGCCACGCCGCCACCCTGGCCCTTTTTGACCATGGCTGCGTTAGACGAAACTGTGTCCTTTTTCATAAACATCCGAATACCTCTCTCACGGCGGTGTGCCGGGATTAAGTTCCAAACAGGTGGAGCCTTGAGGTCCAGTTTATGCCGCGCCATCGTGGCTGAATTTGGGCGATTTGACCGGCAATTTGGACGAATTTTATTGAATTTTTAGGACATTAACGGTGTTTCAAAGTCTCTGTTTCGCGGGCGTGAACAAAGGCGCCCTTGTGGCAGCAGAATCGCGCGGCGATTTTCTGAAATTTGTCGATATTTCGTTTGGCGCAGTGAGGTAGGCTCATTAACGTGCCGACTGGAAGGTGCGTCAGGTAGCAAATGACCAACCAAGGTCCCGACGCCACCCTAGG
>JASJCC010000059.1 GCA_030066175.1 Paracoccaceae bacterium | reverse complement strand
CGCGGACATGAGGCTAAGGGCGGTTTGCATACTTTGCTTAATGTGCCTTTGGCCGTCGCTGGGCGTGGCGCAGGACCTGGCCTTTTCCATGGCCGCGACCGAAAGGTGTCTGGCCGAAACCGCGGCGCCGGATACCTGCATCGGAGCTTCGGCCGCGCTTTGTATGGAACAGCCCAGCGGGCAGAGCACGGTGGGGATGGGCTATTGCCTGGAACAGGAATGGCTGGCCTGGGATGCGCGTCTGAACGCCGCCTATCAGGCCCGCCGGGCCAAAGCGCAAGAGACCGATGCCGAGATGCAAGAGCTATGCGCAAGCGTGCCAAAACAGGCGCTCGCCCTGCGTGACATGCAACGCGCCTGGATCACCTTTCGCGACGCGAAATGCGATTTTGAGCGTAGCCTTTGGGGCGGCGGCACGGGCGGTGGGCCGGCGACGCTGGCCTGTCTGTTGACGGAAACCGCGCGGCAAACGCTCTATCTGCAGGCGCATGGCGGCTGATGCTGACCCGCGCCCCGACATATCAGGCCTTGTGCCAGGGGTTCCGCTGGGATCTGCCGTCGGATCTCAACATGGCCGCGCAGGTCTGCGACGACTGGGCGGCGTCTGAGCCCGACCGCGTGGCGCTGATCGACCTCAGCGGCGAGACGCGGCGCGATGTGAGCTATGGCGCGTTGCAAGGGCTCTCGTACCGGGTGCAGGCGGGGCTGCAGGCGCAGGGCGTCACGCCCGGTGACCGCGTGGGTGTCTTGCTGTCACAAACTCCGCTTTGCGCCGCGGCGCATATCGCCTGCTGGCGCATGGGGGCGATTTCTGTCCCGCTTTTCAAGCTCTTCCGCGAAGACGCCTTGCGCAGCCGGCTAGAGGATAGCGGCGTCGCGGTGGTGATCAGCGATGCCGAGGGGTGCGGGATGCTGGCGCCGTTTGACCTGACGGTGCTGACCGAGGCCGACCTGCCGCGGGACGCCGCGCCCGGCGCGGTTGCCGACACTAACCCCGAAACCCCGGCGGTGTTGATCTACACCTCAGGCACCACTGGCACACCCAAAGGCGCGCTGCACGGACACCGCGTGCTGACCGGCCATTTGCCCGGAGTCGAGATCAGCCATGATTTCCTCGGCCACCCCGGCGACGTGCTCTGGACTCCCGCGGATTGGGCCTGGATCGGCGGGCTGTTCGACGTGCTCATGCCGGGGCTCGCGCTGGGTGTGCCGGTGGTTGCCGCCCGCATGGCGCGGTTCGACGTGGCGACATGCCAGGCGATTTGCACCGGGGCGGGTGTGCGCAACGTGTTCTTCCCGCCCACCGCATTGCGCATGCTCAAGGCCGCGGATGCTCGGATCGACGGGCTGCGCAGCGTCGCCTCAGGCGGGGAGCCTTTGGGAGCCGAGATGCTGGCCTGGGGGCAACGCGCCTTTGGCCTGACGATCAACGAATTCTACGGCCAGACCGAATGCAACATGGTGGCCTCGTCCTGTGGTGCGCTGTTTGTCCCGACCCTGGGTAGTATCGGCCGTGCCGTGCCCGGGTTCGACGTTGCGGTGATCGACAACGCGGGTCTGCCAACGGCCGAAGAAGGCGACATCGCGGTCCGGCGCGGCGCGCCCTCGATGATGCTGGAATACTGGCAACGGCCAAAGGCGACCGCGGAAAAGTTCCGTGGCGACTGGCTGCTAACCGGTGATCGCGGGGTGCTGGAAGACGGCTTTCTGCGCTTTGTCGGCCGCGAGGATGATGTGATCTCCTCGGGCGGCTACCGCATCGGCCCGGCCGAGATCGAGGATTGCCTGCTCACCCATCCCGGCGTCGCCACCTGCGGGGTCGTCGGCAAGCCCGATGCGCTACGCGGCGAGATCGTCAAGGCCTATGTTGTGGCCAAACCGGGCGCACAGGCGACCGAAACCGACCTGCAGGATTGGGTGAAAGACCGCCTTGCAAGCTATTCATATCCCAGAGAAATCGCGTTCCTCGATGCCCTGCCAATGACCGTGACCGGCAAGGTGATCCGCAAAGAGCTCAAGGCCCGCGCGGCAGCGGAGAGTGCGGGCAATGGCTAAGCGTGGACCCACATTGCTCGCCGCTCTTGCGGTCATCAGCGGAGCGGCGCTTGCGGAGACCAAGCCGCAGCTCGAGCCTTTGCCCGATTTCCAAACCTGCATGGACATCGAACTCGCGCGTTTTGAGCGCAAACTGGCCATGCGCCAACCGCTGCCTGTCGACAAGGCGCTGTTTGATACCGTCAGCGTGGTCGGCGTGGATTATTGCGGGTCCGTAGGCATCGTGAATTGCGACCGCGGTGGGGATACGCAGAACTGCCAGTTGGCGCTCGAGGTGGAACAGGACACGCTGCGTGACAAGGTCCTGGCGCAGCTGCCGCCGCCCGCCGAGGCCCCATCGGAGCGGTCGCAACAGCTCTACGCGCAGGTTTGGGCGCTGGCGCAAGGCACGACTGCCGGCCCCGATTGCGACGGCGCCGAACCCGCTTTCGCCACCTGGTGCCGCGCGCGCGAGGCCAACAGCCGGCTGCAAAACGCCGTGCTGGCCTGGCAGATCGTCCGCTTTCAAGGCCTCGTGCCGCCATCGGCCGAGGCCGGCTGGACCCGCACACCACCGCCAACACGGCCCGTAGCCCGGCCGGAGGAGGGGTAAAATGACCCGTTTTTGCAACGCACCGACGCTACGCCTTGCCACGATAGAGCGCTGGCTCTGCACGCCAGACAATGGAGATTGGCGATGAAACTGCTGTCACAGGCGCTGACTTCCGGCGCCGATTTCCAACGCAACCGCGATGCGCATCTCGAGGCGCTGCGGGTTGTCGAAGAGGCGGCGGCCCTGGCGGCGGCGGGTGGCGGCGACAAAGCGCGCGACCGACATCTCTCGCGCGGCAAGATGCTGCCACGCGACCGGATGGCGGGGCTTCTCGATCCCGGATCGCCGTTCCTCGAGGTCGGCGCCACCGCGGCGCACGGGCTCTATGACGGGGCCGCGCCCTGCGCCGGGGTGATCGCAGGGGTGGGCACGGTGCAGGGCCGGCAAGTCATGGTGGTCTGCAACGACGCCACGGTGAAGGGCGGCACCTACTACCCGATGACAGTCAAGAAACACCTGCGCGCGCAAGAGATCGCCGAGGAAAACCATCTGCCTTGCATCTACCTTGTCGATAGTGGCGGGGCGAACCTGCCGAACCAGGACGAGGTCTTTCCCGATCGCGATCACTTTGGCCGGATCTTTTACAACCAGGCGCGGATGTCGGCCAAGGGCATCGCGCAGATCGCCGTCGTCATGGGGTCGTGCACGGCGGGCGGCGCCTATGTGCCGGCGATGTCGGACGTGACAATCATCGTCAAGGAACAGGGCACGATCTTTCTGGCCGGCCCGCCCCTGGTCAAGGCCGCAACCGGTGAGGTGGTCAGCGCCGAAGACCTGGGCGGCGGCGACGTGCACACGCGGCTGTCGGGTGTGGCCGATTACCTGGCTGAGGATGACGCCCACGCGCTGGCTCTGGCGCGGCGCGCGGTGGCGTCTTTGGGCGGCAGCGTGGTCGCGGGCTCTGGTGGGGCCGCGCCTGCCTATGATCCCGAAGAACTGCTCGGCGTTGTGCCTGCCGACCTGCGCACGCCTTATGACATCCGCGAAGTGATCGCCCGGGTGGTCGATGGATCATGGTTCGACGAGTTCAAGGCGCGGTTCGGCGGAACGCTAGTCTGCGGCTTTGCCGAGATCGACGGCATGGCCTGCGGCATCATCGCCAACAACGGCGTGCTGTTCTCCGAGGCCGCCCTGAAAGGTACCCATTTTGTCGAGCTTTGCTCGCAGCGGCGCATCCCCCTGGTTTTCCTGCAGAATATCACAGGATTCATGGTCGGCCGGAAATACGAAAACGAAGGCATCGCCCGGCATGGTGCCAAGATGGTGACGGCGGTGGCGACCACCTCGGTGCCCAAGATCACCATGGTGGTGGGCGGCTCTTTCGGCGCGGGCAATTACGGCATGGCGGGCCGCGCCTACCAGCCGCGCTTCATGTGGTCTTGGCCGAACAGCCGGATTTCCGTGATGGGCGGCGCGCAGGCCGCGGGTGTGCTGGCGACGGTGAAGCGCGACGCGATCGAGCGGGGCGGGGGCACTTGGTCAGCCGAGGAAGAGGCCGCGTTCCGCAAACTCACCGAGGATATGTTCGAAGAGCAATCGCATCCGCTCTACGCCTCCGCCCGGCTCTGGGATGATGGCATCGTCGATCCCCGTAAGGCCCGTCAGGTGCTGGCCCTCAGCCTGCGCGCCGCGCTGAACGCCCCGATTGAAGAGACACGCTTTGGCGTGTTCCGGATGTGAGCCGGAGGGGCAAAATGGGGGCGCTGCCCCCGCCGCAGCAAGCTGCGACTCCCCCGGAGTTTTTTGGGCAAGATGAAGGGGGCGTGGAGAGTATCTTCATCTTGCCCGTAAACTCCGGGGAGCGCGATGGGCTGGTCCCTCGCATCCAAGGCCGGCCAGATGCGTTGACGGTGGAAGGGAGCAGACATGTTTGACACCATTCTGATCGCCAACCGGGGCGAGATTGCCTGCCGGGTCATGCGTTCGGCGCAGGCGATGGGGGTGCGCTGTGTGGCGGTGCATTCGGATGTGGATGCGGGAGCGATGCATGTGCAGATGGCCGATGCGGCGGTGTCTTTGGGTGGGGCGGCACCGGCGGAAAGCTATCTGCGCGGTGACGCGATTATTGCGGCGGCCAAGACCACGGGCGCGCAGGCGATCCATCCGGGTTATGGCTTTCTGTCCGAAAACCCCGATTTCGTCGACGCGGTCGAGGCAGCGGGGCTTGTCTTCATCGGCCCTTCGGCCGACGCCATCCGCAAGATGGGGCTGAAGGACGCTGCCAAGCGCTTGATGCAGGACGCCGGTGTGCCCATCGTGCCGGGCTATCTTGGCGACGATCAGGACCCCGGGCATCTGGAAGTCGAAGCGCACCGGGTGGGCTATCCGCTGTTGATCAAGGCCGTGGCGGGCGGCGGCGGCAAGGGTATGCGGCTGGTGGAGCGGCCCGAAGACTTCGTCAACGCTCTGGAGCGCGCCAAGGCCGAGGCGCGCACCGCCTTTGGCAATGACGCGGTGCTTATCGAGAAATTCATCGAACAGCCGCGCCATATCGAGGTCCAGGTCTTTGGCGACGGGCAAACAGCGGTGCACCTCTTTGAGCGTGACTGTTCGCTGCAGCGCCGGCATCAGAAGGTGATCGAAGAGGCTCCCGCGCCGGGCATGACGCCTGAGATGCGCGCGGCCATGGGCGCGGCGGCCGTACGCGCGGCGGAGGCGATTGGTTACAAAGGCGCAGGGACGGTGGAGTTTATCGTCGATGGCTCAGACGGGCTGCGGCCCGAAGGGTTCTGGTTCATGGAAATGAACACCCGCCTGCAGGTCGAACACCCGGTGACCGAGGCGATCACCGGGGTGGATCTGGTGGAATGGCAGCTGCTGGTGGCCAGCGGGGCGCCGTTGCCTTTGACCCAGGATCAGCTGTCGATCACCGGTCATGCGTTCGAGGCGCGGCTTTACGCTGAGGACGTGCCAGCGGGCTTTCTGCCGGCGACGGGGACGCTCTCGCACCTTCAGTTCCCGCAAGGTGCCCGCGCCGATAGCGGGGTGCGGACCGGCGACACGATCAGCCCGCATTACGACCCGATGATCGCCAAGCTGATCTGCCACGGGCCCTCGCGCGCGGTGGCCCTGCGCCAGCTCGAGCGCGCCTTGGCCGAGACGCAAGTGGCCGGCACGGTCACCAATTTGGGTTTTCTCGGCGCCTTGGCGCGGCATGAAGGGTTTGGCCGCGGCGAGGTGGACACCGGTCTGATTGCGCGTGATATCAATGCGTTGACGGCCCTTGGCCCTGTCCCGGCCGCCACGGTCGCGCAGGCGGCGCTGGTGGCTTTGGGGCTCGACGATGCGCCGGGTTGGGACAGTGGCTTTGCGCTTTGGCAGCCTTTGTCCTGGACGGTTGAACTCCGAGAGGGCGACGAAACCTGGCCCTGCCGGGTCACCGTGATCGGCCCCGAAGAGGCGCGCATCCAGGTCAACGACACCGAGGTCACCGCGACTTGGCAAGATGGCTGGCGCTTTGATGGCATGCCGGGGCAGGCTTGCCACCGGGCCGGCGGCACGATCACGGTCTTTGGCCACCAGACTGTCACGTTCCACTTGCCGGACCCGCTCGACCGGGCCACCGGGACGACCGATGGTGGCAACCTGATCGAGGCGCCGATGCCGGGCAAGCTGGTGGCGCTGCATGTCAAAGCCGGGCAGGCGGTGAGCGCGGGTGACCGGCTCGCCGTGCTTGAGGCGATGAAGATGGAGCACAGCCTGGCCGCCGGGCGCGACGGGGTTGTCGCCGAGGTGCTGGTGGCCGAAGGCGGCCAGGTCGAGGCCGGGGCCGCTCTGATCCGGCTTGAGGAGGAGCCCGCATGATCACCCTGCATCACGTGCAATATGGCCGGTCGTTCCGCGTGCTGTGGCTGCTCGAAGAGATCGGGGTCGACCGTTTCGGCGGGCTTGAGATCATCGAGCACCGGATCGGCACGCGCGAGATGGCGGAAAGCGATCTGCGCAACGTCTCTCCTGCCATTCGTATCCCGGCGATCCTTTATGACGGGTTGGAGCTGAGCGAATCCGGTGCCATCGTGCAGTATCTCTGCGAAACCCATGCGCCGGCGCTGAACCGCGCGCCCGGCGACCCGGAACGCGCAAATTTCCTGCAATGGATCCACTACGCCGAAACCCAGGCCAGCCTGATCGAGAACCTCAACCTGCAGATGGTCTTCCTGCGCCCGCCGGCGAAACCCTCTCCGGTGGTGGTCAAGCTGACCGTGGCGCGTCTGCGCCAGACTTTGCGGGGGATCGAAGAGCGGTTGGGGGAGCGGGACTGGCTGTTGCCCTCGGGGTTTTCCGGCGCGGATATCATGCTGGGTTTCAACCTCTTTGCCGCGCCCTTCTACGTGCGGATGGACGAGTTTCCGCGGCTCAACGCCTACAAGGCGCGAATGGAGGCGCGGCCGGCTTATCAGCGGGCGGTGGAGCGCGAAGGGCCGCAACGGTTCTACACGCAGGACTTCTATCCGGTGCCGGAGGTGTGACGTGCCCGACCGGTCACGCGTGGCGCGCGGCGGATGCCTCCGGCGGGAGTTTAGGGGCAAGATGAAGCAAGGGGTGGTGTGTTGACCGAAACGGTTGAGATCTTTGAAGTGGGGCCCCGGGACGGTCTGCAGAACGAGGCGCGGCAAATCCCGACGGAGGACAAGATCGCGCTGGTGAATTGCCTTAGCCGCGCGGGGTTTCGCCGGATCGAATGTGCGTCTTTTGTCAGCCCGAAATGGGTGCCGCAAATGGCCGATTCCGACGCTGTTCTGGCCGGGATCACCCGCGCGCCGGGGGTGTCTTATGCCGCGCTGACACCGAATATGCGCGGGCTCGAGGGCGCCTTGGCGGCGCAGGCGGATGAGGTGGCGATCTTTGGCTCGGCCTCCGAAGGGTTTTCCAAGGCCAATATCAACGCCAGCATTGCCGAAAGCCTTGAGCGATTTCAACCTGTTGCGCGGGTGGCGCAAGAGGCCGGGCTGCGTGTGCGGGGCTATGTCTCTTGCGTGGTCGAATGCCCCTATGACGGGGCGGTGGCGCCGGAGCAGGTGGCGCGGGTGGTGGCGGCGTTGCGCGAGATGGGCTGCTACGAGATCAGCCTGGGCGACACCATTGGCCGCGGCCGGCCCGAGGCGGTGGATGCCATGCTCGGCTCCGTGCTGGGGGAGATGCCGGCGGATCGGCTCGCCGGGCATTTCCACGACACCTCGGGACGGGCGCTGGAGAATGTGGACGTCGCTTTGGCCCGCGGACTACGGGTGTTCGACGCCGCCGTGGGGGGGCTGGGCGGTTGCCCTTACGCACCCGGAGCGGCGGGCAATGTGGCGACAGAGGCGGTGGTCGAGCACGTGGAAAACCTGGGCTTTGTGACCGGCCTCGACCGCGCCATTCTGGACGAGGCCGCGGCCATGGCGCGGGCGATGCGAGGCGCGGTGTGAGCGATATTTACAAGGTAACAGAACGGCTTATGGCGATGGACGATGCCACCTGGCGACGCCATGCCAACCCGTGGTCGGGCTGGACCCGGCTGCTGACGGCGCTGCCGCTTTTTGCCTTGGCGGTGTGGAGCCGGGTCTGGCTGGGCTGGGGCGCGCTGGTCCCGGTGGCACTGGCGCTGGCCTGGATCTGGTGGAACCCGCGCGCCTTTGCGGAACCTGCGAATTTCGACAGCTGGATGAGCCGCGCGGTGCTGGGGGAGCGGATCTTTCTCGAGCACCGCGAGGAGGTTGCGCCAGGCCATCGTATGGCCGCACGGGTGCTCAGTTGGGCCAGTCTGCCTGGGTTGGCGGTGTTCATCTGGGGGCTCTACGCGCTCTGGTGGGAGGGCGTGGTGTTCGGCATGCTCCTGACCGCGCTGCCCAAGATTTGGTTTTGCGATCGGATGGTCTGGATTCATGCCGATTGGACGCGTGAAGGACGCCCCGTACCGGGACTGGAGGAACGCCGATGAATGCATTGATATCATTGCAAAAAGATGCCCGTGGGGTCGCGTATTTGACGCTGACTCGAGCCGAGAAGCACAACGCCTTGTCAGCCGAGATGATGACCCAGCTTGAGGCCGCGGCGCGGGGGCTGGCGCGGGATGAAACCGTGCGCGTGGTGGTGCTGGGGGCTGAGGGGCAGAGCTTTTGCGCCGGGGGGGACCTGGCGTGGATGCGTGAGCAATTTCAGATGGATAGCGCCACACGCCGCAGTGAATCCGCGCGCATCGCCACCGCTTTGGGCGCGCTTTATGACCTGCCGCAGCCGCTGATCGGGCGGGTGCAGGGCAATGCGTTTGGTGGTGGCGTGGGCCTTGCCGCGGTGTGTGACGTCACCGTCGGGGCCGACCACATCAAGATGGGCCTGACCGAGACGCGGCTCGGCCTGATCCCGGCCAATATCGGGCCCTACGTGCTGGCCCGGATGGGGGCGACGCGGGCGAGCGAAGTCTTTATGAACGCTCGACTTTTTGACGCTGCCGAGGCGGTGCGGCTGACCTTGTTGACCCGCGCTGTGCCGGCAGACGCGCTGGATGCGGCGGTTGAGGCCGAGGTGGCGCCGTACCTGAATTGTGCCCCCGGCGCGGTGGCCGAGGCCAAGGCGCTTTTGCGGGCGCTGACCGGCTCGGTCACGCCGGAACAGGTGGAGTTCGCCATCGACTCGCTGGCCCATCGATGGGACAGTGCTGAGGCGCAAGAGGGGATTGCCGCGTTTTTCGACAAGCGCCCGGCGCCTTGGGCTGAATAAACCCATACCGCGGCGCACGGGCGGTCAATCATGCGCCTGCAGGGATTTGGAGGGGATCAATACGTCCGATTCGGCCCGAATTCGGGACGTATTGCTGGGGTAAAAACCGCCGGAATTGCGACTCGATTTGAGCAATACGTCCGATTCTGCACGAAATCAGGACGGATTGCTGAAGACGTGGCCCCGCGAGCCGCAAATTCGCCCTGACCTTACGTCATACGCGCTCACAAATCCGTTTCTGCACCCACCAAACAAATGTTATCTCCGGCCCATGACCACCCAGATCGCCCAACTATATGCCACCGCCTGCCTCGGGTCGATCTTCTTCCAGATCGCCCTGATCGCCGGTGCGCCGCTGGGGGCCTATACGCAAGGTGGGCAACATGAGGGGCCCTTGCCACTGAGCGGCCGGATCATCGCGGCGGTGTCGATCCCGCTCTTGATCTTCATGGCGCTGGCGATCCTGTCGGCGGCGGGCTTTGCGGGTGGTTTCTGGCCGCGATGGACCGGGTGGACGGCGTTGGGGGTGTCGGCGGTCAGCTGTCTTCTGAACTGGATCACCCCCTCGGCCCGCGAACGCTCGTTCTGGGGGCCGGTCACAACCGTGATGCTGGCGCTCGCGGCATATGTGATGGTGGTGGGGCCGCCCCCAGCCCAAATGTGATCACAAAACGCGACGTCAGGTATCCCACGGTACACGGGAAATCGGCGCAGCCATTTGTCGCGCCTGTGCGTGAGGGGATAAGCTATTGAAATTTAAAGTACTTCATTCCGCCGCGTGAATCCGCAACCGGTTGACCCGACCGGGCTGCAAAGGTACATCAGAACAAATGCCGATCTTGCCCGGTTTGGGCGGGGTGTTTGTGGTGTGTTGCGGCACGCGGAAACGCCAAAAGATCGGTCCCAACAGCCGGCCTTTAGGAGGGGCGCCCACGTGGAAGAGATGCTGAGGGAATATCTGCCGATCCTGGTGTTTCTGGCGATTGCCATCGGGCTGGGGCTTGTGCTGATCCTCGCCGCCGTCGTGGTGGCGGTGCGCAACCCGGACCCCGAGAAGGTCAGCGCCTATGAATGCGGGTTCAACGCGTTTGATGACGCGCGAATGAAGTTCGACGTGCGGTTCTACCTCGTGTCGATCCTGTTCATCATCTTTGACCTGGAGATTGCCTTCCTCTTCCCCTGGGCGGTGGCGTTTCAGGACATTAGCATGGTGGGCTTCTGGTCGATGATGGTGTTCCTGGCGGTGCTGACGATCGGCTTTGCCTATGAATGGAAGAAGGGGGCTCTGGAATGGGAGTGATGACCGGCACGGCCGTGGGGGCCGACAAGGACGTCGCGACGGCAGAGCTCAACCGCGAGCTGCAGGACAAGGGGTTCCTGCTGACCTCCACCGAGGACATCATTAACTGGGCGCGGACGGGGTCCTTGCACTGGATGACCTTTGGGCTCGCCTGCTGCGCGGTCGAGATGATGCACACCTCGATGCCGCGCTACGATCTGGAGCGGTTCGGCACGGCGCCGCGCGCCTCGCCCCGCCAGTCGGACCTGATGATCGTAGCGGGGACGCTGACCAACAAGATGGCGCCGGCCTTGCGCAAGGTTTACGACCAGATGCCCGAGCCGCGTTACGTGATCTCAATGGGCTCCTGTGCCAATGGCGGCGGGTATTATCATTACTCCTACAGCGTTGTGCGCGGCTGCGACCGGATTGTGCCGGTGGATGTCTACGTGCCGGGTTGCCCGCCGACGGCGGAGGCGCTGCTTTACGGGATCATGGCGCTGCAGAAAAAGATCCGCCGGACGGGGACAATCGTGCGATGACGAGCGCAAAATGCGCGCCCTCGGACGCGCCGATCAAAGAGAACGCTTCAATCTTGGCTGGGTTTGCTCAGAAAGGCACCGATTTGTCGCGAAAGCGAGAGGTCGAATTCCTGGCTGAGTTTCAGAATCCAGATCATGCGGCGAGCGCGCGTACTCAGGCGCGCGAACTGTTAAAGGCCCAAAACTATTCTGACTTTCTATTTGGCATTTGCCGCGACGATGAGGAAGAAACGTATGAGTTGCGTCTGAGCGTAATAGCTGTTCCTAGCGTGTCGTTGATTTCGGATTTTGAACACTCTTTAGGGGTGGCGTCGACCGCTCATAACGGTTCCGAGGTGTCTTGGATATTTGCTGCGTAGAGGTGACATGATGACCGAAGCTTTGACCGAACTGGGCACCCATATCGAGCTGAAACGCCCCGATTGCGTGATCGACTGGGCGGTGGCGCAGGGGGAGCTGACGGTGAACGTGGCGCCGGCGAATATCGCCGGGTTCGTCGAGTTTCTGAAGAGCGATCCGACCTGCGGCTTCTCCAGCCTTGTGGACATCACCGGGGTGGATCATCCCGAACGGCCCAAGCGGTTTGACGTGGTTTATCACCTGCTGTCGATGTACCAGAACCACCGTATCCGCCTGCGGCTCAGCATCCGCGAAGAGGATATGGTGCCGTCGATCACCGGCGTGCACCCGTCGGCCAACTGGTTCGAGCGGGAAGTGTTCGACATGTTTGGCATCCTCTTTACCGGCCATCCCGACCTGCGGCGGATCCTCACCGATTACGGCTTTCGCGGCTATCCGCTGCGCAAGGATTTCCCGACCACGGGCTATACCGAAGTGCGCTATGACGAAGAGCAAAAGCGCGTGGTTTATGAGCCCGTGAGTCTGGTGCAGGAATACCGCCAGTTTGATTTCATGAGCCCCTGGGAAGGCGCGCAATACGTGCTGCCCGGCGATGAAAAGCCCGAGGAGGCCAAGGGATGACGTTGGCCAAAGCCTTGGTCCTGGCGCTGTTCGGGCCGGAGTTGTCAATGGGTGCGGTGGCGCGCAACAAGCGGAGGCGCTGATGGAGAGCATTTTCTGGATCATCTTTGCGGTGACCGCGATCCCGATGTTCAAGCTGTTGCCGTTCTTCGGGATCAATAAATATTGGGCGTTCACCTGCATCATTCCGATTGCCGTGCCGATCCTGGCCTGGGTCATGGCGATCAAGCTGCAGGAACTGGAGAAGCGGTGATGCAGGCGTTGCTGGATCTGTTGCGCGGGCTTGGGGAGGCGCTGGCGCCGCAGGCCGCGCCGGTGCCGGTGCGGGCCGATGATGAGGACCGCAAAGAGGTTTTGCGCCCGGGCAAGGGCAAGAGGGAGACATCGCGATGATGGACGGCTCCAAAGGTTTCGAAGACGCCCTGACGGGTGAGCAGAAAATCCGCAACTTCAACATCAACTTTGGCCCACAACACCCTGCGGCACATGGGGTTTTGCGGCTGGTGTTGGAGTTGGACGGGGAGATCGTCGAGCGTTGCGATCCGCATATCGGGCTGCTGCATCGCGGTACCGAAAAGCTGATGGAGAGCCGGACCTACCTGCAGAACCTGCCCTATTTCGACCGGTTGGATTACGTGGCACCGATGAACCAGGAACATGCCTGGTGTTTGGCGATCGAAAAGCTGACGGGGGTCGAGGTGCCGCGGCGCGCGTCGCTGATCCGGGTGCTCTATTCCGAGATCGGGCGCGTGCTGAACCACTTGCTGAACGTCACCACGCAGGCGATGGATGTGGGCGCTTTGACACCGCCTTTGTGGGGGTTCGAAGAGCGCGAAAAACTGATGGTGTTTTATGAGCGGGCCTGCGGGGCGCGCCTGCACGCGGCCTATTTCCGACCCGGCGGGGTGCATCAGGATCTACCGCCGGATCTGATCGACGATATCGACACCTGGGCCGATGAATTCCCCAGCGTGATCGCCGATATCGACGGACTGCTGACCGAAAACCGCATCTTCAAGCAGCGCAATGCCGATATCGGGGTGGTGACGGAACAGGACATCCTCGAATGGGGCTTTTCCGGCGTGATGGTGCGCGGATCAGGCCTTGCTTGGGATTTGCGCCGGGCGCAACCCTATGAATGTTATGACGAATTCGACTTCCAGATTCCGGTGGGCAAGAATGGCGACTGTTATGACCGCTACCTCGTGCGGATGGAGGAGATGCGCCAGAGCCTGAAGATCATCAAGCAGGCGATTAAAAAGCTGCGCGCGCCCGAGGGGCAAGGAGATATCCTCGCCCGCGGCAAGATCACCCCGCCGAAACGGTCTGAAATGAAGACGTCGATGGAGGCGCTGATCCATCACTTCAAGCTTTATACCGAAGGCTTCCACGTGCCCGAGGGGGAAGTTTACGCCGCCGTCGAGGCGCCCAAGGGTGAGTTCGGCGTGTACTTGGTGGCGGACGGCTCCAACCGGCCTTACAGGGCCAAACTTCGCGCGCCCGGGTTCCTGCATCTGCAGGCGATGGACCACATCTCAAAAGGCCACCAACTGGCCGACGTGGCTGCGATCATCGGCACCATGGACGTGGTGTTTGGGGAGATTGATCGGTGAGCCTCACGCGATTTGAGAAAGCATCCGTCGGGTTGTCGGTTCTTTCTCTATTTATTGCGACGTGTGGAGCTGTTGTTGCTGCAGTGCAAACGACAGTAGCGTCTGACTCAGTAGAAACCTCACAGCGTGTCAACCTGCAAGACCGACAAATATCAGCCTGCGAAGACATTTTGGTCGATTTTGAGATTTTTCGTGAGCAATTCGAACGCGAAAGGACTTATGTGGGAAAACGACAGCTGATCGTTGATCTTCACTCACAAAAAGGCGAACCTGGCTCAGCCTCGATCGCGGCACACGGTCAAGGCATCGACATCGAAGTCGTCGACGTGCCAAATTTTCTAAAGGCTGTACAAAGTGACAGTTACACTATCGATAGGCTGCAGGAAGTCTATGAGGGGGATTTGGGCGAAAGCGCGCGTAACTTCGTGCGCGCTCTGGCAGTGCTCAGTATTTACGCCAGCGATGAGCAACGTGGCGAGTTTGAACTGACACAACGGACGTTTTTTAATCTGTTTAGTTCTGCAGCTTTGCAGCTTGCGCTCCCGCCCAACTCGGAATCGTCTCCCGCGCCTGGTCAAAAAACTTCCGACGAATTGCTCGGTTTGATGAATGCTGAAGTCAATGAGATACTAGAGGCTTGTAGAGGCGTCATGCTTGGTCAAAAACTGGAACTCTTCTAATGCTCCCCCGTTTCCGCCCCGATCAACCCGACATATTTGCCTTCACCCCCGCCGATCAGGCCGGGGCCGAGGCGCAAACCGCCAAACATCTTGATGGCCTTCAAGGATCGGCGATCATTGGCAACTTGTACGTGGTGTTTGGAGAGATTGACCGGTGACGGGCTGGCAGGTGACCCCCTCGATCACACTCTGCGCGGGTGCGCGATGTGAGGCCCCGACGCGATGAGCCTGACGACGCTGGCCATAGTGCTCTCCGGGGCGGGGGTTCTGGTGACGGGGCGGCTGGCCCTGATCTTTCTGCGTGATCCGCAAAAGGGGCTGGAGCAGACCACGCATCGGGCCGAGAACCTTCCCGAGGTGATGACCGACCGGTATATCGCGCTGACGGTGCTTGCCCTCGCGGCGACGCTTTATGGTGATCTCAAGGTCATCGCGGTGCTCTTTGCGACTTTTGCCTTCATGGGCTTTTATGACGCGTGGATTTATGCCCGCGAGGGGCATTCATACGTGAAACATCTGGGCGCGGGCGTTTCCGCGTCGATTGTGGTGGCGGTGGCCTCGCTGGCGCTGCTGACCAGTACGAAGGGGGGATAGACATGAAGATCAAGATGGGATGGAGCCTGGCGGTGCTGCCGATGGTGCTGGCCGGCTGTGTGATGCCCCCCGACGGTGTGAACGATGATGATCTGATCGCGTTTGACGAGGCGGTGGCCTCGATCGGGTGTGTGCTCGAGACCGAGGCGCATTACCTGCCGGTTGAGTTGCAGACCGGTCTGCCGCGCGAGCAGGTGATTGCGATTGCGCAGTTCCGGGTGGCGCAGGAACAGGCGCTGCCGCTGCAAAGCGGCGGGATCAAGCTGATCACGGGGGCGTGTACGCCGCCCGAGGAAGAGACGCAGGTGGCCGCGGCGGCGGGCTGATCCCCGGCGTGCTGCGCGGCAGGATATAGGACGAACGATGCTACGACGGTTACACGCAGAGCAACCTGAGGGTTTTGCCTTTACCCCGGCCAACCAGGCCTGGGCCGAGGCGCAGATCACCAAATATCCCGAGGGCCGTCAGGCCAGCGCGATCATCCCGCTGTTGTGGCGCGCGCAGGAACAAGAGGGCTGGCTGAGCCGTCCGGCGATCGAGCATGTGGCGGCGATGCTCGACCTGGCCTACATCCGGGCGCTGGAGGTGGCGACGTTCTACTTCATGTTCCAGCTGCAACCGGTTGGGTCTGTTGCCCATATCCAGATTTGCGGCACCACGTCCTGCATGATCTGCGGGGCCGAGGATCTGGTGGGGCTCTGCCGCGAAAAGATCGCGGCCCACCCGCATGAGCTGTCGGCGGATGGCAAGTTTTCCTGGGAAGAGGTGGAGTGCCTGGGAGCCTGTGCCAACGCGCCGATGGCGCAGATCGGCAAGGACTATTTCGAGGATCTGACGGTGGAAAAACTGTCGGCTTTGCTCGATGATCTGGCGGCCGGCAAGACACCGCGGGTGGGCCCGCAGAACGGGCGTTTTGCCTCGGAACCAGCGGGCGGGGTGACCAGCCTGACCGAATTTGTGAACGCCAAGATCAAGCTCAATGCCAGCGCGCAACTGGCGCAGGATATCGGTGACAGCGTCAAGCGCATCGACGGCAGCGAAGTGCCGCTGCGCGCGCCGTGGCAAGGCGGGGCACAACAGACCGCGGCCAGCCCAGCGGCGACACCTGCGCCGGGCGCAGACCCGGCGCCTCAGGCGGAAACCGCGTCCCCGGGCACCAAACCCGCCGCATTGGACGGCCCGCGGGAGGGCGGCCCGGATGATCTCACGCAGATCAAGGGGATCGGGCCAAAGCTGGCCAAGCTCTGCAACCAGCTGGGGTTTTACCATTTCGACCAGATCGCCGCCTGGACCGACGAAGAAGTCGCCTGGGTGGACGCGAATCTTGAAGGCTTCAAGGGCCGGGTGACGCGGGATTCTTGGGTCGAACAGGCGAAAGTTCTGGCATCCTGAGCCAAGACGCAGTTTTCTTGTCATGTTAGACTAAGTGCGCGACCGCCTCAGGCGGCGCCACAAAACACGGGACAGGGAGTATTCGGATGAGTGAGAACAAAGACGGCTTTAGCTGCGCATTGGGATCCTGGGCTTTGGCCGCAGGGGCCGGCCTTTTGGCGTTTGTGCTGCTCTTGGTGCTTGGCGGTTGGGGCTGGGTGGCGGCGATCTTTATCGCCGGCGTGTTGTTTGCCGTGCTCGGCGTCTTGTTCAGCTTTCTGTTCTGCCGCGATTTGCCCGGACCGGGGGAAGTCACCCCGGGTGAGGATCGGGGCCTGCGCGCCGTGCCGCCCAGCGACCGCACCGCGGTGTCGGTGACTGAAGCGGCCAAGGCCGG
>JASJCC010000241.1 GCA_030066175.1 Paracoccaceae bacterium | reverse complement strand
TCTGGCTTTCCGAAGACAAGGGCACCTGGACCATTCTGATGACGCGCGCGGACGGCAAGTCCTGCATCATGGCGTCTGGAACGAACTGGCGTGACGGGGACCCGACCATCAACATCCCAAAGGGAATTCCCGGTTAAGACCGGCGAATCTGGCGGATTTGCTAACCTTTATGCTACCCCTTGTGCTAACCACCTTCTCGACAGGCTGTTGAAAGCGTTAGAGAATTTTCAGTAAATTTTCGGTTGTGGCGGAGACGAAGTCCGTCAGAAGGTGGGGTATACTCTGAAAGAGTTCTCATATATTTCAATGTGTAAGTCCTAAATTTCCAAGGATTATGCAGATTCTTCTCACCGTTTGCTAATCATTTTGCTAACCCTTCCACTAACCATTTTTGTTGCAAACCGAGGCCAAATCTGCCTGTTTTTCAAGGCGCAATCAGACCTCGAAACAGGCTCAAAAACTGCATGTCCATCATCGACCGAAATGGCACCTTTCATCTAGTCAAACGTGTCCCTGTTCGATTCCGGTCCGTCGAACCGCGTCGCCAGATTTGGCTTACTCTGAACACTGACAGCCTCAGGGGCGCCGAGAAGAAAGCGCCTGCCGTCTGGGAGACACAGGTCACAGCATGGGAGGCAATGCTGGACGGAAATACCGACGTTGCTGAAGAGCGTTACGAAGCCGCAAAGCGTCTGGCAAAGGCGCGAGGATATCGCTTTTTGGGCGTTGAGCAGGTTGCACGCCTGCCCCTGCCCGAGGTTCTCAGCCGCATCGACGCGACATTCGAGCAGGGCAAGGCCGACCGATTGACCGCGGAAGCGCTTCTTGGAGGCGCGGCCAAGCCTGAGATCACGATGTCACGGGCCCTCGAACTCTTCTGGACCGTGGCGGCCGACCAAACCCGGGGCAAAAGCCCGGATCAGCTTCGCCGGTGGCGCAACCCGCGAATGAAGGCATTTCGGAATTTCATCGATGTCGTTGGCGATCTGCCTGTCGGCCAAGTGACCGGAGACAACATGCTTGATTTCCGCGACTGGTGGTGGGAGCGCATTCAAAACGAAGGATTGACGCCGAACTCGGCCAACAAGGATTTCACACATATCGCGAGCGTTCTCAGGTTGCTCAACAAGCGTAAGCGATGGGGTCTTGCCCTGCCCCTCGAGGGATTGGCGTTCTCCGAAGACAAAGCGCGCATCCGTCCGCCACTTCCCGCAGACTGGATCCGTGAACACATGCTTGCCCCGGGCGCGCTGGATGGCCTCAATACAGAAGCTCGGTGCATCTTCCTCGGAATGGTCAATACGGGCTACAGGCCAAGCGAAGGCGCTGCGCTGCCGCCCGAGGCAATCCGGCTCGACACCGGCATTCCACACATTGAGATCACGGCCGCCAATCGTTCGCTCAAAACATCAGCTTCGCGGCGCGTGATTCCGCTTGCCGGCGTGAGCCTCGAAGCATTCAGACAATGCCCCGGAGGCTTCCCTCGCTACATGGACAACCCGGGCCTGTCGTCGACCATCAACAAATTCATGCGCGCGAACCGGCTGTATCCGGATCCCATCATTATTGATGGCGAGCCGGTCGAACACACCATGTATTCACTTCGTCACGCGTTTGAGGACAGATTGCTCGACCATGATGTCGATGAGCGAATTCGCCGCGATCTCATGGGACACACGCTCAACCGGGAGCGATATGGCAAGGGCGCGTCTCTGGAAAAGCTTCACGAAATTGTCACCCGAATTGCCTTGTAAAAATTGACCGTAGCGAGGCCCCGAACCCGAGGGTATAATTCCGGCCAAACGGGCAAAGAAATTGCTCGACGGGCGGTTAAATGCAAAACGAGGCATACCATGACCTGTAGTCATGGCATAAAAATCGTAGCCTTTGTCCGCAATTCCGGCAGTCGTAGCCAATGAACTCAATTGGCCAGCCATTTGGATTGTGCGGCGTTTTCGGTGACCCTTTGCCGTCATTCGCGCATATCAGGTTGTCGCCGTCAGCGCCGCAAACCGGGCAGCTTTCAGGCCCACGAATTGTGTGCTGAATCACAATCGGATCGGCCTTGGCGTTTGGCAAGCTCATCAGCGCTCCTTAAAATGGCACAAGATCATGGCTCGCCAAGTACTTGGCCTTCACTGGCTCGTGGCACGGCTTCTTGTGTTTGGCGTCCATGTGCTGAACAACACCGCCCGTCGTTTTGCAGCCCTTGCCACAGATCGGACAGTTAAGAGGGCCGTTGCGTTGCCGCCTTGCTTGCTTATCACGACCGGCGTAAAGTATTTCATAAGCCTCATCCGGGCCACTGCACCATTCCGACCATTCTTCGGCCAAGGCCATCGCTGCGCCCCATCCCATATTCAGTCCTCCTTGTCGTCAGATGGTAGAAGCGCCGAAACCTTTTCATAAACGTGACGCGCCTTCCGCACCTGATGGGCAGTGACAATGTGCCATTGCCTGTCGTCTGCATACCTGCGGTTCGACCAAATGGTCGCGACAACGTCGCCGTCAGCCGCCTCTTTAGGTATGGGTACAAGCGCAATGGGTCGAAGCAATTGCTCAATCCAGACCTCATCGCTTTCGGACAGTCTCATGCCTCAGTCTCCTTTACGTCGTTGCGAACAGACCGCCGATCTCACGCGGCGTCTGTTCGATTGGTTTCAACTCCCGCATCCAACCCTCGGCGGCAGCCCGCCAAAGCACATAGTCCACCGTCGCAATCCGATCACCAGTCGCCTCCGATAGGCTCTTGCAGAGGGTGTGGGTGTCAGTGTCGTAGAGCGCAGCAATGCGGTCCAGCCATCGATCGGGCTTCGCGCAATCGACGCCGAGGTTCTTGGCGAGGTGGTACTTCGTGATCGGCCCGACCCACGGCAGTGTGGCGCACCAGGCGAGACGCTCTTCATCGGTCAGCAGCGACAGGAACTCGGCCAAAAGCTTGGCTCTCCCCCGCCATATCTCGATGATAGCATCGACCTTGCCTTCATGCCGGAACACGAGGCGAGGACTGTTCCCGGTTTGGAGGCACTCAATCACCCTGTCATAAATGACCCGCGCCGCCTTTCTGTTCATGCCCGAATTGCAGATCACAAAGATGGCCTCTCGCGCGAAATCCATCGGCAGCGCTGGCGCTTTCACATTTTCCGACCAGTCAATGTCGTGACCGTATCCGCCAGCTTGAACCGTTCGCCGAATTTCCTGATAGCGGTGAGGCGTCATGACTGCTCCTTAAAAAGTCTGTATGGTGTCCAGATCGCGTACCAAGTCAGTGACGTGGTGATCAGGAAAAATTCGGCCATCCCGTACCCGACATAGGCCCAAGTCAGCGCGGCGGGGAAAGTCGCCACAAGCATTGCGCACCACCATTTTACTCGCATCAGCCCTGACCCTCTTTTAAGTGAAACGCTACAATATCGGACTCGTGATGGGGCTTACCCTTCCAGGCCCAGGGCATTGTAAATGGAAAATCATCCCTCTCTACGCCGTCGCGATGTCTAATTCTGTCGTAATTCATCGGATCAGGCAGGCTTTCTTTCGCTCCATCCCATGTAAGCCACGGCATCAACTTTCCTCCTTACTGTGATCCGTAGATAGCCTGATAGCAGGCCAACTCTTGTTCGAATGTTGCGCCGGTCGGCACGCATTTCATAATCGCAATTTCCAGATCATGACCGTCCAACCCTTCAAACGTGACAGTCGGCCCGCCGAACAAGATTCCGAAGCCGATGCACAGTCCGGCTATTGCGATTCCCGCTCCGAGTTCATCCATCGGACTGCTCCTTAAAAATTCGGTTCGTTTTCTACAGACGGCGGATCGACTCGCAGCCCGTTAATGAATTCTTCGCCAATGACTTCGTTCATTGAGCGATGAGCTAAGACGCGAACGGCGATCAATCGGCAGTACCGGATTGCTTCGTATTGACGGCTGCTCTGCACACCCTGGCGCATCCGGTCTAACTCTTCGAATAGTTCCGCCTTTGTGAAGTCGCTATTCACCGGAATGCTCCTCTGAATCGTCTACGGGTGGCTTCCGCGTAGCAGTGCCGAACTGCTTGGAAACCTGATCTCTGATCCAATGCTTTTTCACCTCAACGCCACTGCGAAGCTGCATCCGTTCTTCGATTTCCTTGAGGGTATAGACCGGCACCCACTTGTCACCCCGTTGCTCGCCCGCGTGCCAGTCTGCAATGGCCGCGTCGATATGCTCGGGGGTGATCTGGTACTGAGGCTTCGCACCGCGCCCGTCTGGCACCTGTACGTCCGGTACAGAGGCTTTGAGCGTGCGGAAGGTTTCACGGTCCTTGTGGGTCAAGAGACGGCGTGGGGCGTGTCCTGGCACCTCGAATAAGCATTTGGTTGAAGACAGCCACTTGATGACGACCGGAGCAAATTCGCTCGGGCGGATCATTACCGCCACATCATCGGCGTCAGGGCGCAGCGGGCACGGTGCGCCAAGCGACTTCATTTCCTCTACCTGCTTGGGCGTCAGGAAGTCCGCACAGCCAAGCTGGCGGAAGGCGTCTTCATATCGCTTATGCCCGAATCCCCACTTCATCGGGGCATCATTAATGTTTTTTTCTACAGCGTGCATTTTTCCTCTACAGATTGCTTGACCTGTAGATAATTAATCTGTAGATAGTAGTCAAGTTATTTGTAGAAACACCGAGGAACGCCAGATGCAAGCGCAGCGCCAAGGATCGAACATCAAAACAGAAATCAGGGTCGCTCTGTCCATGCTGAAGCGAGACCCGTACATCAAACTGCCGCGCAGCATTGCCGAATTGAAGGAAATGCGCCGGAAGTTGCACGCCGAAGCCCGCGAGGCTGGCTTGCTGAAACCCGGCTACTAAAAGAGGAAGCCCGATGGCGAGGATGGCACCAGATTGGGTAATGGACTGGAACTTGGGGATGCGCCGCCGCCATGAACTTGATGTCCTGGTCGCATCTATTCCTAAGCGCTTTCGCACGCGCCCTGATCGGTTGCCAAACATCGACAAGTGCATTGAGGAAATCCGAGACGCCCGAGCGAAGCTCTGGAACGAGAAGAACCCGCCGAGACCCGAGCCAAGTGCCGACTGGATGGACGGACCAGGAACAGGGCCGAAGCCGAAGCGAAAACTGAAACCGGCGGGGACCGTCAACAGCGTATTTGACGACTTTCCGCCACTGGACTCATAAAGGAACGAAGACATGGCTCAAGAGACGATGGACGGGCGCTACAAAGCTGAGGGTACGCGGGTCTACAGAAGTCCGACCAAAACAGAAACCGGCATGAAGATGGGTTTCTTGGTCTGCACCGTCTCGCAGAACCTTGATGCAGCCAGCAGCGCGGCAGAAGAAATTGCCGAGGCCCTAAACATGCACATGGACGCTCACCCAGAGCGCCACTGAAAGGAACCAAGCGTGAAAGCACTCTCGATCAGACAGCCTTGGGCGGACGCCATCATCTGGCACGGCAAGGACGTGGAGAACCGCACATGGCAGACACGCTTTCGCGGCCCCATCTTGATCCACGCGGCCAAAGCATGGGGGCGCGACGAAAAAGCCGATCTGGCCTGGTT
>JASJCC010000060.1 GCA_030066175.1 Paracoccaceae bacterium | reverse complement strand
AAGCACCGTATTGCGCAGCGTTCCGCCGCGATGTGCCGTATCAGTTCTGCTCATGGCATGCCCCTTGCCTTGTGCCTCCCGCGGGTGTCTCCGCGGCTTTTTCCCGGATTTTTCCGGTTGTTGACTGCCTCTTGAGGGCTCAAACGGCCCGCTTTGTCAGCAGATTAGCGTTTTGCGATGCACAAGAAAAGCCTGCAGGCAAGCCATGCGCGGATTTTCCCGGAACCTGCGCTTTCAGAATCGCAGGTCAGTGGTTATGTCAACGCCCACGGAGGTTTGGCAGAGTGGTCGAATGCGGCGGTCTTGAAAACCGTTGGGCGTGAGAGCGTCCCGTGGGTTCGAATCCCACAGCCTCCGCCAAAAACGTGGTTTCACGCCCTTTCTTCGAACTTAATAATCAGCGATAGGCGGCTTTTTCCAATTGTCGCGAGGAACACAGAAATACAGTGCTTGGCGCCAACTGGTTGGAGGGTACGGGCTATGGGCCTGACACTGGATCGTGCGCGGTATTTTTCGTTATGAACGTGCCCAATTACTTGTTTGCGAAGGTGTTGGGGAAGTCAGGCAAACCGGTCAGACAAGCCCGTCAAGTATTGCGCTCAGCGGATCTGAGCGTTGCATGACGCAAGGTGTTTGAACTTGACGAACTCAAGCGAGCCAAGCGGCATTTGCTGGATTTGGGTGTAGAGGCGCAGGCACATGACACGTATGAGGCTGCGAAACGCAGGGGATTTGATCGTGCGTCGAGCTGCGTGCTGGCGCTGCGATCCTCTTATGACAAGCTGCCCGCTTGATGGCCGCAGCTAGTGCAACTTCAAGGTCCAAGCCCATTGATCTTGCCGAAGCGACTCCCGGAGGGTTTGAGTTGGTCCTGCCGTCATTTCGGACTGTCCTGACGGAGTTCATCAAACTCACCAAGACCAAACATCTGCGCAAGTTATGGGGGCAACTGCATTACTGTCGTGGTCGCCCAAAGCGAAGACTTGCATGATAAGCAGAAAGGTACTGAGGCTCGCGTTAGAGGACGGTGTCATCGACATTGCTCTGCCGATACCGAAACAGCGCACAAAAGACGACGTGACCGTTCCTATCTGAATTGCTCCGTTATTCTGTTTGGCGAACAGGGTATGGTGAGTAATCGGCGCAAGTCCCAGGAAGGACCTCAGAGGTTACGGGATGTTGACTTGCTTGTCGAGAAAGGCATGGCGTGAGTGGAGGCGACCCGTGAGGCGCGCGATCAGGCAAAATTTTGCCAGTGGTTCGCGCCGTTCTGAATGAGCACACCCTTAATTTCTAAAGCACGACAGCGGAGAAGCGAGAATTGGTTCTAGCACACCTTGGTAGACTGGTTGGAGTTTTTCCAACCTGCAGCATGTCATTTCTGCCCCTAAGTCCGTGTTAGGTTGTCTGTCTCGGTCGTCAATCCGTGCCGCTCTTGCACTGCCGAAGGCCGTTTGCCCGCCCAGTTATTAGGCTGCAAGGGGGCGACAAGGCCGACTATTTTAAGCGGGAATTCAAGCGCCATAAGCTAAGCATTGGGATTAGGTAAACCGGCCAAGGGTGCGCTCTTGGCCGGTTCGATTTGTTGTCACAGGCAGTCCGCCAGGGTTGCGGCCATGTTGCGTAGGAGTTGCGGGTAGAGGGCGGGGCCTGGTTCAAGTGAGGCGCCGAGGGGGTCGATCACGCTGGTGCTGGCTTCGGTGCCGTCGAGGACGGTTGCAACGATGCCTGGGTTGAACTGCGGCTCGGCAAGGACGCAATCGACGCCTTCGTTCTTGATCCGGCCCTGGATTTCCGCAATCCGCGCCGGGCTCGGGTCGGACGCATCGCCGATGGAGATCGCGCCAGAGGCCGGGAAGTCGAAGGCGTTTTCGAAATACTGGTAGGCATCGTGGAACACGATGAAGCTGCCGCCGCGCAGGGGGTCAAGCACGGTGTTGATCTCGGCCGACAGCGTCTCCATCTCGGCGCGCGCCGCGGCGGCGTTGGCGAAATAAGCGCCCGCATTGTCCGGGTCCGCGGCGGACAGTTGCGCCGCGATCACGTTCAACCAGACGCTGGCGTTTTGCGGCGAAAGCCAGGCATGCGGATCGTGGTCGCCGTGAGCATGGCCTTCGTGATCATGATCATCATGTTCGGCGTGCTCTTCGTGATCATCATGCCCATGGTCGTCATGCGCGTGGTCTTCGCCTTCGGCATGTTTTTCGTGGTCGTGATCGTCATGGGCGTGCTCTTCATCGGCGTGATCATGGTCATGCTCTTTGGCCTCGGCGTGTTCCTCGTGTTCATGGTCATCATGCCCGTGCTCTTCGCCTTCGGCATGCCCTTCGTGCTCATGGTCATCATGTCCGTGCTTTTCGCCCTCGGCATGTTCTTCGTGGCCATGATCGTCATGGTCGTCATCGCCATGCGCATGGGCTTCGAACAGGGCGTCTTCGCGGAAATCGAGCAGCGTGATCCCGTCCGTCTCCAATAGCGTTGTCACAGCGGCCCCGGTTGCCAGCGTCTCAACCGCGCTTTCCATCCAGGGGGCGAGGTCTTCGCCCATCCAGAACACCAGGTCGGCGTCCTGCAGCGCGGCGGCTTCGGAGGGCCGCAGGCTGTATTCATGCGGCGACGCACCGGGCTGAACGATCAGGTTGGGTGTCCCAACGCTCTCCATCACCCGCGCGACCAGCGAATGCACGGGTGCGATGTCAACCACAACGCTTGGGACATCGGCCATCGCGGTGCCGCCCATCAAGGCCACGCCGACGGACAGAGGAAGAAGCTTTCTAGACATTGGGACCCCCATGTGATTTTATAACATTAGCGCCCGGATACATGATATGGAATAACATGACAAGTGACGTCACCCAGGCCCACGCTGAAGAAGGGCCGCTGCTCGGCTTTGAACAGCATGACCACAGCCATTGCGTGGAGCAGGCCCTGTCTGCGGCCGAGGCGCGCTGCGCCGAAAGAGGCCTGCGGCTGACCCCGGTGCGGCGCAAGGTGCTCGAGCTTTTGCTGCGTGAACACCGGGCGCTGGGCGCTTATGCAATCCTCGACCTGCTGCGAGAGGCAGGTTTTGGCTCGCAGCCGCCGGTGGCTTATCGCGCGCTGGATTTCCTGGTCGAGAACGGGTTTGTACACAAGATCGAGCGGCTAAACGCCTTTGTCGCCTGCGCCCATCCGGGTGAGACGCATTCCCCTGCCTTCATGATCTGCCGGCTCTGCGATGCTGTGGCCGAGGCGCATTCGACCCCGGCCAAAGGCGCGCTGGGGGCCGCCGCCCGTGCCGCTGGCTTTCAGATCGAACGCACGGTTGTCGAAGCCGAGGGCGTGTGCCCGTCCTGCGCCAACAAGGCCGACGCATGAGCCTGGTCAAAGTTGACAACCTGAGCGTCCGCTACGGCGCCAACACCGTGCTGCGCCATGTTGGCCTGACGATCGACCCGGGTGAGATCGTGACCATCGTGGGCCCCAACGGATCTGGCAAGACAAGCCTGCTCAAGGCGATCATCGGCGCGACGGCGCCCGCGGCGGGCACGATCCGCAAGAAACCTGGGCTGAAGATCGGCTATGTCCCGCAGCGGCTGCATATCGACCCGACCCTGCCGATCACGGTTGGGCGGTTCATGCAGCTCAGCCACCGCGTTGATCGCAAGGCTTGCGCCGCGGCGCTTGAGACGGCGGGTGTGCCCGACCTGCTGGGCCGGCAGATGTCACAGCTGTCGGGCGGACAATTCCAGCGCGTGCTGCTGGCGCGGGCGCTGATCAATCAGCCGGACATCCTGCTCTTGGACGAGGCGACCCAGGGCCTCGATCAGCGTGGTTCGGCCTCCTTCTACCAGCAGATCGAAGCGGTCCGTGCCGAAACCGGCTGCGCCGTGCTGATGATCAGCCACGAGCTGCATGTTGTGATGAGCGCCTCGGACCGGGTGGTCTGTCTCAACGGGCACGTCTGCTGTGAGGGCACGCCGGCCGTCGTGGCCTCGGCCCCGGAATACCGTGCGCTCTTTGGCAGTGGCACCGGCGGGGCGCTGGCGCTTTATCGCCATGAGCATGATCACGACCATGACCATGACCATGACCACAGCCACGAGGCCGCGGAGTAATGCTGGACGATTTTATGACGCGGGCCACGCTGGCCGGGGTCGGCGTGGCCTTTGCCGCCGCCCCTCTGGGCTGTTTCGTGGTCTGGCGCCGCATGGCCTATTTCGGCGACGCAACGGCCCATGCCGCGATCCTGGGTGTTGCCCTGTCGCTGACGCTTGAGATGTCGATCTTTCCCGGCGCCATGGCAGTAGCCCTGGTGATGGCGTTGACAGTGACCCTTCTGGCCGGGCGCGGCTATGCCATGGACACGCTGCTGGGCGTTCTGGCGCATTCGGCGCTGGCGTTCGGCCTTGTCGCGGTGTCGTTTTTGTCGGGCATCCGGATCGACCTGATGGCTTACCTCTTCGGCGATATCCTTGCGGTCTCGCGCGGCGATCTGCTGGTGATCTGGGGGGGTGCGGCCCTGGTGGTGGCGCTGATTGCCTGGCGCTGGTCCGCCCTGCTGACATCGACGCTGAACGAAGAGCTTGCCTATGCAAGCGGCATCGACCCCAAGCGCGAGCAACTGATCCTGACGCTCGCCCTGGCCATCACGGTGGCTGTGGCAATCAAAGTCGTCGGCGTTCTTTTGATTGCCGCGATGCTCATCATCCCCGCCGCCGCCGCCCGAAGCCTGGCCCGCACACCCGAAGCCATGGCCTTGATCGCTGCCGCCATCGGCGGCGCCTCAGCCGCCATCGGCCTGCGCGCGGCCTACGTCTTCGACACGCCCGCCGGCCCCTCCATCGTCTGCGTCGCCGCTGTGGCGTTTGCCCTTTTCAGCTTGCTCGGCTGGCAAGATCACAGGCGCACATAGACGCGGGTCAGTGCCCCGGGGATCGCGATTGTCTTCAAAGACAGCTGTGCATGGCCAAGCGGCTGGGTCACAAGAACGGCAACGGCACCAGGCGTGCGGCCACGGTGCCGGTGTCGCGCGCAACAAAGACCTCCTCACCCACGTCCACATCGGTTGAGATCAGGGCATAGCCGATATTGGCCTTCAGGCGCGGGGACCAGATGCAGTTGGTCATGTCGCCGACCTTTTCCCCGTCTTTCAGCAAAGCTTCCCAGGCGAAGCCCAAAGGTGCCGGCGTGTCGCCCTCCAACACAAGGCCCAATTGGTGCCGCTTCGGGCCTTCTTCCGCGATCTTGGTCAGGGCCTTCAGGCCGATCGTATCGGACGGAATGTCGAGGTCGGTGAATTTGCCCATGCGGACCTCAAACGGACTGGTCCAGGCGTCGGTGTCACTGCCGACAGAAAGCAATCCGCTTTCGGTGCGTTCCGGCGTTTGCGGGCTGCCGGGGCCGATGCCCCAGGGTTGGCCGGCTTCTTTGAAGATGTTCCAGAGCTGCCGGCCCTTGCTGCCATCACAAAGGTAGATCTCAAACCCGCCCTGCTTGGAATAGCCAGAGCGCTGCACAACCACCGGGATCCCGTCGATCTCGGTCTGGCGGAACCAGAAATAGCGCAGATCGCGCACCCAATCGCCGAGGACATGGGCGACGACCTCCTCGGCTTTCGGGCCTTGCAAAGCCATGGGGGAGACATCCGGGTGCGAAACCTCGACGTTCAGCCCGCGTTCCATGGCAATGGCTTCGGACCACAACCACATGTCGCTATCGGCAATCGACATCCAATAAAGGTCGTCGGCCAGTTTCATCACAATCGGATCGTTCAGGATGGTGCCGCGGGAATTGCAGATCGCGACGTATTTCCCCTGCCCAATCGCGCAGTTGGATAAATCCCGCGCCGCGAGGATCTGCGCCAGCCGCCCGGCATCCGGGCCCTTGAGCTGCACCTGCCTCTGCACGCTGACATCCCATTGCGAGACGCCCTCGATCAGCCGCCAGTATTCCGCCTCGCGATCGCCAAAGGACGATGGCATGATCATCGAGTTGTAGATCGAGGCCGAGTTCATCCCCTCATCCACGCAGACCTTGTAGAAAGGCGAAGGTTTCAAACGCGCGTTTGGAAAGACGGTGAACATGAACATCCCCTCGTGGCAGTGGCGTTACACCGGCTTTGTTTCTGCCGGTTGGCGCGCTGTCAAACCAATACCCAGACCTGGCCGTCGCGGACCTCGACCGGGTAGGTCCGCAGGTCTTCCACGACTGGGGCGGACAAAGCCTTGCCGGTGCAGACATCAAAGCGCCCGCCATGCAGCGGGCATTCGATCACGCAGTCGATCACCAGCCCGTCTTCCAGCGATTGCGCTTCATGTGTGCACATCAGATCGGTGGCGAAGAAGCCTTTTTCCGTGTTGTAGATGGCGATTTTATGATCGCGGTGCTCCCACGCAATCAGATCTTCTTCGTCGATCTCATCGGTAGCGCAGGCTTTGACCCATTCGCTCATGCCGGGCTCCTGTTCGTCGGGGGAAGTGCGGGACGGTGCCGTTTCCGGAACGCTTATTCGTGGGTCGGGCGCCACTTGTCGAGCGCCTCGAGAAAGCTTTCCTTTTCGCCCGGGTGCATGCCGATATTGGTTTGCGGATAGGGAAAGTTGCCTGCCGTCACCTCGCGGTGAAACGCGCCAAGCGCGGCGATGCGTTTTTCCTTGATCTGCTGGTGCAAGCGGCCGACATCACCAAAGGCATAGGCGTGTTTGGGTGGTTTGTCCTCTTCACTCGCCTCGCCACAAATATCTGCCACAAAAGAAAAAATCGCGTCCCCGCCCATGCCGGAGCCGAGTGAGAATGTCACCACCGAGGTCTTGTCATTTACCGCCTGCAGCACCTCTTCGGCAAGACATTCGACCTCAACGGCAAATACGCCGACATCCTCCATCCGCTTGAGCGTGGTCCAGACCTGCAGCGCCTCTTCCGCCGTCCGGCCAAAGGCACGCAGACCGCCGCAATGGTGGCTGAAGGTGGGGATCAGGCCGATATGGCTTTGCACCGGAATACACTCGCGCGCCATACGCTCCATCACGTCGAAAGACCGCAAAGTATAGTACATATCCGCGCCGCGGCGCATGGCGTCAAAGGCGTGGGCCACAATCTCGTCGTCCGAGCCAAACTGCGCCCAGGTCGAACCGACACCGGTAAAATGCGCGGGTGCCAGTTCGCGGACATCTTCGATCTGGTCGGCTCCGACCACAAAGAGATCAATCCCCGCCTCGGCGCAGGCGACGATCTGATCCCGGTCGGCCGGGTTGGCCATCGACAGCTTGGTGCTGCTGCCCTTCAGCGCCTTGAGATCAGCGACCGTGTAGTTGCGCATCGCCGGATTGCGGCTGAAATCATAGATCCGCTTCATCCTACATCGTCCTCTGCGCGATTTGTTTCACCGGGCCGCCCTCGGTGATCATATGCGGTGCCTGGCGGATCGACGGGGCCCTGGTCGACAAGCCAAACGTCCGGCGCAGCGTGACAATGAAGACTTCCCAATTTGTGCGGAAAAACCCCGGGTCCGGCGCGGGCACCTGATCCTTCACCGCCTCTGCCAGCCTAGGCAAGGCGTGAAACGGCACGTTGGGATAGAGGTGATGCTCCACGTGGTTGTTCATGTTCATATAGAGGAAATTCGTCAGCCAATTGCCCCGGAAAGACCGGGTGCTTTCGAGGATCGAGGGGGAGTTTTCCTGCAACTCGACATGCTGCACCAGCGTGAAGAGCAACATCACCGGCGCGCCCAGAACCCGCGGAATCACGATAAACCAGACCGGCCACCAGATGCCGAAAGCGGGGGCGATGGCGATCAGTGCATAGAGCGCCAGCATGATCCGCGCGTTGCGGGTCATCTTGGGAAACTCCGCCTCGGGCGTGACCATGCGCATGATGTCGGTGTAGCGGCCAATCGCCAGATGCCAGTACACCTGCATGTGAAACCGCAAGAGGGCAAAGCCGCTGATCTCAGCCAGCCAGCCGCCCACCCCCATCGGCGTGTCAAACGGCATCTGGCTGTCCTGGCCCACATGCCAGGTATGGGTGTGGTGGTTGGTATGGGTGAAGCGCCGGTGCAGCGGTTCCTCCATGTAGATGAACGAGGTGACCCACAGCACCGTTTCATTTATCCAGCGTGTCCGGAACGCCGACCCATGCGCGCATTCATGGCTAAAGCTATAGGCCGGGACCGCAAGGAACACGCCGTGCAAAAACATCGCTGGCCACATCCACACGGTCCCAAGCGTCAGCCAGATCAGCGTGGAGGTCGCCGCCAGTATGCAGACCCATTGCGCGAGGTAGATCAACCCGGGTCGGTCTGACCGTGCGGCAATGGTTTTCAGGGTCTTCTTGTCCAGCTTTACACCGGACGAGGCGGCATTGGTGGGCACGTAATCGGGCATAAGTCAGCTCGCGTAGTTAGAGGCTTCATCGTCAAGGATGGCTTTGAGCTCGGCAAGATGTTTCTCGGCCTGATCGGGATAGGCCTCAAGCTCTTGTGCGGTTTTCTCGGCGATCTCGTCAGACAGGACGCGCAAGGGCCGTCCGGTTTGTAATGCCAGCACATAGGTCTCGGCCGCGCGTTCGAAATAGTAAAGCCGGTTGAACGTCTCGGCGACGCTATCCCCGATCACCAGCACACCGTGGTTGCCCATAATCAGCGTTTTCACCTTTGGGTCGGTCAACAGGGCGGCACAGCGCGCGCCCTCCGCCTCAAAGGCCAAACCGCCGAACTCTTCGTCCACCATATGGCGGCGATAGAACGTCGCCGTGTTCTGATCGATCGGCGGCAACGTGCTGTCAGCCAACGCCGCCAGCACCGTGGCATAGCGGGAATGCACATGCATCAAACAACGCGCCTGCGGGCAGGCCCCATGCACGGCCCCGTGCAGCCCCCAGGCCGTCGGATCGGGCGCATTGGGTTGGTCCATCGTTGCGGGGTCATTTGCATCCAGCAACAACAGGTCCGACGCCCGGATCCGGCTGAAATGGCGCTGGTTGGGATTCATCAGGAACTGCGTGCCATCGTCATTCACCGCCAGGCTGAAGTGATTGGCCACCGCCTCATGCATCCCCAGCCGCGCCGTCCAGCGAAACGCCGCGGCCAAATCCACCCGTTCGGCCCAGAAGGTCATGTTTGGTGCCTCAAGCGCCTGCAGCATCGCGCGCCTCCTCCCAAAAGCTGGCAGTTGCGTCTTTGCAGGTGACAGGCGGGCTGACAAATGATGGTTTTTTCGTCATAGCATTAGAAAAACTGATGTATATGTTGTGTATGGATCAAAGCCCTCCGCCCGCCAAACACGCCCTGCCGCCTTTGACCTGGCTGCGCGCTTTTGAGGCCAGTGCGCGGCACCTGTCCTTTACGATTGCCGCGAAAGAGCTCAACCTCACCCAATCGGCCATCAGCCAGCATGTCCGCAACCTCGAGGCCTTTCTCGGACGGGATCTCTTTCTGCGCAAAACCCGCGCGCTGGAGCTCACCGAGGATGGCAGCAATTACGTGCCCATCCTGCGCGAGGCCTTTCACCTGCTGGCCAGCGGCACCCAGGCCTTTACCGGCGGCGACCGTGGGCAACGCCTTGTGCTGCAATGCAATTTGGCGTTTTCGGTGTTCTGGCTCGCCCCGCGTCTACACCGTCTCTATCAGGAGCATCCCTGGCTGGTTCTGAACATCGTGACCCCGATCTGGGACCCGGAGAAACACGCCACAAACGCCAGTCTGGAAATCCGTTTCGGACGCCCCGACGACATGTCGCGCTCGGCGGAGCGTCTCTGCCAGGATCGCTTCTATCCCGTCTGCGCGCCGGACTATCAGGACAGTCAGTACGATCATACCACAGCCCGGCTCTTCGATTGCGCCGGCATGACCGGGTCGTGGAACACTTGGCTGTCGACTTACACCGGCCAGCCCCAATCAGACGTGACCGTCAACCTTGCATCCACTTATGTTATCGCGATGCAAGCCGCCCGCCACGGCGCCGGAATGACGCTTTCACACGACACGCTCGCCAAAGACCTGATCGCCAACGGTACGCTCATCTGCCCCTTTGATCACAAGCTCAAGCTGACCGAAGCCTACTTTCTCCTCGCGCCTTCCGCCTTCGCCGAAACGCCCGCAACACGCACCTTCCGCGAATGGCTGTTGTTAGAGATGGCTAGGTTCAACGAAGAGCAAGGCACGTAGTCGGGTGATTTCGGGTGTCGGATTTCGCAGCCGAAGGCCCCTGCGTGTCAACGGACGCCAAAGGTGAAGCTGCGGGCACCTAACCACTCTGAAAGCGTACTTGCGGACGTCAGTATTCGGCGTCTACATAGCTGTGCCAACCCCAAACGAATCCCCACTGCGATTCCGTGCAAAACCCGATTCGTTCCGTTCTACGGGCGATGCGGGCGCAGCGGTGGATAAGCCGATGTTCACCGAATCTGCGACGTAAACCGCGCAGGTGCGTCCGAAAACCTGCAAAAGGTTAATTAAACCTTGAACGATCTTGCGGAGTCCGGGTGGAATTGCACGGTCTGTCCAGTCTTCGTTTGGGGATTCAGCGTGAAAGCATATTTCAAGGGCTCGGCCTCTCTGCTCGCCGTTGCGAGCGTTGTGGCGTTTGGTCAAGGCTCCTCCGCCCTCGCGCAGACCTTTGATCAGACGCGCTGGGTGCCGCGGGCTGAGATTGGCGGCTATGTGGGGGATGATGATCTCAGGCGCGGTGAGGTTGGGCTGTTTTTCCCGATCTTTCAGGACAGCGACTCGCTGCTTTTTGCCGACATCCGTGGTCGGTTCTTTGAGGATGATGTCCGGGAGGGCAACGCCGCCATCGGTTATCGTCAGCGCGTGGGCAAACAGGTGCTGGGCATTTGGCTGGGCTATGACGGGCGCACCAGCGCCTTGGGCAACTATTTCGATCAGGTGTCGGCCGGGATAGAAGTGCTTAACCCCGATTGGGAAGTGCGCCTGAACGGCTATTGGCCGCTGACCGACAGCCGGACAATCTCGCGCCGCACCCTGGCCGTGGGTGGGGGCGGCGGCGGCGCGCCGACGCTCAACCTGATCAACAATCAGCTCTTCCTGACAACGGGGGGCTTTTCGACGACCACAACCCGCCGCGAATTGGCGCTGCGTGGGGTGGATGCCGAGTTTGGCTTTCGCGTGCCGCTTTCCGGCGGGGGCAACGGGGCGCAGAAAGTTGATCTGAGGCTCTTTGGCGCGGCCTACCATTTTGACCACGACGATTTCGCCGGCGACATCTCGGGCGGTCGGGTGCGGGCCGAGTTGCGGGTCAACGATGTCTTCAATTCGATCCCAGGGTCGTTTGCGGCGATCGAGGCCAGCTATCAGTATGACGATGTCCGTGATGGCCAGTTTGGCATTGGCGTGCGCTTTAACGTGCCGCTGGGCCGGCCGCGCACCACCGTACAGCCGGATCAGTATGATCCGCTGATGGCCGGCTTTATCACCCGCGACACCAACGTGATCACCCGCGAGGTCACCGAACGGAAAGTGACGCAGGGCACGCGTGAGGCGGTGAATGACCTGCTGACCGGCGTGGCGCTGGATCGTACGCTATTTGTGAACCCGGGCGACGATCTGCAGATGATCATCGACGATGCGGGCGAGAACACGCATCTGGTGCTGCGCGGTGGCGGCGATCCCTATGACGGCACCTACACCTTGCCCGACAATTTCACCTTGCAGGGGGCAGGTAGCACGCTGACCGTGGTGGGCCGCCAATCCGGCATCGAGGCAGAGTTTTCGCCTGTAGGCACGACGCCGACACTCGTCACAACCAACACCCAAACCGGCAATGGTGCGGCGACGCTGACGATTGGAACCAACACCCACATCCTGAACACCCAGATCGGCGACACCCCGATTGTGCAGGACGGCGAAGCGGCAGAGTTCAATGGCGGCACTGGCATTGCCGGGATCGCCAGCGAACGGGCGGTCACCAATGTCTTTATAACCGACACGCTTGTGCGCGACATCACCGGCACGGGGATCCACCTGGAGGTCGACGATTCAACGATCACGCTCAACAACGTTGCGGTCACCGACACGCAGGGGGCTGGGATCGCCCTGATGGGGGATGATGGCGACGACACCGCGGTGCGGGTCGCTGATGTGTCGATCATGGATACCGGAGGCGTTGGGTTGCTGCTCGAGGATCTGGGCGGCACGCTGACCTTCACCAATATCGACATCGCCGGTGCCGGGCTGGAAAGCCTGATGGTCAATGGCGGGTCGGCGCGTCTGACCTTCAATGCCGCAAGCTCGATCATCCATGGCAGCGATGCAGCGGCGATCCGCTATGGCGGCGGGACAGCCAATACCGGCCTTTTGACCTTTGCCGGGATCCTCACCGACACCGCCGGGCTTGGACTGGTCTTTAGCAATGCCGACGGCACCTATGACTTTGGCGAACAGGTGACGCTGAGCGGCGGGAACGCGGGCATTGACATCCTGGGCGGTTCGGCCGGGACGTTCACCTTTACCAATACCGTCATCACCAACCCGAGCGGGCCGGGGATTGAGCTTGCGGGCAGCAGAGCCACGGTCAATTTCGGCCCGGGCAGTTCGATCACGCAGGGTAACAACGCCGCGGCGCTGCGGGTCAACAATGATGCCAGCACGCTGAATTTCGGTGGCACGCTGGATGCCACCAACGGCAATGGCCTGCGGTTCAACAATGCCGACGGCAGGTACAATTTTGCTGGGCAGGTGACGCTGAATGGGGGGACCGCCGGGATCGATATCCTCGGGGATTCGGCTGGAACGTTCACCTTTACCAACACAGACATCACCAATCCCAATGGTCCGGCGCTTGATATCGCGGGCAGCACCGCGACGGTCAATTTCGGCCCGGGCAGTTCGATCACGCAAGGCAATAACGCCGATGCGGTCCGGGTGACCAATGATGCCAGCATGCTGAATTTCGATGGCACGCTGGGCGCCACCAATGGCGACGGGCTGCAATTCGACAATGCGGGTGGTGAGTACGACTTCACCGGCGGGGTGACGTTGGCCGGCGGCAATGCCGGGATCGACATCATCGGCTCCACCGGCACGTTCACCTTTACCGATATCGAGATCACCGACCCGGCCGGTACCGCGCTGGAGATCGCGAACAGCACCGCGACGGTGGGTTTCGGCGCCGGCAGCTCGATTACCCAAGGCAACAACGCCGACGCGGTCACGGTTACAAACGACGCCAGCACGGTGACGATCGACGGCACAATCGATGCGACCAACGGCGACGGCCTTCAGTTCGACAATGCCGACGGCATCTATAACTTCACCGGTCCGGTGACGTTGGCCGGTGGCAATTCCGGGATCGACATTATCGGTTCAACCGGGACCTTTACCTTCACCAACACCGATATCACCGATCCGAGCGGCACCGCGTTGGAGTTCGCGAACAGCACCGCGACGGTGGGTTTCGGCGCCGGCAGCTCGATCACGCAAGGCAACAATGCCGACGCGGTCACAGTTACAAACGACGCCAGCACGGTGACGATCGACGGCACAATCGACGCGACGAATGGCGACGGGCTGCAGTTCGACAATGCCGATGGCATCTATGACTTTGCCGGACAGGTGACGCTGAGCGGCGGGAACACGGGCATCGATATCCTGAACGACTCTGCCGGTACCTTCACCTTCTCTAACACCGATATCACCGACCCAACCGGCGAAGGGCTTGCCATTGCCGACAGCACGGCGACCGTCAATTTCGGCGCCGGCAGCTCGATAACCCAAGGCAACAACGCCGATGCGGTCACGGTGAGCAACGACGCCAGCACCGTGACGATCGATGGTATGATCGACGCGACGAATGGCGATGGGCTGCAGTTCGACACGGCAAACGGCATCTATAATTTCACCGGTCCGGTGACGTTGGCCGGTGGGAATGCCGGGATCGACATCATCGGTTCGACCGGGACCTTTACCTTCACCAACACCGATATCACCGATCCGGCCGGCACTGCGTTGGAGATCGCGAACAGTACCGCGACGATAGGTTTTGGCCCCGGCAGTTCGATCACCCAGGGCAACAATGCAAGCGCCGTCAACGTGGCCAACGACGCCAGCATGCTGACCTTTGACGGCACGTTGATCGCGACCAATGGCGATGGGCTGCAATTCACCAATGCCGATGGCAGCTATGATTTCACCGGCACGACGACGCTCAATGGCCTCGACACCGGGATCGATATCCTCGGCGGCTCAGCCGGCACGTTCACCTTTGCCAACACCACGTCGATCCAGACCACCACCGGGCCGGCGGTCCAGATTGTGGATTTCGGCACCGGGGGCCAGTTCGACTACAACGGCAGCATCGCCACAAACGACACCATCGCGAATATCGACACCACCGCGGCGGGATCGCAGATCAACTTCAACCGCGATGGCGGCAACACGCTGACATCGACCAACAGCCCAATCTCGGGGATCTTCATCTTTGACGCGGATGGCGACATCACCTTTGACATCCCGACGACGATTACCAATGCGAGCTTCTCGGCGCTCTTTGCCGGGCTTGGATCGGGCACCTATACCTTCAACGATCTCACGATCCGCGATCAGTCGGGCGGCAATGGCGGTGTTGATCTGATCAACGACGCCTCGACGGTGAATTTCCACAATCTCGATATCGAGACCGATTTCAGTGGCACCGGATTCGGAGGCGTCGGTCTGTTGGCACAGCCGGGCAGCATCCTGAATGTCACCGGCGACAGCCGCATCCAATCGATCGGCGGGCCAGCGCTGGTGCTGCAGGGCACCACCGCGTTCGACCTGACCTTTAGCGAGATCATCTCGCGCGACTCGACCCAGATCGGCCCGTCGTCGCAGAACGGAATCCTGATCCTTGGGGCAGGGACCGGTACACTGACCGTCACTGATGGGGTCACCATCGACAACACCGGCAGTGACGGCATCGTCATCGACGATGTCGACGGCACGCTGACATTTGTTGGTGTCGATATCACCAATACCGGCCGCGACGGCATTTCGGTGGGCGACGTCATTGGCGCACCGGCCGAGGTCACCATCGTTGGCAGCAGATTCGACACGATCGGCGACGATGCGCTGTCGGTCGGGGCCACTGGCCTGGGTACCGGCGGAAACCTGTCGGTCTTCAACACCACGTTCACCAATATCACCGGCTTCACCTTGGATTATGAGGACAGCATCATCGACGGCAACGGCAACGTCGCACCGGTCGTCACCTGCAACGATGATGGCGGCAACACTGGCACGATGTTTTTCAACGGCGGCGCAGATACCTGTCCCTGATCCAGTTGCCCTGACCCCGTCTTGGCAAGGCAGAAGACTGTAGCTGTAGGTATCGAGTGGAAGGCTTGGGTTGTTGCGAAATTAGGCAACAGCGCACGCCACGCTGCCGATGTGCTGCCAGCTCTATTGACGTGGTAGTGACAAACGATTGAGCGTTCATCGAAGAGCGATTGGTAACTGCGCCTGCTGATCTTTGATGCTCCAATGTCATCTGAGTGCCCGACCATACGTTTTGGTTGGCAATACATGGCGCGCAGGTTTCAGAGAGGAACTGGAAACCTCTTTGGGACCAATCCCGCCTGGAACCAATTCACAAAGTTGTGGATTGAGAAGACCGGCAGGCCCGTGGCTTGGCGGATGGCTGGGGCGTAGGGGACCATGTTTGTGCATTCCAGCACCAGGGCGCCGAGGTCGGGATGTGCCGCAACCAGGGCGCGTGCGGCGTCGATGTTGTCGGCTTCGGCGGCGGCGACGTCGAGCTCCAGCTCGTTGCCGAGAATGACCCTGGTGAATTCGCGCAGCCCTTCGGGTGAGCCCACCGGCGTGTCTGGCGGCACACCTGCCGCGCGCAGATGCGCGTCTGTCAAGGTGCTGCCTGAGATTGTCAGGATCCCGCAGCGTTTGCCGGGGGGCAGCGTGGCGTTGACCAGGTTCACCTGCATCAGCGACGAGGCTGCAACCGGCACGTCAACCGCGGCCGCAAGCTCCTCTTGGAAGAGCGACAGAAACCCGCAATTTGTGGTGATGCCGTCGACGCCCGAGGCAACGAGATCGCGCGCCGCCTCGATGAAGAGCGGCAGCATACCCTCGGCCCCCCGGCGCACGATCAGATCAGGCGAGGCACTGCGGACCACGCGATATTGCACCGGAAAGTCCCAGCTCAGCGCGTTGCCCATGTCACCCGGGATGCGGGGAAAGCGCGCGTCGAGCATCAGGATACCCACCGACGCGCCGTAGACTGCCTTGCCGCCCTGCACCTTCATCATCGCCTCCCATTTCGCGTTTCCCTGGCATTATTGACGACGTGTCCGGCATTTTCCAAGATGCCACGACTTAGGGAGGATGACATGGCGACCCCCAACCACCTGACCGGGGCCGAGGCGATGGTGCGGATGCTTCAGGCCTATGGCGTCCGGCACATGTTCGGCCTTTGCGGTGACACGACCTTGCCCTTCTACGATGCGCTGTCGCGGCTTGATCATGGGATCACCCATTTCCTGACCCGCGACGAACGCCACGCCGCCTATATGGCGGATGGCTACGCACGTGTGACCGGGCGGCCCGGCGTGTGTGAGGGGCCGTCGGGCGGTGGCGCGACCTACATCCTGCCAGGGCTGGTGGAGGCGAATGAAAGCTCGGTCCCGATCCTGGCGATCACCACCGATGTGGCGACCAGTTCGGCCGGGAAATACCCGCTGACCGAGCTCGACCAGGTGGCGCTCTTCCGCCCGCTGACCAAGTGGAACGCGTCGCTCGATAGTGCTGCGCGACTGCCTGCGGCCATGCGCAAAGCGTTTCGTGAGATGGCAACCGGGCGGCCCGGGGCGGTGCATCTGGCTTTGCCCTTTGACACTCAGAAAGCCGAGGTTGACGGGGCTGAGATCTGGGCCGATCCGACGCATCAGGTGTTTCCAGCTGGGCGCGCGGCGCCGGATCCGGACAGCATCAAGGCGGCTGCTGCGGCGCTGCAAAGCGCGCGGTCGGCGGTGGCGATCTGCGGCGGCGGGCCGGTGCTGGCCGGGGCCGGGGCCGAGGCCGCTTTGGCCGAGCTTGCCGAGCTTATAAACCTGCCGATTGCGACCAGTGTCTCGGGCCAGGGCGCCTTGGCCGAAACCCACCCGCAGTCAGTGGGCGTGGTCGGCTCAAACGGCGGGGTGCCTGCAACCCGTGCGGTGGTGGATGAGGCTGATCTGGTGCTTTTCATTGGCTGCCGCGCGGGCTCTGTCACCACCGAGCGCTGGCGCAACCCAGCTCCCGGTACACGGGTGATCCATATCGATAGCGACCCGGCGGTGATCGGGGCGAATTATAACACCGAAGTTGCCGTGGTGGCCGACGCAAGGCTTGCGCTCGAAGCGTTGGTGGCCGAGCTGAAAGGCGCCACTGTCACCAGCCAAAGGGGCGCCGAACGGGCCGCAACCGCCTGGACGGCAAAGCTCGCCAATTTCACCCCGCTGGCCGCAAGCCCCGAACGCCCGATCCGGCCCGAAGCCGTCATCGCCGCGCTCAACGACGTGCTGGACGATGACGCGACCATTGTCGCCGACCCGGGCACGCCGTGCCCCTATTTCTCGGCCCATTACCGCTGGCGCAAGCCGGGGCGGCATTTCATCACCAACCGAGCCCATGGCGCCTTGGGCTATTCGCTCGCCGCCGCGATGGGGGCGCAGGTGGGTCGGCCGGACTCCAAAACGCTTGCGGTGATGGGCGACGGATCCTTTGGGTTCTGCTGCGGCGAGTTCGAGACGCTGGTGCGCTACAACATCCCCATCACGGCGATCGTGTTCTCAAACGCGGTCTTCGGCTGGATCAAGGCCGGTCAGAACGCGGGCTTTGGCCAGCGCTTCTACAATGTCGATTTCGACCGCACCGACCACGCCGCGGTCGCCCGCGCCTTTGGCGTCAAATCCTGGACGGTCGAAGACCCGGCCGACCTGCGCCGCGTGTTGCGCGAAGCGATTGCCCATGACGGGCCAACGCTGGTCGATATCATCTCGCAGCCGTTGCACGAGGCGGCCGCGCCCGTGTCAGAGTGGGTCGCGTGATCCGGTCTCTGGCACGGCCAGGGCGGCCATACGCGGCATGACCTGATCGAGAAACTCGCGGCCAATGGCCGATAAAGGCCGGTCCGTCGCGGTGACCACGACGATATCCAAGAGGATCGACGGCTCAAACCGGCGCACGACATAGCCCGAGCCATCGTCGGCCTGCAACGTGAAGGGATCGATCAAGGCGGCCCCAAGCCCCTGTTTCACAAGGTTCAACGCATTCAGGAACAGGTCGGTATGGCTGCGGATGCGGAACCGCGCCGCCTGCGAATGAAACGACTCGCGCAGCCGCCGGCTGACCATGTGATCTGTGCCCATGACGATGAAGGGATATCCATCGAGCAACCGGGGCGTCAGCACCTCGTGCCGCACAAGATCACTGTCCGCTGGCAGGGCGCAGAGCGTCTCGAAATGAAAATGCTGCTGCGTCAGCCCCTCTTGCCGGACCGGCATTTCGCAGATGCCGACCTCAAAGAGCCCCGCGGTCACCCATTCCTGGATCTTGCCGGAATATTGCGACTGAAAGGCGATAGTCAGGTTCGGTCGGTCTTGGCTGAACTCTGCAATCTCGGAGGGCATGAAACCAAAGGCGAGCGCATGGTTGGTCGCCACCTGTAGCTGCCCGGCCTTCTGGTTTTGCAGGTCAAACACCGCTTGGTTCACGTGGTCCAGCCCACGCACAACGGTGTCGATCTCGTCAAACAGCACCGTCGCCTCGGGCGTGGGCACTAGCCGCCCGCGCGTGCGTTCGAAGAGCTGCAGCTTGGTCCGACGCTCCAGTTGCGCCAGCAGGTTGCTGATCGCTGGCTGCGAGATGCCCAGATGCTCAGCCGCGGCGGTGACGGTGCCGCGCTGGATGATGGCGTGAAAAGCTTGGAACTGGCGGAAGGGTGTGGACATGGGATGAGGGTATCACGCCAGGTTATGGAAAGACAAAATCTTAGTATTAGAAATGATGATATTCGCGTGCCAAGCTGGCCTTTGAAGGGGTTGCTGCGATGTCGGAACGCGATCAGATCATTATTGGTTATGATCTTTGGTACCTGAGCTTGCCGGTGGTATCCGCACGCGACCACGGCATCGGGCGCGTCTCCGGTACTTGCGAGGTGATCGTTTTGCGGCTGCGGACCGAAGGCGGCGTCGAAGGGTTTGGCGAGGCCTCCCCCTGGTCGGTGTTCACCGGTTCGCCCGAGGCGAGTTATGCGGCGCTTGATAGGTACATCCGGCCTTTTGTGCTGAACCGGCGGGTGAGTGAGCGTGAGGCGATCATGGCCGACGCTCAGCGCACAGTGGCGCATTGCACCGAGGCCAAGGCGGCCTTGGAGACCGCTTTGCTGGACCTGGAAGGGCAGCTAGCGGGCCAGCCAGTGCACGCTCTGCTGGGGGGCAAACACTGCGATACGATCCCGCTGTCGGTGTCGCTTGCCAACCCGGATTGGGCGGCGGACAGGGCGCTACTGGCGCGGCTCCGGGAGGACGGCGTGCGGATCGTGAAGTTGAAGACCGGGTTCGCCGGGCAGGCATTTGACCTGATGCGGCTGGAGGAGCTGTCCCGCGACTTCCCCGAGTTTGCTGTGCGGGTCGACTATAACCAGGGCCTCGCGGCTGAGACCGCTTTGGCCCAAGTGCGCGAGGTGGCTGCCTTCAAACCCGACTTCATCGAACAGCCCGTCCCCGCCCCGTTTTTCGATGTGATGGCGGAGATCCGGGCCGAGATCGACGTGCCGCTTTTGGCCGATGAAAGCGTCTTTGGCCCCGAGGACATGGCCCGCGCCATCCGCGAAGGGATCTGCGATGGCGTCTCGATCAAGATCATGAAATCCGGCGGCCTGACCCGCGCACAAGAGACGACAAGGCTCGCCGCCGCACATGGCCTGACAGCCTATGGCGGCGACATGTTCGAAGCGGGCCTTGCCCATCTGGCGGGCACCCACATGGTGGCCGCGACCCCAGAGATCACGCTGGGATGCGAGTTCTACCAGGCGCGCTATTACCTGCGCGAGGACATCCTGGAAGAGCCGTTCCCGTGCGATGGCGGCGTGGTGACGGTGCCCGATGCGCTCGGTCTGGGCATCCGGCCGGATGTGGCCAAACTGAACCAGTACAGCCAAAACGGGGCCCGCGCAGCATGATGGAAACGCCCAAAACCATCGCCGTGATCGGCGCCGGGATTGTCGGGGTGTCCACTGCGATCTGGCTCCAGCGCGACGGGTACAAGGTGATCCTGCTCGACCGCGAAGGGCCCGCGGCGGGCGCCAGCCAAGGCAATGGCGGGGTGCTCGCCTCGTGCTCGGTGATCCCTGTGACGACGCCCGGGCTGTTGGGCAAGGCGCCCAAGATGCTCTTCAGCCCCAATCAGCCCTTGTTCCTGAAATGGAGCTACCTGCCGAAACTGCTGCCCTGGCTGATCAGGTATCTGGGCACGGCCAATGCCAAAGACGTGCGCAAACGGGCCGCGGCCCTGACGCCGATCATCGGTGACAGCCTCGCTGATCACCAGGCGCTGGCCGCTGGCACCGGGGCCGAGCGCTGGATCTTGCCGTCGGATTACCTCTATCTCTACAACAATCGCGCGCATTACGAGGGTGACGCGTTTGGCTGGTCGGTGCGCAAGGAAAACGGCTTTGCCTGGGACGAGCTCGAAGACGCGGCATGGCGCGCCTATGATCCGATCTTCAGCCCAGACATCACCTTTGCCGCGCGGCTAAAAGACCACGGCCGGATCAGCGACCCCGGCGCCTATGTCAGAGCGCTGGCCGCACATGCCGAAAGCCAGGGCGCGCAGATCATCAAGGCGCAGGTTGACGACGTTGTGCATGACAACGGCCGCCTTGTCGGGCTGCGCGCCGGGGGTGAGACCATCGCCTGCGATGCCGCCGTTC
>JASJCC010000237.1 GCA_030066175.1 Paracoccaceae bacterium | reverse complement strand
GCGCATGGGGATGGATCATAGCAGGGGGACGCCATGTTCCAGACATTCGATGAGACGACGCGGCCGGAGACCGGGCCAAACCGGCTCGCAACTTTACGTGCCGAGCTGGACCGTGAAGGGTTGGATGGCTTTATCGTTCCGCGCGCTGATGCGCATCAGGGCGAATACGTGGCGCCGCGGGATGACCGGCTGGCCTGGTTGACCGGGTTCACCGGGTCCGCGGGTTATTGCGTGGCCTTGCGGGACCGCGCGGGGGTCTTTGCCGACGGGCGCTACCGCGTCCAGGTGCGGGCACAGGTGGGGGATGTCTTTTCTCCGGTCGACTGGCCCGAGGTGGGACTTGCCGACTGGATCGCCGAGGCGCTGCCCGAGGGTGGGACGGTGGGCTTTGACCCCTGGCTGCATCCGGTCGAGCAACTGCGCGCCTTGCAGGCCAAGTTGCCGGACGTTGCGTTGCAACGGGTCGACAACCTCGTCGACCGGGTCTGGGAGGATCAGCCGGACCCGCCATTGGGTGCGGTCTTTGCCCAGCCGGAGAATCTCGCCGGTGCGCCGCATGGGGAGAAGATTGCTCAACTCGCCGAGGGGATGGAGGCGGATGTGGCGGTATTGACCCTGCCGGATTCTCTGGCGTGGCTCTTGAACATCCGCGGCAGTGACATTCCCCGCAACCCGGTGCCGCATGGCTTTGCATTTCTGCATGCCGAAGGGCGCGTGACGTTGTACATGGCGGCAGAAAAGCTGGCAAACTTGGGGGATCACCTGGGCGACATCGTCACCGTGCAGCCGCCGGATGCCTTTGTGCCAGCGCTGCAAGCGCTGTCGGGCAGCGTGCAGATCGACCCGGCCACCTGCCCAGTGGCGGTGACTGACGCGCTGTCGGCGTGTGATATCATCGAGGCGATGGACCCCTGCGTTCTGCCCAAGGCGCGCAAGAACGCCGCCGAACTGGCCGGCGCGCGCGATGCGCATCTGCGCGACGGGGCGGCGATGGTGCACTTTCTGGCCTGGCTCGACGCGCAGGACCCCGACACCTTGACCGAGATCGACGTCGTGACCGCTTTGGAGGCAGAGCGGCGCGGCACCAATGCGCTACGCGATATCAGCTTTGACACCATCGCTGGTGCCGGGCCGAACGGGGCGATCGTGCATTACCGGGTCAACGAGACCACCAATCGCAAGCTTGCCAAAGGTGAGCTGCTGCTCGTCGATTCCGGTGGGCAATATGTCGACGGCACCACAGATATCACCCGCACGATTGCCTTGGGGGAGGTTGGAACAGAGGAAAAAGACGCCTTCACCCGCGTGCTCAAAGGCATGATCGCTATGTCGCGGCTGCATTGGCCGGCGGGCATGGCCGGGCGCGATCTGGACGCGGTGGCGCGGGTCAGCCTGTGGGAGGCGGGGCTGGATTACGGCCATGGCACCGGGCATGGCGTTGGATCCTACCTCTGTGTGCATGAAGGGCCACAACGGCTGGCGCGCACCGGGACGGTGCCGCTTGAACCCGGGATGATGCTGTCGAATGAGCCCGGGTTTTACCGCGAAGGCGCTTATGGCATCCGGCTGGAAAACCTGATCGCGGTGGAAGAGGCCCCGCCCCTGCCCGGCCAGACGATCAAGAGCCTTTTGCGGTTTAAAACGCTGACATTTGTGCCGCTCGATCTGCGGCTGATCCTGCCGGAGCTGCTGACCGGCCCGGAACGCGCCTGGCTCAATGCCTATCACGCCGAGGTCGAGGCGAAGATCGGCCCGCTGGTCAAGGGGGCCGCGCGGGACTGGCTATCTCAGGCCTGTCGGGCTATTTGACATGGAACTGTTACGTCACCGGTGTCAAACGACCGGGACAAACAAGGAGGGGACATTGAGATGAGCAAACACATCACCATTCGGCCGGCCACAGGCACCTGGGTTGTGCGGGCTGGCGGCGCGGTGCTGGGCGAAAGCGCCCGGGCGCTGGAGCTGTCCGAAGGCGACTACCCCTATGTGATCTACTTCCCGCGCGACGATCTGGGCATGGCGTTTCTGGATCGGACCGATCACAGCACGCATTGCCCGCATAAGGGCGATGCGAGTTATTTCAGCATCGCGGCGAAATCCAAGACCTATGAAAACGCCGCCTGGTCGTATGAAGACCCCAAGGGCGACGTGGCCGACATCAAAGACCACATCGCGTTTTACGTGCAGGACGGGGTGACCGTCGAACAGGTCTGAGACGCGCCTGCATCGTCTTGACACTAAGCAAGGTGCCCGTGCCGATGACCGGCCGGGCACTTTTTCATTGCAACGGTGCGCCATGCCCGGGCAGGATCAAGCCATTGCAACAGGGGGATTTCGGATGACGGTCACGGTGCACCCATCGGTCTATCATGGCGACAACCAAGCGGGCGATTTCGCCTGGATGATTACGCAACCGGCTTATGCCAAGGCGTTTTTCATCTTCAATGACAATCAGGGCGAATTCCTGGCCTTCCAGGGCAACACCTCGGCCACCTCTGGCCAGGGCTGCATGGTGGGCGGTGGAAACGCGGTGATCCGGCCTTATCAATGCATGTCACCACCCAGGGCGGGTGGAATCCCGACCGGCAGCTTTGCGATCAACGACAAGGTGACCCGTCATGGCTATCCCGATCTGACGCCCGAGGTGCAGAGCTATATCGACACGGCGGTCGCCTTCATCGCCCAGCGGATCGCCGCGAATGGCTATACCGATGTCTATTACAGCTCGGACGGGCATGGCGGGCTGGGCCACGGCATTTTCAACCCGGCAGACGATGTCCGGGCCTATATCGTGCAAAAGATCGAAGGGCTGGCGCAGGCCTGACGGCTAGGAATGCTCTTCCTCAGCCGTGGCGGCGAGCGCGCGGTTATAGGCCTTGAGCGCATCAAGGTGGAAGAGCGCGCCTTGCAACACCGGTTTATCGTTGACCATCGTGACCACGGGTAGGAAGGCAACGCCGGATTTGTCAAAGAGCGGCAGCGCGGTTTCCAGCGTTGCTTGCGCCTGGACGTAAAGCCCCTGTTCGATCATCTGCAGACAGGCCTTTTCATCCGCGGCGCCTTCGCCGGTGGGTTTGCGCATCACCCCCTGCACCCGGAACATCGCCAAGAGATAGGCCTGCGGGCCGGCGGCCAAATGCACGTTGCGGCGCTCCAGTTGGGTGAGAAAGAAACTGCGGTCGACAAGACGCGACGACAGCGCCGTCGACATCGACACCGACACCATCACGGCAAGCCCGGTCTGCCAGTCTCCGGTCAGCTCAAACACAATGAGGGTGGTCGAAATCGGCGCGCCGAGCACCGCCGCCGCGACGCCGCCCATGCCGGCCAGGGCGTACATGGTGAAGGCACCCGATTGTTCCGGGAAAAGCCCGGTGGCGATCAGGCCAAAGGCCAGGCCGGTCAGCGCGCCCACCATCAGCGACGGCGAAAACACCCCGCCGCCCATGCGGCCGCCGATGGTGATCGCAACGGCGGCGACCTTGAGCACGGCAAAGACAATCGCCTCGTGCAGGATCAAGTCGCCGGTCAGGGCGCGCGACGTCGTCTCATACCCCACCCCGATGATATGCGGGTAAAAGATCGCGATGCCGCCCAACATCAGGCCTGCAAGCGCGGGCCGCAGCCAATTTGGCAGGCCCAGGCGGTTCTGCAGCCGGGTCTCAAAGTCATCGGCCCAAAAGATCGCCCGCATCATCACAAAGGCCACCACGCCGCAGATCAGCCCCAAGAGGAAGAACGCCGGCAGTTCGAGGTAAAACTCAACCACACCGGTGCCGGGCAGCGCAAATTCGGTCACGTCGCCATAGGTCAGCCGGTTGATCACCGTCCCGGCGGCAGAGGCGACAACGATGGGCGCAAAGGCGTGCAAGGCAAAGTGGCGCAGGATAACCTCCAGCGCAAAAAGCGCCCCGGCGATGGGCGCGTTGAAGCTGGCAGACACCGCCGCGGCCACCGCACAGCCCAGGAGATCGCGCCCGGTGATGCCGTCAACGCGCAGAAAATTCGACACCCAGGACGAAATCATTGCGGCGATATGCACGACCGGCCCTTCGCGTCCCGACGATCCACCGGTCGAGAGCGTGATCCAGCTGCAAAGCGCCGAGGCGATGCCGGCCTTGTTCTCGACCCGGCCGTCGTTGAGCGCCGCGCCTTCGATCACGTCGGCCACCGACCGGACCCGCCCATCGGGCGTGCCGAAATGCAGGATCAGCCCCACCACGATCCCCCCCAAGGCAGGCAAAAGCAGGATCACGTACCACGGCAGGGTCGTCGCAAAGCTGTGTAAGAGGTGCACATCGGGCGTGCCATAGAGCGTGGTCTGCAGCCATTCGATAGCGCCGCGAAAGCTGATCGAGGCAAAGCCGGCGGCGATCCCGACGGCCAAAGCGATGAACCAAAACTGAATCTGGCCCGGCCCTTCGTGGCGCAGCAAGTCCCAACCCCGCGCACAGGCCGCCCGGGTTTGACGGATTTGCTGGCGCAGGCTGAAGAGCACAGGGTCCTCCGATCACGTGACTTTCCGCCGGGCACGCGCGTCGCTAAGGTGGCGCCAGCGCGTTTCCGGAGACCTCCATGCCGATTGCTCAAGCACTTGAAGACCTGTCTTCCCTGTTAGGCGAACGGCTCAGCTTGGCCAAGTCCGATCTGGACCTGCATGGCCGATCCGAGTCGCATTTCCCGCTGACGCCACCGGATGCGGTCGCCTATCCGGAGAGTGCCGAGGAGGTTGCAGCCTTGGTGCGGATCTGCGCGGCTGAGGGCTGCCCGGTGGTCGGCTGGGGCACGGGGACGTCGCTTGAGGGGCACGCCTTGGCGGTGCGCGGCGGCGTGGTGGTGGATTTTTCGCGTATGAACAAGGTGTTGGACATTCGCTCGGCGGATATGGACGTGACCGTCCAGCCCGGCGTCACCCGCGAGGCTTTGAACGAAGAGCTGCGCGCGACCGGACTGATGTTCCCGGTGGATCCCGGTGCCAATGCGTCGCTGGGCGGGATGGCCGCGACCCGCGCTTCGGGCACAACCGCAGTGAGGTACGGCACGATGCGCGACAATGTGCTCGGGCTGCAGGTGGTGCTGGCCGATGGGCAAGTCATCCGCACCGGCACGCGGGCGCGCAAATCCTCGGCGGGCTATGACCTGACGGGGCTGATGGTCGGCTCCGAAGGCACCTTGGGCCTGATCACTGAGTTGACCTTGCGCCTGCATGGCATCCCCGAGGCGACCAGCGCGGGTATCTGCGCCTTTCCCGATATGCATGCGGCGGTGGCGGCGGTGACCGACACCATCCAGATGGGTATCCCGATGGCGCGGATTGAGTTTGTCGATGCCGCGACGGCGCGCGCCTTTAACACCTATGCCGGGGTGTCGATGGAGGAAGCCCCACATCTGATGGTGGAGTTTCACGGCGCGCCCGAGACGGTGGAACAGGATGCCCGTCGCTTTGCCGAGATTGTCGCCGACCATGACGGATCGGCCTTTGAATGGTCGGCGCGGGAAGAGGAGCGCCGCGCGCTGTGGGCGATGCGGCACAACGCCTATTACGCGATCCTCGCGTCGCGCAAGGGCGCGCGCGGGCTGGTCACCGATATCTGCGTGCCGATCTCGGAACTCGCGCGCGCGGTCGAGGAAACCCAGGCCGACATTGCCAGCTCGATCGTGCCCGGCCCGATCCTGGGCCATGTGGGCGACGGCAATTTCCA
>JASJCC010000236.1 GCA_030066175.1 Paracoccaceae bacterium | reverse complement strand
GGTCGACCCGAAACGGGACACGCCCGAGATAAAAACCGGCGTCACCATATGGCCCTGCGCCTCCAGCAGATCGACCGCTTCGGCGTTGCGGGCGGTGTCGAACGGGCAGACATCGGGGCAGAACGTATAGCCAAAGTAAAGCAGGCTGGGCGCGGTGATGACATCGGCGTCACTCACGGTTTCCCCCGCGGCATTCACCAGCTCGAACGGCCCGCCAATGGCATCTGTCCCGCCGGCAATGGCACTGGTCCGGCATTCGGCAAACACATCGTCCGACGCCGGGCGTGCAGTTACAAACCAAAGCCCGCCGATCAGCGCCACAATCGCCACCCCCGCCGAAATCGCCGCCAGTCGAACCATGTCCATCCCCTTGCCTGACGCAGCCATTGCACACTGCCTGCGTCAGACCTAACAATTGTGTTTCCCCTTACAAGCGGCGAAAAAGCGCAGATGGCAAACTCCGACCTGGGTATCCTGAGCGAACACCGGCGCAGCAACTGGATCCGGCTGCGCACGATGATCCTGTTGCGCTGGTTTGCCATTGTCGGGCAGCTGGTTGCGCTGACTGTTGCCCAGCGGATGTACAACCTCCAGCTTGAGCTGGGGCTTTGCTACCTGGCGGTCGGCGTGTCGGTGATCGGCAACCTGATCGCCATCTTCGTGTTCCCGGAAAACAAGCGCCTTTCGGAAACCGAAAACATGCTGATGGTCCTCTTTGACCTCTTGCAGCTCTGTTTCCTGCTCTATCTCACCGGCGGCCTGCACAACCCGTTCTCGCTCTTGGTGCTGGGGCCGGTCACCGTGTCGGCCGCCGTACTGACGCTAAGATCCACAATCATCCTGGGGCTCACGGCCTTTATGCTGGTCTCGGGCATGGTGTTTTACCATCTGCCTTTGCGGACCGAGCAGGGGTTTATCCTGCGTATCCCGGATGTCTTTGTCTTTGGTCAATGGGCGGCGATCACCATCGCGATTGTCTTTATCTCGATTTACGCCCGCCGCATCACCCGCGAAATGCACTCGATGTCAGACGCACTGGCCGCCACGCAGATGGCGCTGGCCCGGGCGCAAAAGCTCAATGATCTTGGCGGCGTGGTCGCCGCCGCCGCGCATGAGCTGGGCACGCCTTTGGCGACGATCAAGCTGACCTCGTCGGAACTGGCCGAAGAGCTGGATGACCGGCCCGACCTGCGTGAAGACGCGCAGCTGATCCGCGAACAGGCCGACCGCTGCCGCGATATCCTGCGCTCCATGGGCCGCGCCGGCAAAGACGATCTGCACATGCGCCACGCCCCGCTGGTCGAGGTGATCCGAGAGGCCGCCGAACCGCATGAAGGCCGCGGCAAGGATATCATCATCGAGGATGGCCCCGGCCCCGGCGGCGAATACGCACAACCGCAAATCCTGCGCCGGCCCGAGATCATCCACGGGCTGCGCAACCTCGTACAAAACGCGGTGGATTTCGCCCGCGCCAATATCTGGATCGAGGCGGTCTGGACCGACGATCTGATCTCGGTCCGGATCCTCGATGACGGGCCCGGCTTTCCGCCTCACCTGATCGGCCGCATCGGGGATCCCTTTGTGCGCAACCGGCGCAACGAATCCGACCGCCGCGCCCGGCCCGAATACGAAGGCATGGGGCTAGGTCTGTTCATTGCCAAGACGCTCTTGGAGCGCAGCGGTGCCGAGCTGAGCTTTGCCAATGGGTCGGACCCGTTCCTGCCCTCGGCCGAGCAAAGCGAACGCCGCGGCGCTATCGTCGAAGTGGTCTGGCCACGCAGCAAGATCGTTCGCGACACCGATTTGACCGGCACGGCGCTGGGGGAAAACCGGCCCATCGTCGCCTGATGACCCGTCAAAACCGGCGTGACCTTATGTTAACCTTAAGCTCGTGTTAACGATCGCGCGTTAGCACTTTCCTGACAAAATGCTCAGGGAGAGAGCGGTGAGCGATCCGACATTATTGGCAATCGTTATCGGTGCGCTCGCTGCGTCGCTGACCGGCGGCCTGCTGGTCTTTGCCCCCAAGCTCAGCCGCCGCAAGCCGGCTCCTGATGCCGACACGCAGCGCGATTGCGTGATCCTCTTGCGCGGTGACACCGTGGTCGACAGCACCGCCGGGGCTGGTCGCTTGTTGAACCGCGAGTCGCTGGCTGGTGCCAAATGGGTTGAGCTATACGATGTTCTGTCGCCGCGTTTCGCAGGCTTGCCGACCAACCTGCCAGAAACCGATTTGCAAGTGCCCGCCTTCGATGATCCCGACACCGTGCTGAGCGTGTCGGTCTTCGGCCCGACCCTTCGTGTGGTTCTGCCCTGCACGCTCCGCAATGCCGCGGACACCCACAACGCCATTCTGGACTCGCGAGAACTGTCCTGCCTGCGCGATGTGGTGGACGCCGCCCCGATGCCGGCATGGTTCACAAACACCGCGGGCAAGGTGACCTGGCAGAACGCGGCCTATACCCAGCTTGCACACAAGACCAACCGGACCGATGCAGACAGCCTCTTTGAACTGCGCACCGACAAGGGCGACACCCATAGCGAACGGCTTAGCCTGACCGACGACAATGACGAATCCGCCTGGTTCGAGGTGACGACCCAACCCGGTACCGACGGCACCCTCAGCTTTGCGCAAAGCATCGACAAGGTGATCGCGGCCGAGGTAGCCCAGCGCAATTTCGTCCAGACGCTGGCCAAGACCTTTGCCCACCTGCCGATTGGGCTGGCGGTGTTCGACCGGGATCGCAGGCTTGTGCTCTTCAATCCGGCCCTGGTGGACCTGACGCAATTGCCGGTCGAGTTCCTCAGCGCCCGGCCCAACCTGCTCAGCTTTTTCGATCACATGCGCGAAAACCGCATGATGCCCGAACCCAAGAATTACACCTCCTGGCGCGAACAGCTGGCCGACCTTGTGGATGCCGCCCGCGATGACCGCTACAGCGAAACCTGGAACCTGCCCTCTGGCTTGACCTTTAAGATCACCGGGCGCCCGCATCCCGACGGCGCTGTGGCCTTCCTGATTGAGGATATCAGCGCCGAAATCTCACTTACACGGCGCTTCCGGTCCGAGCTGGAGCTGACCCAGGCGGTGATCGACAGCTTCGACGAGGCGGTGGTCGTGTTCTCGCAATTGGGGGTGCTGACCTTCTGCAACGCGGCCTATCGGACTCTGTGGAACAGCGACCCCGACAGCGCCTTTGCCGAGATGACCATCGTCGATGCCACACGCGAATGGCAGAAAGACTGCAAGCCAAGCACCTTCTGGGGTGAGCTGCGCGACTTCATCCTTGTCGCGCGTGATCGCGCCACCTGGGCCGAGACGGTGACCATGACCTCTGGCACGCGGCTGGCCTGCCATGTGGAGCCTGTGGTCGCCGGCGCCACGCTGGTGCGCTTTGCCATCGACCCGCAGCAAGCCGAACAACCCAAACCAACAAAAGTCGACGCCTGAACCCGCTTGCGGCGCCGCTCTGGCGCGGTATCTTCGCAGCCATGGTATCGCGCACCGCCCGACGGATCCTGTCCTCGCCGGACAACACGGCCGCCTTTGCGCGCGCTTTGGGGACGCGTTTGCACCCCGGTGACGTGCTGTTGCTCAGCGGCCCGATTGGTGCCGGCAAAAGCCATTTTGCCCGCGCGTTGATCCAGTCTCTGCAAGACACCCCCGAGGACGTGCCATCGCCGACCTTCACGCTTGTGCAGGTCTATGACACGCGTGCTGGCGAGCTTTGGCACGCCGATCTTTACCGTCTGAGCGACCCCGACCAATGTGTCGAGCTGGGCCTGACAGACGCTTTTGAGACGGCCATCTGCCTCATCGAATGGCCGGACCGGCTGACAGACCTGACCCCCCAAAACGCTCTGGAGATGCGGTTTTCCGCAGGGCAGACCGAAAAGGAACGCATTCTGACACTGGATTGGACCGACCCGCGTTGGAACGTCCTGCTGTCCGAGCTCGCCGCATGAACCGCTTTCTGCAGGATGCAGGCTGGGCCGACGCGGACCAGCAGCCGCTTGCCGGGGATGCCTCGGGCCGCCGCTATATCCGACTGCGCAAGGGCGATGACAGCGCGATCCTGATGATCGACCCGGAAGGCGATGTCGACCGCTTTGCCACCTTGGCACGGCACCTGATCAGCTTGGGTCTCAGTGCGCCTCGGATCCTTGCCGAGGACGCCTCAGCGGGCTTGCTGCTGATCGAAGACCTCGGCGACGGGTTGCTGGTAAAGCTGGCGGGCGACGCGGCTGAGGAAAAGCGTCTCTACATCGCCGCGGTCGACGCGCTGATTGCGCTGCATGACCACCCACCACCGACCCATTTGCCAAAGGCGACTCCGGAGGTCCTAGCGCAGATGACCCATCTGGCGTTTGACACCTACGCCCCCGCGATGACTGGCGGGGCCGCCCCGGATGGCCAACCGGCGATGGAGCTGCTGCAAGGCCTGCTCACCCAATATGCTGGGAAAGCTGACGTGATGATCCTGCGCGACTATCACGCCGAAAACATCCTGTGGCTGCCGAAGCGGGAAGGCCCCGCCCGCGCCGGTCTACTGGATTTTCAGGATGCCTTGCAGGGTCACCGGGCCTATGATCTGATCTCGCTCCTGCACGATGCCCGGCGCGACGTCGGCAAAGAAACGCGAGAAGCCTCTATTCGACACTACATCACCGCGACTGGCGTTGATGCGGAGGGGTTTCGCACGGCTCTGGCCGTCCTCGGGGCGCAACGCAACATGCGGATTCTCGGGGTCTTTGCTCGGCTTGCGACCGAAAAAGGCAAGCCACACTACCTTGATTTGATCCCCCGGGTTTGGCGCGACCTGCAGATCAGCCTTGCCCATCCAGCGCTGGCAGCCTTGGCAGACACCCTCACACTACCAGAGCCTACCCCGGGCCGCCTGACCAGACTGAAATCGCTATGCCCGACGCCATAATGCTCTTTGCCGCCGGGTTCGGCACGCGCATGGGCGCCTTGACCGCGACGCGCCCCAAGCCGCTGATCCACGTAGCTGGCCGGCCACTGCTCGACCATGCCTTGGCGCTGGCTCAGGCGATCCCCAACCGCGTGGTCAACGCGCATTACCACGCCGATCAGATCATCGCGCACCTGGCGGGCAGCGATGTCCGGGTTTCGGTCGAGGCGCCCGACATTCTCGATACCGGCGGCGGGCTGCGGGCGGCGCTGCCAATGTTGGGCCCTGACCCCGTCTTCACCCTCAACACCGATGCCATCTGGCGCGGCCCGAACCCCTTGGACCTTTTGGCCCAACACTGGGCGCCCGACCGGATGGATGCGCTGTTGATGTGTGTGCCGGTTGCGCAGGCGATCGGGCGTGAGACGGGCGGAGACTTTGCCCTCGCGCCGGACGGACAGCTGCAACGTAAAGGGGATCTGGTCTATACCGGCGCGCAGATCGTGAAAACCGGCGCGCTGCACCGCTTTGACCAACCGGCCTTTTCGCTGAACCTTGTGTGGGATGACTTCGCGGCCCATGGCCGATTGCACGGGATCACCTATCCCGGTTTGTGGTGTGATGTGGGCCATCCGGGCGGCATAACGCTTGCCGAAGAGATGCTGGGACGCGCCGATGTTTGACCCCAGCGATCACCCGCGGGTCTTTGGCCTTGCCCCCGGCGTCGATTTCCCGGCGGCCCTCGTCGCTGGGTTACGCCAGAAGATGGCCGCGCAGCCGCCCGAGGCGATGGCGCGGGTCGAG
>JASJCC010000233.1 GCA_030066175.1 Paracoccaceae bacterium | reverse complement strand
GCGAAGGGGAAATTGGCCATGAACTTGTGCCCCGGCACGATATGGCCAAACGGGAACTTGGCCTGGAACTTGTGGCCCGGGATCAGATGGGCAAAGGGGAACTTGGCCTGGTACTTGTGCCCCGGCACGAGCGAGTTCGTATGCTTCTTGCCGTTGAGCAGCAGCGGGAAGGGCCAGTTGGCCATCCGACGATGGCCGGGCACCAGATGCCCAAACGGAAACTTCGCCTGGAACTTGTGCCCCGGGATGAGGTGGCCAAATGGGAAATTGGCCATGAACTTGTGCCCCGGAACGATATGGCCAAACGGGAAATTGGCCTGGAACTTGTGCCCGGGGATGAGGTGGGCAAAGGGGAACTTGGCCATGAACTTGTGACCCGGAACCAGCAGGTCGAACGGAAAGCGACCGTAGCGGATGCTGCCCGGCAGCAAGAGGCCAATGGGCCAGGACGCCATGCGCCCATGCGGCGGGACAACGGTGTAGGTGAACGGCTTGCGACGGCTGATCAGCGAAATCGGCCAGTCGGCCATATGCGGGTTCGGGTTGGCACTGTGGATGGGCCGCGACAGCATGTGCCGGTGGTCGGTCAGAACGCTGACGCGACGCGTCGGGTCTTCCTTGATGTAGACCTCTTCGGTGACCTTGCCGACATCCGCAGCACCCATCTCGGCCGTGATGTTCCGGAACGTCTGGGCGACGCCCAGCGGCTTGTACCCGGCGCGCACCAGCAGCACCGCGCCACCATCCCCCATACGCTTTTCATAGGCTTTGATCGCCTTGGCATCGACCTTGGCGGCCGCCAGCGCCTCTGCCAGGCCGGTCGGCCTGTCGAACAAGGTCAGGATCCGGGGCGACAAACGCTCGTAATTCACAAGCTCGCTTCTTGCGGATCGGGCTTGGGCTGCGTCTTCGAAGTAACGCGTGATGATGAGTGTCATGGAGCCTCCACCTGGTTGGGTTGCGAACGGACGACGGCGCTTGTGGCAGGAAAGCTGCCGCCGCGGAGCAAAAGCGGAATGGCGATCAGGATCGCCAATGCAAGGAATGCCATTTCGATCATGAAGACCACATTATAGGGCGTGCTGGCGCGAAGTCCCGCCAAACTGGGCGTGACGACGAGGATATCGCGGACAATGCCGGCCAAAGCGACGCCGATTCCGGCACATGTGGCCTGCACCGCGCCCCACGCGCCCAGCGACAGACCGATCTGGTCCGGCGGCGCATTGCGGATCGTCGCGGTCAGCGTGCCATGGCCAAAAAGACCCGCACCAAGCCCGGTTGCGAAGACGCCGACAAAGAACAGCATGGGGCCGATCATCTCGGAGGACAGGATGATGGCGGCAAAACCCGGGATGCCCAGAAACGCTCCCATCGTGGCCAGCCGTAGGGGCAATCCGCCAACCGACAAGACCCGCGAGGCGATGCCAAACCCAATGAGCGTCCCACCGGCAAAAAGTGCCGTCAGCTTGGTTGTTTGCCCAACTGTAAAGCCCAGTGCCTGCCCGCCATAGGGCTCCAGCAAGACGTCCGCCATGCCAAAGCCGAAGGTGCCAAGGCCGATCAACACCAGCAGACGCACCGTCCCCGGCAACCGCACAAGCCGCCGCCAGGCATCCTGGAAATGGGCGGGCGGGGCGGTTTCCATCCGGCGGGCGCGCTCGCGATCCCGCGATTCCTGTTTCCACATGGCAAAGAGGTTGAGGCCAACGGTCACAACGGCCGAGCCCTGGATGACCTGGATCAGCCGGCCCGGCGTGTAATTCGCCAGTAGGGCGCCATAGATCAGCGCGCTCACGACCATGCCCAAAAGCAGCATGACATACATCAGGCCGACGACTTTGGGGTGGTCTTCTTCCTTCACAAGGTCGGTGGCCAGTGCAAGGCCCACGGTCTGCACCATATGCAGACCTGCGCCCACCAGCAGAAAGGCCAGAGCGGCCGAGGACAGGCCAATCCAGCGCGGCGCATCGACCGCCTCGCCATAGCCCGACAGCGTCAACAGCGCGAAAGGCATCACGGCGAACCCGCCGAACTGATAGAGCGTGCCTTTCCAGATATAGGGGATGCGGCGCCAGCCCAGCGCCGAGCGATGGGAGTCGGATTTGAAGCCGATCAGCGTGCGGAACGGCGCAAACAGCACCGGCAGCGCCAGCATGCCGGCGACCAAAGCGGCAGAGACCTGCAGCTCAACGATCATCACGCGGTTCAGCGTGCCCATCAGCAGCACCAGCGCCATGCCCACGGTGATCTGAAACAGAGAAAGCCGAAGCAGGCGCGACAAGGGCACGTCTTCGGTCGCGACATCTGCAAAGGGCAGGTAACGCGGCGTGATCGATGCCAGTTTGCGCAGGGCAAAGTCGCGATAGTTCAGCATTCGACCTCCCAAAATCTCGTCCGGACGACCGCCCCGGTGAACGGAGCGGCCAGAGTATTCCGGAGGGAGTCCCCCGGGCGTTGCCGCCCAGGGGGTTTCGGTTCGCTTACTCTGAAGCGATCCAACTTGGCGGCGCCGCCGAGGCAAGGATTTCCTCGGACCTGAGCACCGCTTTCGCAGTGGTTCCATCGGGCAGGATGACCGTCAGCTCACGCGCGCCGTCTTCATGGTCAAGCACGTAAGCTGCCTTCGCGGTATTGGCATCGGGCACGATCTGGCTGGCCGCCATCTCGTCACCACTGCCAAGCGGTTGACCGGACAAGAAGTCCGACACCCACGATGTGTTGCTCAGAACAGCGACGTGGACCGCGAACGACCCAACGGCAACTGCGCCAAGAAACACCGGAACACCCACCGCCGGGGGAACCACAAGCCACATTTTCGCATTGTTCATAACGTTACCTCCTTAGCCGAGCCAAGGCGTCGTGAACGCCACAAGAATATGGGCAAGAAGCGCAAGGAGCCCGAATACACGGGTTCCATCGATGAGGTAGCTGTGAACTTCCTCCGCTTCTTTCAGGGTCAGACCTGTCGGCCAGACCTTATCTGGATCATCGGACATGTCCAATTTCCTCCATAGTTGGTTTCTGAGGACCTGTGGAGCGACTTTTCGGAGACTGGCCGCACCCACCATCCCGGATCCACGACCGTAACGCGGAACAAAACGGCCGATTCTTGAATGCTGTCAGGTTTTATTGACAATTACAACTGTCATCTTAAGTTTACAGATTGCTTTTTGGGAAACGTTCGCTGCTGCGCTCAATTGCTGGGCGTTCACCTCCGCTCACAAGGCGCAACTTGGGCTGGTTGGCGTCCGCTCGCGCGTAAACCCGTCGCAACACTTATACGAGGGAGCCGGCCGCCGGTTTGTCCATAATCAATTACCAAACCGAACCCGTGATCTATGTCTTCAACCAGCACACGACCGCGCTTTGGAAGCACACGCAGTTAGAGCTAAGAGAACCAACGACCCGCTTTGCCGTCGCCATTGAGTTCGGCCTTGCGTGTTTCAAACGCATTCACTGCTACTACGCGAAGCGAGTTGTCCATTCTTTAGGCTTCCCGCTTTGCGCACTGGCGTTCCTTGATCGGGTCGTTGCCGTCCCTGAGGACGGCCCGCAATTTGCTTGATCCCTCTCTGGCCTCCTTCAACGATACGTCCTCTGTACTACCCAGCCCTATCTCTCTTCTACGGTCATAGATCGTGAAGCGCAGAAACCACTGGCCACCACCATCTCGGCGCTTGCGCAACTATAGACCAGCGCCATCGGCGTACTTACCAAGTGGCAAGTGTCTAACCTGCGCAGTGTAGAGTTTGTTTCGAGCGGTCACTCAAGCCGTCTTTCTGTCCACCCCAAGTCATGGGACAGCATGACATTCAATGCGGTCAAAAGACATGAGCCAGGTGTTTTAAAAATTTGGGCTCCAGCGACAACTTGAGACAGCATGATATGGGTTTTCCATGCGCTCCAGCAGCACCATCAATCCAAGAAGCGATAGACCAGAGCGACTATTGTTGGCTTTTGGGCTGGGCGATCACCTACCATCTTTTCCAATGATCCTTCTTCTTGAGCACTTGCATGTGGCAACTGTCGATCAGACTACTTGATTTCTGGAACAGCGTTTAGTCACCAGCAACTCGCCAACACGCAAGCCTTTGCCGTCATGCCAAAAATTGACGGGTTTTCTAGCATCTCGGTCACTCTGCCAGCAAAAGGCAAAACGCCAGAAACGTTGTCACGATTGCGACGCCTCAAGCCGAGCAACTAGCTTTGTTGGAGCGTCGCGATGACCCAGGCGTCATCCGCTGGCGGCTGACGACAAGCCGTTCAGGACCACCACGCCAGCGAGGATCAGGCCGATGCCGAGATAGGCGTAGGCGTCTAGGGATTGGCCGAAGACCATGGCGCCCATCAGGGTGACACCGGCGATGCCGCCGCCGGCCCAAACCGAGTAGGCGATGCCGAGGGGCATGGTGCGGACCACCAGCGACATGATGTAGAACGCCACGGCAAAGCAGATCAGGGTGAGGCCGGCATAGCTGAGCTTGGTGAAACCGTCTGACAGTTTCAGCGCCGCGCTGGCCGCGACCTCGATGCAGACGCCGATGGCGAGAAGTATCCAGTGCATGTTTGAACTCCGTGTTCTGAGCAGCCTTTGGTCAAGGCGGTGAGAGGGGCGCGGTTATCCTTGGTGATGGCAAAGCGCCTTTTGGAGGGCGCAAGCCGGGGGCATCATGGCGTCCCCCCGAAATCCTTTGTTGGACCACATCTTCGGACGCTTCATTCTGGGATGAGCCGAAACAGCTTTGGATCCACGGTCTCAGCGGCCAGAAGGCCGCCCCAGAGCGCGCCGGGGATGCCGGGGGTCATCACGTCCTGCCCGGCAAGGAACAGACCGGGGATTGGTGTTCGGGTCTGCAGGGCTTCGCTCATCAACCGGTCCGGGGTCGTGGCGATGCCGTAAAACGCGCCCTTGTTGTGGCCCGTGATCGCGCGGGTCGAAAGCGGCGTCCCGAGATTGCGGAACACGACGAGCTTGGCGAGCTCTGGGAAGTGTTCCTCGAACACTGCGAACATCGCGTCCTCGACCTGCGCCTTGAAGGCCGCGTAGTCTTCGCCCCGCGTGCCCGGCGCCTTGTCGGCCCATTTCTCCACCACCGACCAATCGGTCCAGGCATCGATTTCAGCGGCGTGTTTCTGCGATGGTCCGGGCTCATGCGTCGGGTCTTTCAACGAGGCAAAGGTCAAGAACATGCCGGGTGGTGGTGTATTGGGTGCATCTGTCCAGACAACATCGACCTTCCCGGTCGGGTAGATCCAGTGGTTCGAGCGGGTCGCCCCGGCGCGCTCGATATCGCCCTCGAATCCGAGGAACAGGCTGAAATGGGCGACCCCGTGCGGCAGGACACGGATGTCTTCGATCCAATCCTGATGCCCGCAATCTGCAGGAAGAAGCGTGTTGACCGTCTCACGCGCCCCTATATCCGAGATCACTACATCGGCGCGGATGTCCTCACCTTCGGTCGTGCGCACGCCGACGACTTGGTCGTCCTCAATCAACAGCGTTTCGACCTTGGTGTTCGCGCGCGCCTCACCGCCAGCTTTGGTGATTGTCGGGAGGATACCGTCGACAATGGCTTCGCCGCCGCCCTCGGGGTACCAGGCGCCGCTTTCCAGGTAAGAGGCGGTGATGAGGGCGTGCAGCGCAAAACTGGCCTTGCTGGGCCGGCCGCCATGGTCGAACCATTGCGCGGTCAGGGCGGCGGCGAGGTCGGGGTTGTCGGTGATCTCGTCAACCACCTCTTGCGTCGTGCGCATACACCAGCGGTCGATGGCGCCCTTGTGCCACCACTTGAGCGCCG
>JASJCC010000061.1 GCA_030066175.1 Paracoccaceae bacterium | reverse complement strand
GGTGACGCCGGATGATCCTATGCCCGAGGATTTCAGCTTTCAGCTTTACCCCGACGATCTCGACCGCCTGGAATGGTATATCGAGGATGCGATGGCCCGTTGATATTGCGGCCGACGCCGCCGGTGCCCAGCAGGGGCACGCGGGCCATCGCATCCTCGATATACCATTCCAGGCGGTCGAGATCGTCGGGGTAAAGCTGAAAGCTGAAATCCTCGGGCATAGGATCATCCGGCGTCACCCAATGCGCCTTGCAGTTCCGCTCATAGGGGCCGAGGTTCAGGCCGAATTTCTCCTGCCGCAGGTAGTATGAGCTGTCCACATCGCGCAAAAGCGGCAGCTTGCCGTTTTCCTCGGACCAGGCTTTGAGCTCGGGGATTTCCTCGGTCAGGAAATACTGGTGGCTCATCACCGTCATCGGCACGGTCCTGCCGCCAAAGGGCTTGAACCACTCGCCAACACGCTGCGCGTAGTACCCCGCGGCGTTGACCACCTTTTCGCAGCGGATGTCACCCTTGTCGGTGTGCACAATCCATTCGCCATTTGCGCGCGACACGCCGGTCGCGGGACAGAAGCGTTCGATGCGGGCCCCGGCCATCCGGGCGCCTTTGGCCAGGGCTTGGGTCAGCTGCGCGGGGTCGATATCGCCATCGTCGGGATCGTAGAGCGCGCCGGACAGATCATGGGTTTCGATAAACGGGTATTTGTCCTTGAGGTCCGAGACCTGCATCATCTCGAGATCCATGCCCTGATAGCGGCCCATAGCGCGGGCCCGCTCGAACTCCATCACCCGTTCCTTGGAATGACCCAGGCGGATCGACCCGGTGACGTGGTAATTCATCGGATAGTCGACCTCATCCGCGAGCGTGCGGTAAAGCTCGAGCGAATAGCGCTGCATGTTCATCACCGCCCAAGAGGTGCTGAAAGACGGGCAATTGCCCGCCGCGTGCCAGGTCGATCCGGCGGTCAGCTCGTTTTTCTCCAGCAGCACAACGTCCCAGCCGGCCTTGGCGATGTGATACGCGCAGGAGGCACCGACGGCACCGCCGCCGATGATGACGACCCGGGTCGAGGTGGGGAAATCTGACATGGCAAAAGCTCCGTTTCTCAGGTGATGGCCAATCGGGCGGCAAGGCCCCCGAAAATGACCGCCGATATCTTGTTCATAAGGCGCGCGTTGCGGCGGACACGGTCCGCCATGACGCCGGCAAAGACGCCATAGGCGCCGTCGGTGATCAGCCCGCCGATGCCCAAAAGCACGCCGAGGATGATGATCTGGTGCCAGACCGGCCCAAGGGCCGGGTCCGCGAATTGCGGCAGGAAGGCGAGGATGAACAGCGCAACCTTGGGGTTCAGCAGGTTGGTCAGAAGGCCGCGGCGAAAGGCGCGGCTGAGCTCGGCCCGGCCGGCGCGACGTGGCGTGGTCCCGTCATCGCGCCAGGCCTGTACGGCTAGGTAGAGCAGATAGGCGGCGCCGGCATAGCGGATGACATCGAGCATGTCGGGCGAGGCTGCGATCAGCGCGGCAAGGCCCAGGGCGGCCAGTAACACATGGCAGATCACCCCCAGTGAGATGCCCGCCGCCGCCGCCATGCCCGCCCGCGGTCCACCCGCGACGCCGCTGGCGATGGTGAACATCATGTCGGCCCCGGGCGTGAGGTAGAGTAGGAACGACGCGCCGATGAAGGTCACGAAGGTCAGGGTTTCCATGGCGAGGAGCGTTTCGATCATCAGCGGAACGCCCTTTCCGGCAGGGCAGTCGCCCCCAGCGCAAGACCGTAGAGGATGAAGCACCCCGCCAGCACCCGGCGCAGCACGGTGTTGGCGATGGCGGTGAAGGCCGCGCGGCCAAGGCCTGCACCCAGGGCGGTGTAGGTCATGTAGCTCGCCGCTGTGATGGTGAGGGCCGTGGGGATGATCACCCACATCTGCTGGCCAATTGGCACATCGGCCTGCACGAATTGCGAAAACGCGGCAAGATACCCCGCCACGCTTTTCGGGTTGATCGTGGCGATGGCAAAAGCGTGGGTATAGATCCGGCGCGACGGGTTTGCATCGGCCTGCATCGGCGTCTTGGCGCGGATCCACCCCCGTACCCCCAGCCAGATCAGAAAGCCGGCGCCGACGATCTTGGCGATCAGAAACCCGGTGGGGGAGGCCGCGATCAGCGCCGTGATCCCCAGTGCTGAGAGGGTGAGGAACAGCAAGGCCTGGGTCAGGATCGCCGCCACGCCCCAGAGCGAGCGTAGAAAGCCGTATGTCATGCCATTCTGGATGCAATTCACCGCATTCGGCCCCGGCGAAGTCACAAAGACCACCCAGAACAGCGCGAATATGCTCCACCCCTCCCAACTCATCAGTAGACCGGCGGCGCAATGACCCAGATGACGACCGCGGGCGTGTCATAAGGGTTGATCCATTCGAACGGCTCACCGCGGATGCGGAAACTGTCACCGGGATTCAGGGCAAAACGGGTACCTGAGATCACCAGGTCGAGCTGGCCAGAGACGATGTAGCCCACCTCTTGAGTGGGGCGGGTCACCACCTCGCCGATGCTGGAGTGCGGAGCGAAGGTGGAATGCACCACTTCGAAGTCGTCCGTCAGGTCGGGGGAGAGCAGCGCCTCGACGAGGCCAGAGGCGCGGGAGCCGATCGGTCGGCGGGCATTGGCGCGCACGATGTGCCCCGCCTCGCTCGCCGGGGCCGGAGCCTGGCCAAAGAGCGTCGAGACGGCGACATCAAGGATGCTCGCCATGTGCCGCAGATCGGTGATCGACGGGGCGGACAGGTCCCGCTCGACCTGCGACACCCAGCCGACGGACCGCCCAAGCCGGTCGGCCATGTCCTGCAAGGTCAGCCCCCGCGCCCGGCGCAGCGCACGCAGATCGGCGCCAAGCGTGTCCGGGGTGATGGGGCTGTGATCCATGGCAGGCTCGTGAAATTCAATGCGCGGATTTCACGGTGCCAGCTTTGCGTGAAAAATCAAGCGCAATTTTCACGAAGCTCGTCGGATTGCCGGGTCAGCGGGCCTGCGCAAAGCTTGCATCGAGGATGGCCTGTAGCTGGGTTGCGTCCTCCTCGGTGAAAGCATCCGGCAAATCGCTGTCGATGTCGAACACCGCAATCAGCCGGCCTGTGCCATCTCGCACCGGCAAAACCAGCTCTGACCGGGTGGAGGCGGCGCAGGCGATATGGCCGGGAAACGCCTCCACATCCGGGACCAGCTGCACGTCGCCCGTACGGGCGCAGGCGCCACAGACACCCTTGTCGAAAGGGATCACGAGGCAGCCATGACCGCCCTGATAGGGGCCGATCTTCAACAGCTCGGGTTCAGTGACACGATAGAACCCGGTCCAGTCGAACCGGTCATCGGCATGGTGCACTTCACATGCGATGGTAGCCATCAGCGCAACGGTGTCGGTTTCACCTTCGGTCAATGACGCGAGGGTGCGGGTGAGGGTCGGGTAGTCGATTTGCATAGGTGGGGCCTGTGGCTGGCGGAGGTAGATGGGGGCGCTGCCCCCGTCGCAGCGGGCTGCGACTCCCCCGAGGTATTTTTGAACCAGTGAAGCAGGGGTGTTTAGAGCCGTTCGATTGCGATCGCCGTGCCTTCGCCACCACCGATGCAGATCGCGGCGACACCGCGTTTCAAACCGCGGGTTTCCAGCGCGTTGAGCAGTGTCACCATGATTCGCGCACCCGAGGCGCCGATCGGGTGCCCCAGCGCGCAGGCGCCGCCATTGACGTTCACAATGTCCCGCGGCAGGCCCATTTCCTGCATGAAGGCCATGGGGACAACGGCGAACGCTTCGTTCACCTCCCAAAGGTCGACGTCCTCCTTGCGCCAGCCAATGCGTTCCAGCAGTTTTTGTGCGGCGGGCACCGGCGCGGTGGTGAAGAGGTTTGGGGCCTGGGCGTGGCTCGCATGGCCCACCACGCGTGCGCGTGGCGTGGCGCCGGCGGCGATGGCGGCGTCCAAAGTGGTCAGCACCAAAGCCGCGGCGCCGTCGGAGATCGACGAGGAATTGGCCGCGGTGACCGTGCCTTCCTTGCGAAAGGCCGGTTTCAGCATCGGGATCTTTTCCGGTCGCGCCTTGCCGGGTTGTTCATCGCGGGTGATGATCTCTTCGCCCATGCGAGTGTGCAGGGTGACGGGGGTAATCTCGGGCTCAAACGCGCCCGAGCGTTCGGCATCAAGCGCGTTTGACAGGGACGCCAGCGCGTATTGATCCTGCGCCTCGCGGGTGAACTGGAACGCCTCGGCGCAATCCTCGGCAAAGGTGCCCATGAGGCGGCCCTTATCATAGGCGTCCTCCAGCCCATCGAGGAACATGTGATCGACCACCTGGCCATGGCCGATCCGCGCCCCGCCGCGCATCTTTGGCAGGATGTAGGGCGCGCTGGTCATCGATTCCATGCCACCGGCCACGATTGCCTCGGCGTGTCCCAGCGCCAGCCGATCCCAGGCCATCATTGCCGCCTTCATCCCCGATCCGCACATCTTGTTCAGCGTGGTGGCGGGCACCTCTTCACCCAGACCGGCGGCAAAGCCGGCCTGCCGGGCAGGGGCCTGGCCCTGACCTGCGGGCAGGACGCAGCCCATCAGTAGCTCATCCACGGCGGGTTTGCCGGCCTGCTGAAGCGCGCCGCGAATGGCCGCCCCGCCCAAGACCGAGGCGGGTGTGTCGGCGAACACACCCTGAAACCCGCCCATCGGCGTCCGCGAGGCGCCGGTGATCACAACCTGTTGCATGTCTCCTCCTGCCCTGCCGGGTGCGCACTCACCGAATGGTAAGGATTGCGCTTTAGGGTCGCGCGCAAGCAGTAAATGAGGCGAGTATGAAACTCAACGTGACACAGGATGGCGCCGTCAACATCATCCAGGTCGATGAAACCCGCATCGACGCCGCCGTTGCCATCGATTTCAAAGACCAGATGCGCATTCTGACCGCGGATCTGGCGGGGCGGGTGCTGCTCGATCTGGCCAAGGTCGATTTCATCGATTCCAGCGGGCTTGGCGCCGTGGTCGCGGCGATGAAACAAATGCCGGATGGCCAGAAACTGGAGCTTGTCGATCTGACCGAAGCCGTGGACAAGGTGTTCCGGATGACGCGGATGGATACGATCTTTCGCATTCACAGCGATCTGGCGCAGGCACAAGCGGCGGGATGACAGGGGATCCTGTCGGCTGACGGATGTTGTGAGATGCCTTCCTTTACCCCGCCAAATACCCGGTTTTCCGTGACCCTGACCTGCGGCAGCACGTCCAGCGACGTGCGGCATATGCTCAAGCGGCTGCGGGCCGAGACGACGGCACATGGCTTGGCCGCCGCGGATTGGCACACGCTGGAGCTTGTCCTGGCCGAGGCCTTGAACAACGTCGTCGAACACGCTTATCGCGAAGAACCGGGGGGGCACATCCGCCTGACGCTCAGCTGTGCCGATGGTGTTGTGCAGGCCGATCTGCGTGATTGCGGCACCCCGCTGCCGCAGGGCCGGCTGCCCATGGGTACACCCGCCAATCTGGATGTGCCGTTGCAGGATTTGCCCGAGGGCGGCTTTGGCTGGTACATGATCCGGACGCTGGCCAGCCGCGTGACTTATCGCTGCGATGCCGGGGTGAACATCCTGGAACTGGATGTGCCACTGATCCCGATCGACGCCTGAGGGCGGCATCAGCAGAGTCAGGGCACGCATCGCCAGAATTCCGCCGCCAAGTTTTCGCCACAAGGTCAAGATCCGGTCGCATTTTCGCCACCATGGTTCGGCATTCTCATCCTTGTAGCTGCATATGGCTTCCCTCGGTGTCGCGTCGCAACAGCCCCCACCCAGTGCGCGGCACCGAGGTACTACCCGTTCCCCCGACATACCGCAGAATCTACATGCCAAACGTGTGCCAGACTCGCCAGTTCAGGCAAGACACGACCCCGCGCAACGGCGTTAGCGCAAAACCGCTTTCCAGGGCCGGGAACTGGCGCGCGCGCAATTGACCTTGCCCATACCGGGCCTATTGTCGCGCCGGGACCCGAGGGAGACAGCCATGCGAGACTTTCACCAACCGGGCCGCTCGGCGGTCATGGCGACGAACGGGATGTGTGCCACATCACACCCGCTGGCGGCGCAAGCGGCTGTTGGGATCTTGCAGCAAGGAGGCAACGCGGTGGACGCGGCCATTGCCGGTGCGGTGATCCTCGGGCTGGCTGAGCCGCAGATGACCGGTATTGGCGGCGACTGTTTCGCGCTGATCTCACCCGCGGGCGGCGATGACGTGATCGCCATCAACGGCTCGGGCCGCGCACCCGCAGCGGCAGATGCCGCCGCCCTGCGCGCCGAAGGACACACAACCATCCCGCTGCAAGATGCGCGCGCAGTGACCATCCCGGGGGCGATTGATGCCTTCTGCACCATGTCAGAAAACTGGGGCCGGCTGGGCCTCGCCGACAGCCTTGCGCCCGCGATCCGCTATATGGACGAAGGCGTGCCGGTATCGCCCCGCGTCGCCTGGGACTGGCAGGAAAGCGAGCCGGTGCTGTCAGGCCACGGCCGGACACATTTCCTGAACGGCGGCGCGATCCCCAAGTTGGGTGACACATTTGCTTTGCCGGGCCAGGCCGAAGTATTGCGCCGCGTCGCGCGGGACGGGCGGGCTGCGTTTTATGACGGCGAAGTGATGGAGGACATGCTCGCCACCCTGACGGCCGGCGGCGGCGCGCACACGGCTGCGGATTTCGCCGCCACTGCCTGCACCATCGGCGATCCGGTCGGCGGCACCTATAAAGGCCGCGAGTTGCTGGAGCACCCGCCCAACGGCCAGGGCACGCTGGCGATCCTGATGCTCAACATCCTGTCGCAGTTCGATCTGGCCTCGATGGACCCGTTTGGCGCCGCGCGCACGCATATCGAAGCCGAAGCCGCAAAACTGGCCTATGACGCCCGCAACCGCTTTCTCGCCGATCCCGATCACATGACGCGGATGGATCATCTGCTCAGCATGGAAGCGGCCGAGAAACTGGCCGCGCTGATCGATCCGAAACGCGCCATGGCCAGTGCCACCACGATCAGCGAGGCGGTGCACAAGGACACGATCTATATCACCGTGGTTGACCGCGACCGCATGGTCGTGTCGCTGATCTATTCGGTCTTTCACGGTTTTGGCTCGGGTATCGCGTCCGAGAAATTCGGCATCCTGTTCCAAAACCGCGGCGCGGGCTTTTCGCTGCAAGAGGGCCACCCGAACGAGCTTGGCGGTGGTAAACGCCCGATGCACACGATCATTCCGGCGATTGTGCGCGATCAGGGCCGCGTCACCATGCCGTTTGGCGTGATGGGCGGGCAATACCAGATCAACGGCCATGCCCGCGTGATGACCAACATGACCGATTTCGGCATGGACGCGCAGGCCGCGCTTGATGCGCCGCGGAGCTTCCCCGAGCATGGCAAACTGCAGCTGGAACGCGGCTATGGCGACAAGGTGCGAGCCGAACTCGCCGATCTGGGCCACGAGATCGTGACGCCGGATGTCCCGCTGGGCGGCGCGCAGTCGATTGTGATCCATGAAAATGGCGTGCTCGAAGGCGCATCGGACCCGCGCAAGGACGGCTGCGCCATCGGCTACTGACCCCGCGAATGCCGCGACCTTTTCGCGGCGCTGCCACATTTCGGCCCCAACCCTCACGCACCTTCCTCTGCGAGGATAGAACGTAGGGACTGGCCAGATGATCGGACCGATTGCTGCCATTGAGGCTTTCTTTTTGCGCGCTTTCAACTTCACCGGCCGCGCGTCGCGCGCGGAATACTGGTGGGCAATCCTGTTCTTCAGCATCGCGTTGATCGCTGCAATTGCGGTGGATGTGATGACGGTGCTGCAACCGCAGCCGCCCTTGCATGTCCTGGCCTACTGGACGCCGATCTTGCTGCTGCTGACCTTCATCCCGCAAATCACCGTGGCCGCGCGCCGCCTGCACGATACCGGCCGGTCGTCGCTGTGGTATCTGGTGAGCTTTGTGCCCTTTGTCGGCCCGTTTATCCTGATGTTCCTGCTGGCCATGCCCGGCCAGACGAAAGACAACAAATGGGGCGCGCCGCGTGGGCCTGAGGGGCGCGGGCTTCCGATGCCGTCGGACGACAGCGCAGGCCGCCCGGCCAGCACTGCGAAATCGCATGATCCGATGGCCGGTTACGCCGTGCTGATCAACGGATCGGTCGAACCCTCGCAGGAACAGATCGCCGCCCAACGCGCGCAGATCAGCGACTATTACCGCAGCCGCGTGCTGGGCAAGTCAAAGCAGGCCGAGGCCTGATCAATAGCTGTAATCGCCGTAGATCCGGGTCAGATCGCCTTGCCAATCACCCGCATAGCGCGCCAGCAATTCGTCGGCGGGCACCTGACCGGTCTCCACACTTTCCTTGAGCGCGTTGAGGAAATGCGTCTCGTCGGGCAATAGCCCGCCTGCCCCGACACGCGCCCGCGCTTTCAACCCAGCCTCGGCGATCACCAGCACCTCTTGCGCCAGATCGTGCATGTGCAGATCACCGATCTGCGCCTGCAACCCGTCGACGCTGGCCGCAACCCGCAGCGCCTCGCGTGTGTCGGCATCCCAGTGTTTCACCAGATCCCAGGCGGCATCGAGCGCGGTCTGATCGTAGAGCAGACCCACCCACAAGGCCGGCAAAGCACAGAGCCGCCGCCACGGACCGCCATCGGCCCCGCGCATTTCGATGAATTTCTTGATCCGCGCCTCGGGGAAGAGCGTGGTGAGGTGATCCGCCCAATCCGACATTAAAGGCTTTTCCCCCGGCAATGCAGGCAGCTCCCCCTTCAGGAAATCGCGGAACGACATGCCCAGCGCGTCGATATAGCGGCCGTCGCGATAGACAAAATACATCGGCACATCAAGCGCATAGTCCACCCAACGCTGAAACCCGAACCCGTCTTCAAAGACAAAGGGCAGCATGCCGGTGCGATCTTCATCGAGGTGTCGCCAAACTTGGCTGCGCCAGCTTTTGTGGTCGTTGAGCTTGCCCTCGAAAAACGGCGAATTGGCGAAAAGTGCTGTCGCCACGGGCTGCAAGGCCAGCGCCACGCGCAGCTTTTGCACCATGTCCGCCTCGGACCCGAAATCGAGATTGACCTGCACGGTGCAGGTGCGCCGCATCATCGTGGTGCCCGACGTGCCCACCTTTTGCATATAGCTGTCCATCAGCTTGTAGCGGCCCTTGGGCATCAGCGGCATCTGGTCATGGGTCCAAATCGGCGCAGCACCAAGGCCGATGAAACCGACACCGATCTCATCGGCGATGCTTTTCACCTCCGCCAAGTGCTCGTTCACCTCGTCGCAGGTTTGGTGGATCGTCTCGAGCGGCGCGCCCGAGAGCTCCAGCGCGCCGCCGGGCTCCAGGCTGACATTGGCGCCGTCCTTTTCCAGCCCGATGAGGTGGCCGCCCTCATGCACCGGGGACCAGCCATGCCGGTCGCGCAGCCCCTCCAGCACGGCGCGGATCGACCGGTCACCGTCATAGGGCAGCGGTTTCAGGCTGTCTTTGCAATAGCCGAACTTTTCATGTTCGGTCCCGATCCGCCAATCGTCTTTCGGTTTGCAGCCTGCCTCAAGGTATTCGGCCAGCTGGGCAAAATCTTCGATCGGGCCGCCGCCGGATTGTGGGATGGACATGGGGTAAGGCTCCGATCTTGCGTATGGGTCAGGGTGTTACGCATGGTCAGAATTACCGCTGCTGTCAATGCAAGCGGCGGGTTGCGGATTGCGTGTCGGGGGATTGCCAGATCACAACCACGTGGCCCGCCTCGGCATGCATCTGCCGCAACATATGCTCGGTCCTGATGCCAGGCAGCGTGGCGAAAGCGTCAAAGAGCTGATCGGCACCTTCGGCATTTGTGGGTATCGCCAGCGGCGGCTGGCCGGGTGCGTGCAGCATCCAATGCGCCGGGCGCGCGGTCTGGTCGAGCGTCAGTTGCCGTAGGTCTTCCAGATCGATGATCCCGCCACTAAGCGGGCCGAAATAACTGATCCGCCCCTCAATCACCTGCACGATGCCCGGGCCGCCACCCCCTTGGCGAAACCGCGCGCGTTGCAGGCCAGCGAGGATCAGCGCGGCGCCACCAAAGGCAACCACGTAACCCACCCAATGCAGCAGCCCGCCACCGGTCAGAAACGCCCAGTAGAGCCCGAGCAACAAGGCAGCCAAACCCACCAGCACCTCGCGCCAGCGGCGCAACGCAGCGGCCGCTTCGGGCCGGATCACCGCCAATCCCCCAGCGCCTGCTGCCACAGCGTCAACGCGGCCACGGCGGCAGTATCGGCGCGCAGAATGCGCGGGCCAAGCGCCGTTGGGTACGCCTGCGGCATGGCCCGGAGGCGCTGGCGTTCGGCATCGGAAAAACCGCCCTCGGGCCCGATCAGGATCGCCCAAGGGCCTTTTGATCCGTTTTCCAGCCCGACTGTACCGCCAGAGAGCGCTTCGTCGCAAAACATCAGCTGCCTCTCGACAGGCCAATCCGCCAGCACGGCGCTCAGCTTTTGCAACCCCGCCACCTCGGGCACATAAGTCCCACCGCATTGTTCAGCGGCCTCGACCGCATGCGCTTGCAGCCGGTCCTGGCGAATGCGTTCAGCATTTGTGAAATCGGTCTGCACCGGCAGGATCCGCCGCGCGCCCATCTCAGCCGCTTTTTCAACGATGAAATCGGTGCGCGCCTTCTTGATCGGCGCGAAGAGCAGCCAGAGGTCGGGCGGCATTTGCAGTTCCGCGGTCTGCGCCTGACAGACCAACTGCCCGCCGCGTTTACCGGCCTCAATAACCTCGGCCCGCCATTCCCCGTCACACCCATTGAAGAGCGCCACCGCGTCGCCAACCCCCAGTCGCATCACGCCGAAAAGGTAATGCGCCTGGTCCCGCGACAGGGGAACAGGTTGTGCCGGGCCAAGCGGGTGCTCTACATACAGGCGAACCTTCGTCTTCATGGGGCGCACCATATGAGCCAAGCAGACCCAACGCCAGAGGGCCAGGTGGCCGATGCCGTGCGCGGCAACTGGGTGGATCGGTCAGCGCCCGCCTGGACGCGGCCCTATCTGCGGCTGAGCAGGGCGGATCGGCCAATCGGCACCTGGCTCTTGTTGCTGCCGTGCTGGTGGGGACTGTTGCTGTCGATGGTGCATGACGGGCAGGTGCGGCTCTTTGATCTGTGGATCTTTGTCGGCTGCGGGATCGGCGCCTTCCTGATGCGCGGCGCGGGCTGCACCTGGAACGACATCACCGACCGCGATATCGACGGATCGGTGGCGCGCACCGCCTCGCGCCCGATCCCGTCGGGGCAGGCCAGCACGAAACAGGCGCTGGCCTGGGCGGTGATCCAATCGCTGGTGGCGTTCTGCATCCTGATCACCTTTCCGCCCATGGCGATTGCCCTGGGGGTGCTGGCGCTGCTGCCGGTGGCGATCTACCCATTTGCCAAGCGCTTTACCTGGTGGCCGCAGGTCTTTCTGGGCATTGCGTTCAACTGGGGCGCGCTGCTGGCCTGGACGGCGCATAGCGGGTCGCTGGGCTGGCCGGCGGTCTACCTCTATCTCGCGGGTCTGGTCTGGACGCTGTTTTATGACACGATCTATGCGCATCAGGACCGCGAGGACGATGCGTTGATCGGCGTGAAATCGACAGCCCGGCTTTTTGGCGACAATACGCCGGCCTGGCTTGCGCGCTTTCTGGTGCTGACAGTGGCGCTGATGGGCATTGCGGTGGTGGCCGCGGCCCTGGATGGCGAGATTCTGCAGATGGTGATCCTGCTTTGCGCGCCCTGGGCGATGGGGTGGCACCTGATGTGGCAGCTACGCCGGGTCAAACTGGACGATTCCAAGCGGTTGTTAACGCTTTTTCGGTCTAACCGCGATGCCGGGCTGATCCCGGTGGCGTTTTTTGCCGCTGCGCTTTTCGCCTGATTGCAGATTGCGCCGCCGCGGCGTATCAGACCAAAGACAGCCACAGGACCGGAGCGCCCATGCGCCTTTCCTCGATCTTCACAATTGCCGGTACGTTTGTACTGGCAGGGCTGCTTAGCCTGGTGGCGGCGTATTTCACGGTCCGGCTGGTTGAAGATGCGTCGGAAATCGCGGTGCGCAACGCGCTGGATGGCGAGGGACTGACCTGGGCGGATGCGGATACCAACGGCTTGCAAGTGTTTTTGATTGGCACGGCCCCCGATGAAGCGCTGCGCTTTCGCGCCGTCAGCATCGCGGGGGGAGAGGTGGACGCCGCGCGGGTGATCGACCAGATGCTGGTCGAAGAGGCCGAGGATATCGCACCGCCGCGCTTTTCGCTGGAGATCCTGCGCAACGATTCTGGGATTTCGGTGATTGGTCTGGTGCCGGTGACCACCGACCGTGAAGCTTTGATTGCGCAGTTCACCGAAATTGCCGGCGGAGCCGAGGTGGCGGACCTTCTGGAGACAGCCGATTTCCCGCAACCCAAAGGCTGGAACAAGGCGCTGCGCTATGCCACGCGCACCCTGCGCGACCTGCCGCAATCCAAGATCTCGGTCGAGGCGGGGCGGGTGGCCGTCAAGGCGATGACCGAAAGCGAAGAGGCGCGGCGGCGGATCGAGGCGACCCTGGCGCGCCAGGCCCCCGACGGGCTGCGCCTGGCGCTGGAACTATCGGCGCCGCGACCGGTGATTTCCCCCTTCACCTTGCGGTTTCTGATCGACGACAACGGTGTGCGGTTTGATGCCTGTTCGGCTGACAGTGAGGCTTCGCGGGACCGTATCTTGCGCGCAGCGGCTCAGGCGGGGCTTGAGGGCAAGGCGACCTGCCGCATCGGGCTGGGCACGCCGTCGCGGCGCTGGGTCGATGCGGTTGAGATCAGCATGGCCAAGCTGGCAGAGCTGGGTGCCGGATCGCTGACCATCAGCAATGCCGATATCGCGATTCTGGCCCCTGAGGGTACCAGCCAGGCGCTGTTTGACCGGGTGATTGGCGAGCTGGAGACGGCCCTACCACCGGTCTTTGCCTTGCAGGCGGTGCTGCAGCAGCCCGAAGTGGTGACCGACGCCGGCCCGCCGGAATTTGTCGCCACGCGCAGTCCCGAGGGCAATGTGCAGCTCCGCGGGCGGCTCAACAGCGAAATCACCCGCCAGACGGCGGACAGCTATGCCCGGGCGCGGTTCGGCTCGGACACGGTTTATACCGCCGCGCGGGTGGATCAGAACCTGCCGCAAGGTTGGGCGACACGCGCGCTGGCGGGGCTTGAGGCGTTGGCAATGCTAGAAAACGGCGCGGTGACCGTGACGCCCAACAGCGTGACCGTGACCGGCAAAACCGGCAACAGCCAGGCCAATGTGGAGATCGCCCAACTGCTGACCACCAAGCTGGGCGAAGCGTCGGATTTCGATATCCAGGTGACCTATGAGGAAAAGCTCGACCGGTCGCTGGGGATTCCGTCGCCGGAGGATTGTGTGGCCGGCATCGTGGCGATCATCGGCGAGCGCAAGATCACCTTTGAGCCGGGATCGGCGACTTTGGATCTGTCGGCCAAGGACATCCTCGATGAGGTGGCGGAGCTTTTGAAGATCTGCGGTGATATTCCGCTGGAGATCGGCGGGCATACCGACAGCCAGGGCCGCGAAGTGATGAACAAGGAACTGAGCCAGGACCGGGCGCAGGCGGTGGCGGATGCCTTGCGGGATCGTCGCGTGCTGACGGCCAGCTATACGATCACGGGGTATGGCGAGGATAACCCGATCGCCGACAACACCACCGAAGAGGGGCGTGAGGCGAACCGACGGATCGAGTTCAAGCTGGTCGTGGCCGAGCCGATCCCCGAAGAACCCACCACGCTGGATGCGGTGGCCGACCAACAGCAAGAGGGCGAAACCGCGCCCGCAGAGGAAGCCGGGGATGAATAGAACCGAGTTCATAATCGCAACAGCCGTCATCCTGTTTGTGGCCTTTTGCCTGGGCTGGTTTGCGCATTGGCTGGTGCATCGGTTCAGCCGGATCAGCCAGGCCGATGTGGATCAGCTGGAACGGATGAGCCAGGAGCTGCACGAGGCCGAGGAAACACGCGACCAGGCAATCACCTATCTGCAGCAGCGCGAGGCGGAGCTGACCAACCAGCTTGCGCAGACCGAGGCAGAGCTGTCGGCAGCGATGGAAGGCCTGCGCGAGGCGCGGCACGAAGCCGAAGAGTGGCGCAACCGCGCGGAACGCGACGCCTGAGCGGCCAGGTTTGATCCAGTAGCGGCGCTTCGCGCCACAGGGTTTGCGCGCCATCCCTTTGGGATGGCACGCGGTGGGCGCTCTTAGTTGTTGGACGGCATTGATTTGAGGCGTTGCTTGGAGTGGTTATCGGGCCAGGATTTGGCGTTTTTCTGTGCTTCACCCGTTTTCATCCAGGCGCTTGCTGCGTATCAGACGCGGGAAGACGGAGAGCAGATATGGCACATGTGACCCTTGTGCGGCATGGGCAGGCAAACACCACCGCGCGCGACGAGACGAGCTACGACAATCTCAGTGACCTCGGGCGGCAGCAGTCGCGTTGGCTGGGGGAGCATTTTGTGACCTCGGGCGAACGGTTTGCGCGGGTCTATTGCGGCACTTTGAACCGTCATCGTCAGACCGCGGAGGCCATTGGGGTCGAGGGTAAGAGCGCGATGGTGGAGGATGCACGGCTGAACGAGCTGGAGTACTTTACGCTCGCGCATCTGTTTCAGACCCAGCACGGTGTCGCCATTCCGGAAGATCGCGAGGGGTTTGTTACCCATCTGCCGCAGCTCTTCACGGCCTGGAAGGACGGGAAGATTGCCGATGCGCCGGAGAGCTTTGAGGCGTTTGAGGAGCGTGTGGGCACGGCGTTGCACGAGATTACAGGTGGTGAGGGGCGGGCGCTGGTGGTGACCTCGGGTGGACTGATCGGCATGGCGATGCGGGTGACCATGGGGCTGGGGCTGGATGCGCTGGCGCATGCGTGCCTGGCGATCGAGAATACCTCGGTCCATCGTTGGCAGCCTTTGCCCACGGGGCTTGCGCTGACGCAGTTCAACGCGCTGCCGCATCTGCAAAGCCCCGAGCGGCAATTCGCCCGCAGCCATTTGTAAGCATGGCTTTTCGCGGTCGCGGCCTTGCGCTAGCGTGGCGCGCAACGGGGGGATGGACATGACACATCTGTGGGTGCGCGCCGAAAGCCGGCCGAATGAGGAACGCGTCGGGCTGTTGCCCGAGGGCGCGGCGGCGCTGATCGCGCAAGGCTATCGCGTGACGGTGGAGGAAAGCGCGACGCGGGTGATCGGGGCGGAGGCCTATCGCGCGGTGGGCGCCGAGATTGCACCGGAAGGGTCCTGGTCGGAAGCGCCGGCAGAGGCGATCATCTTTGGCCTGAAAGAGCTGCCGGAGGACGGCACCCCTTTGCGCCACCGACACATCATGTTTGGCCATGCCTTCAAGGGCCAGCCGGCGGGGCAGCGGCTCATGGCGCGGTTTGCGGCCGGGGGCGGGACGCTGTTGGATCTGGAATACCTGGTGGATCCGGACGGGCGGCGGGTGGCGGCCTTTGGCTATTGGGCGGGTTATGCCGGTGCGGCGGTCAGCCTGTTGGCCTGGGCGGCGCAGCAGAGCGGGGGGCTGTGCGCGCCGGTGGACACCTGGGGGTCTTCTGCGACGTTGCTCGCGGATGTGCAGCAGGCGCTGGTTCATGCAGGACAGGGGCGGCCAAATGCGCTGGTGATCGGGGCGTTGGGGCGCGTCGGCACGGGCGCCAGCGACCTTTGCACCGCGATGGGGGTGCCGGTGACAAAATGGGACATGGCTGAAACCGCGCATGGCGGGCCGTTTCCCGAAGTGTTGGCACATGATCTCTTCTTCAACTGCATTCTGGCGCGCCCCGGGACACCGGTCTTTGTGGCCGCCGACGCGCCGCATGCCGCGGGGCGTTTGAGTGTGATTGGTGACATCGCCTGTGATCCCGACAGCGACTTTTCCCCGATCAAGGTCTATGATCACGTGACCGATTGGGCGGCCCCGGCCTTGCGCGTGCACGAGAGCCCGCCGCTGGATGTGATGGCGATCGACAATCTGCCGTCCCTCTTGCCGCGCGAATCGTCAGAGGATTTTGCCGCGCAGTTGCTGCCGCATCTCAAGACGCTTGGTCAGCCCGAAGCCGGGGTCTGGGGACGGGCCGAAGCGACGTTTGCGGCCCATATGAAGGAGCTGAGCTGATGACAATCCACTGGTGCGGCACAGGCCTGTCCTCGATCCCCGGGTTGCGGCGGCTGATCATGGCAGGCCATGAGGTGACGGTCTGGAACCGGACGCCGGAAAAGGCGCAGGCGGCGGTGGGGGATCTGACCCAGCGTATTCATCGCTTTGACCCCGACGCGCTTGCGGCGGAGCTGCAGCCGGGCGATGTGGTGGTGTCGATGCTGCCCGGCGACTGGCACGTGACGCTGGCCGAGATGGCGATCTCGAAGGGCGCGCATTTTGTCAGCTCGTCCTACATCGCGCCTGAGATGCGGGCGCTGCACGCCAAGGCGCAATTGGCGGGGGTGTGTCTGGTGAACGAGGTGGGCCTCGACCCGGGGATCGACCATCTGATGGCGCATCACCTGGTGACGGAGTATCGCAAGTCGGACGCCTATGACGGCGACAATGCGCTGTCCTTCACCTCCTATTGCGGCGGGGTGCCGAAACATCCCAACGCGTTTCGCTATAAGTTCAGCTGGGCGCCGGTGGGGGTGCTGAAAGCGTTGCGGTCGCCGTCGCGGTCGATCCGGCATTTCACCGAATTAAACGTGGCGCGGCCCTGGGATGCGCTGGGGCGCTATGATGCGCCGCTTGATCCGCATGAAACGTTTGAAGTCTATCCCAACCGCGATTCGCTGCCTTTCATCGAGGATTACAACTTTGATCCGATCTGGAAGGTGAAAGATTTTGTCCGCGGTACCTTGCGCCTGAACGGCTGGGCCGAGGCGTGGAAAGAGATTTTTGCCGAGGTGGAGACCGCCGATGATGCCCGCCTGAACACCTTGGCCGAGCGGCTGCTCGCCGAGAATGCCTATGGCGAGGATGAGCCGGATCGCGTGGTGCTCTGCGTGTCTTTGAAGGCGGAGCGCGATGGCGCGGCGGTTTGGCACAAGACCTATGTGATGGATGCCTGGGGGGATGCGCGCGGCACAGCGATGGCGCGGCTGGTGTCGGTGCCGGTGGCTTTGGCCATCGAGGCGGTGCTGGCGCATGAGATCGCACCAGGGGTATCACCGGCGCCCTCTGATCCCAAGCTGGTGATCCGCTGGCTGGACGAGGTGCAAACGCTGGCGCAGCATCTGATGGTGGTGGATCATCTGCACTGACGGCTCGGTTTGGCGGAGGGCAGGAACGAGGGGCGCTGCCCCTCGCGCTCCCCGGAGTTTAGGGGCAAGATGAAGACAGGTGGGCGTGCCTAGGGCTTGTCGAGCTTGGGGGCCGCGTGGTCGAGCAACAGATCGGCGTCTGAGAATTTGAACGGCGCGCGGACGCCTGCGACGCCGTCGGGCGCGATTTGCAACCCGCGTGCGATCACTTGCGGGTCGGCAAAGACCTCGGCCATGTTGTTGATCGGCCCGGCTGGGACGCCTTGCGCCTCGCAAGCGGCCAGGAGATCGGCTTTGGTCCGGGAGCTTGTGGCGGCGGTCAGGCGGGTGATCATCGCTTCGCGGTTGGTCACCCGGTCGGCATTGGTCAGGTAGTTGGGCGCCTCGGCCATATCGGGCAGGTCCAGCAGGTGGCAGAGGCGCTGGTATTGCGCGTCGTTGCCGGTGGCGATGATGATATGGCCATCGGCGCAGTCAAACACCTGGTAGGGCGTGAGGTTGGGGTGGTAATTGCCCGTGCGGCCGGGCGGCGTACCGGTCGAGAGGTAATTCAGCGCCTGGTTCGCCATGGCCGAGACCGCGCAATCCAAAAGCGACATATCGATATGCTGGCCGCGCCCAGTGCGGTCGCGCTGATGCAGGGCGGCGAGGATGCCCGAGACGGAATAGAGCCCGGTGAAGAGATCGGTGATCGCGACGCCGGCGCGTTGCGGCTGGCCATCAGGATCGCCGGTTATCGACATGAACCCCGACATGCCCTGGATGATATAGTCATAGCCCGCGCGATGGGCATACGGCCCGTCCTGGCCAAAGCCGGTGATCGAACAGTAGATCAGACGTGGATTGACCTTTGACAGGCTGGCATAGTCGAGCCCGTATTTGGCCAGCCCGCCGACCTTGAAATTCTCGATCAGGATGTCGGCATCTGCCACCAGATCGCGCATCTGCGCCTGGCCGTCCTCCGACGCAAGATCGATCACCACCGAGCGTTTGCCGCGATTGCAGGAGTGGAAATAGGCGGCCGAACGGTCGCCCTCACGTTCGAAAAAGGGCGGGCCCCATTGCCGGGTGTCATCGCCGCGCGGGGCCTCGACCTTGATCACCTCCGCCCCCAGATCGGCAAGCGTTTGACCGGCCCAGGGGCCGGCCAGAATGCGTGCCAATTCGATGACTTTCAGCCCTTCGAGGGGGCCGCGCGGTGCCGATGTCATTCGCCGATTTTTTCGTCCAGCACGGCGGCGAAATCCGCGTAGCTCATGTTGGAGAACTTCTCGCCATCGATCACGAAGGACGGGGTCGAGCGGATGTCATGCTCTTCGGCGTTGGCCTGGTACCATTCCACCAGCGCCCGCAGCTTGTTCCCGTCGCTGAGGCAGATATCGAGTTGTTCCTTGTCGATCCCGGCCAAAAGCCCGATCTTGCGCAGCGCATCGGCAATGGCGGCGTCCGATCCGGCGCGGGACCAATCCGACTGGCCTTTATAGAGCAGGTCGGTGATACCGAAGAACTTGGTTGGCTCACAACGCGCGATCAGCGACGCCCACATGCCGTACTTGTCGAAGTAGACTTCGCGATAGACAAAGCGGACCTTGCCGCTGTCGACATAATTGGCCTTGATCTCGGGCAGTACCTGCAGGTGGAAAGTGCCGCAATGCGGGCAGGTGTAAGAGGCGTATTCGATCACCTCGACCGGCGCATCTGCCGACCCAATGGTCATTTCGTCAATCTCAATCTCTGCGCCGGTGTCCTGCGCAATGGCGGCGCCCGGCAGATCGAACCCGGTGCCGGACGTGCTGCCCTGCTGGGAAATCCACCAGCCACCTCCGGCCAGAAGGGCAATCGCCAGCAGCGCGGCGGGAAGGATGCGTTTCATGCCTGTTCCTCTGATTCTGTCGATGGCAGGGCTCAGCCCTGCGATTTGTCCTTGGATATGACGTTTGCGGCCAGACGTTCAAGCGCTTGCCGCAGGGTTTCGTCGGCCACATCTTGCGTCGTTTCGCGCGCCGCTTTTGCGATCTCGGGCGAAGTTGTGGGCGTAGGCTTTCGCGCCGGCCGATGCTGGAAATCCACCTGCCCCTCGGCAAAACCCGTTGCCGCGGTCTGCGTTATCCGCACGCGCACGATGGCGTTATAGCCATAGACCGCGTTGACCCGGGCGCGCAGTTGTTCTTTCTGCATCTCAAGCGTCGGCGCATGCGCGCCAGTCGTCAACAAAGTCAGCGTCGCGCCAAAGCCGCCGCGGCCAAAGCTGACCTCGACGGGACGTGACACCGCGGCGATGTCATCGCCGGCAATCTCGGCCCAATGGGTCAAGAGACGGGTCTGGGCAAAGCCGCGGCTTTCGCTGGCCTTGCGAATGCGCTTGGTCAAAAGGGTCGAGGTGCGGGCGAACCCTTTGGTGGTGCCCTTGTGCCGCGCGGGGTTTGACTTCGTCTCCATGGCGCTATCCTAGTGGTCGCGTGGCCACTCAGCCAGCCCGGAATCACGCCAAACCATCAAAGGATCGTCAGACGTGCGTGACCTTGCCTTGTCCCAGGTTCTTTTGGAGTGGTACGACCGCCATGCCCGGGTGATGCCGTGGCGTGTTGGCCCGGAGGCGCGCGCGGGCGGGCAGCGGCCTGATCCCTACCGCGTGTGGCTCTCTGAGATCATGTTGCAGCAGACCACCGTGGCCGCTGTAAAAAGCTATTTTGAGGCGTTCACCGCACGTTGGCCCAGCGTCAGCGACCTTGCCGCCGCTGAGGATGGGGATGTCATGGCGGCCTGGGCGGGACTGGGATATTACGCCCGGGCGCGCAACCTTTTGAAATGTGCACGGGTGGTCACGTCGGAACATGGCGGGCAGTTTCCGGACAGTTACGATGCCTTGCTGAAGCTGCCGGGGATTGGGCCTTACACCGCCGCCGCGATCAGCGCGATTGCCTTTGATCGGCCCGAGACCGTGGTCGATGGCAATGTCGAACGGGTCATGGCGCGGCTGCACGACGAACACACCCCCCTGCCGACGGCAAAACCGGTGCTGACGGCGATGGCGCAGGCACTGACGCCGGCGGACCGACCCGGCGACTATGCCCAGGCGGTTATGGATCTGGGCGCCACGATCTGCACCCCGCGCAACCCCGCCTGCGGCTTGTGCCCATGGCGACCGGGCTGCGCGGCCTGGGCCGCGGGCACAGCGGTCGAGTTGCCCAGGAAGCTGCCCAAGAAAG
>JASJCC010000234.1 GCA_030066175.1 Paracoccaceae bacterium | reverse complement strand
CTGATCGGCGTGCTATGCGCTGTGACCTTGATGGCCGCCGGGGCGGCTTCGGCGCAGATGCATGGGCACGGGCACGGGCCCGGCCACAAGCAGCATGACGAGGTGAACATGCCGGGCCTGCGCGGGCTGGATGCGACCCCCGAGGAAAGCGCCGAGATGGCACTGATGTTCCGCAACTTTCACCTGATCGAGCGGCGGGTGGAAAACCTGCCCAACGGCATCCGCACGGTGACGGTGTCGCCCGATCCCGTGGTAATGGAGGCGCTGGTCAGCCACGCGGTGGGGATGATCGACCGCGTGGGCCGGGGGCGCGACCCGCAGGTGTTCATCCAGAGCCCGACCCTGGACATCTTCTTTGAGCGCACCGGTGGCATCCTGTCCGAGGTCGAGGTGAGCGACGAGGGGCTCGTGGTGGTGCAAACCTCGGACGACCCCGAACTGGTGACCGCGCTGCAGGTGCATGCGGCCGAGGTGACGGCGATGGCGGACCGGGGGATGCACGCGGTGCATGAGATGATGATGCAGCGGGCGGGCAACTAAAGCTTTATTTCATAATCAGAAATTCCCTTGAAAATTGTCGGAGCGGATGCAAACTGCACTTCGTTTTTAACAGGAGTTTTTCATGCAAGTTTCCAAGTCCCACGACATTCGCAAGATGGACAAGCGCGCCCAGGCGATGATCCATGCCGCCGAGTTGCATGTGCGCGCGCAGATCGCCGAGGCGCTGTTGTCCGAGCGCAAGCCGGGCAAGCCCAACCCCGAAGAACCCAACGTGGCGGATGCCGCGTTGCGGTTCATCGGTGAGATCGACAAGAAAAAACGCAACGCGCTGATCGAGGCGCTTCTGACCAGCGATCTGTCGACCCGTGCGTTGACCAAGAAAGAGCGCAAGGACTTGCGCGACTGGTCCAGTCCAAAGGACGAGCGGCCGATGGTCGAACGCACGGACCTGCCCCGGGCATGGGCCGAGATTCTGCTGGACGGCGGCAAGCCGCCCGAAGAGGACGACCAGCGGCAATTGGTGCCCTGGGCGCGGGAACGGATTAGTTGGTTTTACCCGGATATTCTTGCAGATCCTGGCCCGGACGGGCGTGACGAGGATGATGTGCCGGGCGAACCCGATGATTCCGATGACGAAGGCGGCGGTGGCGCGCCTGATGAGTTTCAGGGCACGCCGCCAACCCCGCCCGCACGGCTGCGGTTCTGGGTGGATCGAGTCCATTGCATCCATCCAACCGGCGAATTGGGGCGGGATGAGATCAACTACAGTGGTGTTGCGACCGAAGGGCCGCTGGCGCTGTTTTCGCAACCGTCCATGATCGGGTCGACGCGTCTGGGGATACGCAACGCGGGCCAGTTCAATAACGACGACTCGATCGACGAAAGCGTGCGTGGGCCGATGCACTCTTATGATTTGCGCGGCCAGAGTTTCCCGCGCCTCTATGTGGTGCACCTGACCATGGCGGAAATCGACGGGGGTGGATTTGACGAGTTTATGTCGGACTTCAACGACGCACTGGCTGCTGAGTTGGAGACGAGGTGGAGGTTTTTGGTTCAGATGACCGTCGCTTTTACAGCAATCTACAGTCTGGGTGGGTACCTGATATTCCGCAGTCTTTTAGCGGCGGCGCTTGGCGCCCTCAGCGCACTATTGGGGAGTGTAATTGCGGTAGCGACGACGACCAACAACGATGACATTTTCGAGTATGGGACCATCGCCTTGCGCTTGGAAAACGACGCGATCAACCGGCCGCCGTTTTCCGGGAGCCGCGAATCTCCCAGCACGCCTGTCAGACTGGAGTTGAACGCCGCACTGAATACCGCAATATACGAGATCTGGTATCACTGGGAATTGGTTGGCGGCTCCTCCGGGCAAGGCAGTCAGGATCAGGACCCGCCTGTGGATGAGGATCAGGACCCGGTTTAGGCCCCGGCGCACATCGCGAACATTTGGGAGGAGGCCACCCCGCGCTCGCGTGTGGACCGGCTGGGCTCCGCCCGTGCGCGCCTCAAACGGTCCCCCGGACCGTTTGCCACTGCGTGGAACGGCGCTTACTCCCACCACCTGTCGATCTCGGCGATGTCCTCGTCGGACCAGCCGAAATGATGCGCGAATTCGTGCACGGTGACATGGGCGATCAGCGCCTCCAGCGTCACGTCTCCGCGCTCGCGCCATTCGGCGAGGATCGGCTCGCGGAAGAGCCAGATGGTGTCGGGCAGGGTCGCCGGGTCGCTGACCGATTTCAGCGTCATCGGGATGCCGTCATAGAGGCCGGTCAGCTCCAGGGGATCGTCGATCTGCATCTCGGCCAGCATGTCCTCAGGCGGCCAGTCGACCACCTGCAGGATGACCGATGCGGCCGGGCTGCGGAAGGCGGCAGGAAAGCGCGCGATGGTATTTTGGGCGATAGCGTAGAAAACGTCGGATCCGGTGTCGGTCATGGCGCCGGTATCGCCTGTCGTGAAGACCGGGGAAAGCCTGAAACGTCCTTTCCGCTCAGAGAAACGGGTGCAGAAAGGATAAGGGCGGGCGCGGCCGTCAGGCCGCGCCCGCCCCCGGGCGACGCGTGAAACGCGGCGCAACCCCTCTTTCTTACAGCATCAGCTGGTAGCTGTGCGGCACGTAGTGGAACCCGTCCCCTCGGGTCTCCACATAGCCCAGGGCCGGGAACGGCATGTGATAGCCGATGAAGGGCAGGTTGTCGGCGGCGAGCATGCCCAGCACCTTGCGGCGCGAGGCGGCGGCGGCGGCTTTGTCCATGTCAAAGCGCACTTCCCAATCCGGGTAGGCCAGCGACCAGACATAATGGTTGGCGAGGTCCGCGATCAGCACCAGCTGCTTGCCGCCGCTTTCCAGCATGTAGGTCATGTGGCCCGGGGTGTGGCCAAAGGCGGCCATGCCGGTGATGCCCGATGTTACGCTGCCGCCATCACCGATAAAGCTCATCTTTTCCGCCAGCGGGCGCACCATGCCCTCAAACCGCTCGTTGCCCTGCGCCGCCCAGGCGTCGAACTCGGCCTGGCCGGTGACATAGGCGGCGTTGGCGAAGGTCGGGGTGCCATCTGTCATCAGCCCGCCGATATGGTCTCCATGCATATGGGTGATCACCACGTGGCTGACCTGGTCGGCGGTATAGCCCGCCGCCTCGACCGCTGCGGTGATGCCACCGCCATTGAGGCCGGTGTCAAACAGGATCAGCTCGGACCCGGTATTGACCAGCGTGGGCGTGAAGAAGAACTGCGCCTTGTCGATCGGCAGCTTGGCCTCGGCGGAGGCGGCGTTGAACTCATCGGCCGAGACGTTCATGCCAAAGATACCCTGCGGCTCATCCCGGGTGACGGTGCCGGCGAGCAGGGTGCTGACCTCGAACTCGCCCAGCATGAAGCGATTGACGCGTGGGACCTGCGCACCCTGCTGGGGCGCGGCGTGGCCGCCGGCGTTTGCCATCGAGGCGGCGAAAGGCAGGGTGGCGGCGCCGGCCAGTGCGGCGCGGCGGGTGAGGCGGGGGGTGGTGGACATGCGGTTTCCTCCTGTTGGGTTGCCGCTGACATAGCGTTCGCGGGCCACCAGGCGGGTCTCTTCACGGTCTCGTGATGACAAGCGCCTGCACACACCTCATGCATTCCGGCAGACTGGGGCCGAGGAGACAATCATGAACAAGACCGTCCCCACCGATGTGCCCGTTGCGGATTTCCTGGCCACGGTGACGCCTGAACGGAAGCGCGACGAGGCCCGACAGCTCGATGCGCTGTTCCAGAAAGTCACCGGGTTCAAACCGGTGATGTGGGGCCCGTCGATGGTGGGCTATGGCCAGTATCACTATGTTTATGACAGCGGGCGCGAGGGGGATTCGCTCGCCACCGGGTTTTCGCCGCGCAAGGCGCAGCATTCGATCTACATCCTGCCGGGTTACACCGATTTCAGCGAGATCCTGTCCCGCCTCGGCAAACACAAGATCGGCAAATCGTGCCTCTATGTGAACAAACTCGCCGATATCGATATGGACGTTCTGGCCGAGCTGATCCGCGCGGGGCTGGACGATTTGCAGACAAAGTGGCCGGTGACGCCAACCTGACGCGTTGACGCAAATCCGCTCTGGCGTAGGCTGAAGCCCATGAATGTGCTGCGCCGTCATCCCGATTACGCCCGGCTTTTTGCGGCTCAGATCGTGGCGCTGAGCGGCACGGGTCTGATGACCGTGGCGCTGGGCCTTTTGGCGTTTGAGATCGCTGGTCCGGCGGCAGGGGCGGTGCTGGGGCTGACCTATACGATCAAGATGGTGGCTTATGTCGGCCTGTCGCCGATTGCGCAGGCCTGGGTCGCGCGGATGCCGCGCAAGACGGTCCTGATCAGTGCCGATCTGGTGCGGGCGGGTACCGCGCTCTGCCTGCCGTTTGTCGATCAGGTCTGGCAGATCTGCGTGCTGATCTTTGTGCTGCAGGCGGCCTCGGCCACCTTCACGCCAGCCTATCAGGCCACGTTGCCCGACGTTCTGCCGGATGAGCGGGACTATACCCGCGCGCTGTCGCTGTCGCGGCTGGCTTATGACATGGAGAATCTCTCGAGCCCCGCCATCGCGGGCCTTTTGCTGACGGTGATGAGCTTTGACTGGCTGTTTGGCTTTACCGCTTTGGGGTTTGTCGCGTCGGCCCTGCTGGTGCGCTGGGCGCACCTGCCGAAGCCCGATCCGAGCGCCGCGCAGCGCCCGTTTCGCGAGCGGCTGACGCGGGGCGTGCGGCTCTATCTGGCGACGCCCCGGTTGCGCGGGTTGTGGGCGCTGACCCTGACCGGGGCGGCGGGGGGCGCCTTTGTGCTGGTCAACACCGTGGTGCTGGTGCGGGCCGAGTATGGCGCCGGGGAAAGCGCGCTGGCGCTGGCCATGGCGGCGTTCGGGGCGGGGAGCATGGCGGTGGCGCTGGCGCTGCCGAGCCTGCTGGATCACGTGCCGGACCGGCCGGTGATGCTGATGGCGGGGGTTGGCTTTGCTCTGTTCACCTTGCTGAGCGGTTTGTGGCTATGGCTGGTCGGGTTGCCGCCGGTCTGGGCCGGGCTGGCGCTGATGGCGCTGGCCGGGGCGCTCTATTCCGCGGTGCTGACCCCCAGCGGGCGGCTGTTGAAGCGGTCGTCGCATAGCGATGATCGGCCGGCGCTGTTTGCCGCGCAGTTTGCGCTGAGCCATGCGTGCTGGTTGGTGACCTATCCTCTGGCGGGTTGGGCCGGGGGGGCGCTGGGCCTTGGGCCGGCCTTGGTGCTTTTGGGGGCGCTGGGTCTGGTGTCGGCGCTGGCGGCGGGGCGGCTCTGGGATCCGCGGACGGAGGAGGCGCAGGATCATGCGCATCCCGACCTGCCGCCCGATCATCCGCATTTGCAGTCAGAGCACGGCGGCGGGCATCGGCACCGGATTGTGGTGGACGATCTGCACCACCATCTGCCGCGTTAGAGCGGTGTAAGGGTGATGTCGGCCAGCAGGCGTTCGGCATCTTCGCGGCGGCAGAGCTGGGTGCCTTCGGTCATCACGGCGGCGCTGGCGGCGGCGCCGCCATAGCGCAACGCCTCAGAGGCCGGGAGATCGCGGGCGAGGGCCAGCGCAAACCCGGCGACAAAGCTGTCTCCGGCGCCGATCTTGCTGCGCACTGGGACGTCGGCGGCGCTGACATGCCAGAGCCCGTCCGGTTCGGCCATGACAGACCCGTCCGGCCCGCGCGCGATCACCACACGTTCGGCCGCCCCGGTGGCGCGCAGGTGTTCGGCAAAAACGGCGCTGTCCTTTCGGGTGGGCAAATTGCGGCCGGCGAGCCCCTCGGCCTCACCGGAATCCA
>JASJCC010000011.1 GCA_030066175.1 Paracoccaceae bacterium | reverse complement strand
CAAACGCCCCGCCCGGCGGCACCGCCGGGCAGCGCCCCACCACCCCCACGAGGGCGCTTTTGCAACCACTCAAGGCGCGTGGCGCCATGAAGATGGGTGTGTCGGCACGCAGCACAGTCGTTCCAAACGCCCTCCAGGTCGGGCGCTGCCCTCGACCGTTTGCTCAGCCTTGAAACCCATTACGCCGAAGGAGCCCCGCTATGACCGTCATGCCCGAAATCGCCGCGGCCGAGGCCGAGTTGGTTGCGATCTTCAAGGATCTGCACGCCCATCCCGAGATTGGCTTTGAGGAAACCCGCACCGCCGGGATCGTCGCCGAGAAACTGCGCGCTTACGGCGTCGACGAGGTGCATGAGGGCATCGGCGGCACCGGCATTGTCGGGCTGATCCGTGGCAAGGGGCAAGGCAATCGCTGCATCGGCCTGCGCGCCGATATGGACGCCCTGCCGATCGATGAGATCAGCGGGCTCGACTATGCCTCGACCAATCCCGGCAAGATGCACGCCTGCGGCCATGACGGCCACACCACGATCCTCTTGGGTGCCGCCAAGTACCTCGCCGCCACGCGCAATTTCGACGGCACCGTGGCGCTGATCTTTCAGCCCGCCGAAGAGGGGTTGGGCGGCGCCCGGCGCATGCTGGCCGAGGGGCTCTTTGAGCGGTTTCCCTGCGATGAGATCTATGGCCTGCACAACAATCCCAACGCGGATCCCGGCCAATGGGCTATCGTCAAAGGCCCGGCAATGGCCGGCGCGCAGTTTTTCGACATCACCGTCAAGGGGCTGGGCAGCCACGCGGCGATGCCGCACCAGTCGCGCGACGCGCTGGTCATCGCCTCGTCTCTGGTGGGCGAATTGCAGACCATCGTCAGCCGCAACGTCCCCGCCGCCGATGCCTGCGTGATTTCCGTCACGCAGATTCATGCGGGCGCCGCCTATAACGTGGTGCCCGAAACCGCGACGCTCGCCGGCACGATCCGCTATTTCAAGGACGAGATCTGCGAACTGGCCGAAGAGCGGATGGTCGCCCTCTGCCGCGGCTTTGCCGAGGCGCACGGGATCGAGATTCACCTCGATACGCGCAATGTGTTTGACGTGCTGGAGAACGACCCCGACCTGTCGGATGCCTATCTGGAGGCCGCCGCCGATGTGCTGGGCAAAGGCAACGTCGCGGTGATCGACCGGCCGCTGATGGGGTCGGAGGATTTTGCCGATATGCTCAAGGTCGTGCCCGGCGCCTATTGCATGTTGGGGCACTCGGGCAGCGGCGCGTTGCACAATCCGGCGTTCGTGCTCGGCACCGAGATCCTGCCGATTGGCGCGTCGGTGATGGCGCGGGTGGCCGAGCGGCGTTTGCCGTTAGAGGGCTAACGCACCACCGGGTCGATGGGGCTGCACCCCAGCGCCAGCCGCTCTTCCACCGCCAGCGCCACTTGCAACAGCCGCGCCTCGCCCCGCGGCGGGCCGATCAACTGCAGGCCCACGGGCAGACCCTCGGCTGTGAAGCCCGCAGGCATCGACAGCGCCGGCAGCGTCGTCGTCGGCGCCAGGAAGGAAAAGCGCAGCCATTCGACGTAGTCGTTGACGGGCTGGCCGTCGACAAAGGGCGGGTATTCCTGCTCTACCGGGCCAGGGGCGATGCCGGTGACCGGGATCGCCAGCACGTCATAGCCCTGCAGGAATGTGCGCATTGCGTGGTAGAGCACGGTCCGCTGGCGCTGTGCATCAAAGATCTGCTCCGGCGTCAGGCTCAGACCATGCGCGGTATTCTCCACCAATGTGGGTTTGAAATGCGCCCGAACGTGGTCAGGTAGCCTCGCGGTGACCGAGGCGTAATGCATGCCGCGCAGGGTGGTGTAGGTCTCGGCCAGGCCCGGCAGGTCGGGGCAGGCCTCTTCCACCGTGACGCCCTCCCCCGACACGGCTTGCATGGCGCTGCGCGAAACCGCGCGGATCGGCGCCTCAACAGGCGCAAAACCGCCCTGATCCTCGGAAAACGCGATGCGGATCGGGCCGGGGGGCTGGTCGAGCGCGGCCTGAAACCCCACCGCAGGCTCCGCGATCGAGAGCGGATGGCGCGCATCATAACCCGCCATCGCGTCGAGAAACAGCGCCGTGTCGCGGATGTCGCGCGCCATCGGGCCTTGGACGGCCTCAAAGGCAAAGCCGGTATCCACCGGCGCGCCCCCCGCACGCCCCGGGCTGGGCCGCAAACCGATCACGCCGCAGAACGCGGCAGGCGTGCGCAAAGACCCCGCGAGGTCAGAACCGTGGCTGAGCCAGACCTCCCCCGTCGCCAACGACACCGCCGCCCCGCCGGAAGAGCCGCCTGCATTGCGCCCCGTGTCCCAGGGGTTTCGGGTGGCGCCAAAGACCGCGTTGAAGGTGTTGCCGCCGGCGCCAAACTCAGGCGTGTTGGTCTTGCCCGCGATAATCGCGCCGCGGGCCTCTAGCCGTTCGATCAGCGCATCGCTTTCCGGCGCCACAAACTCGGCCAGCGCCGCGCTGCCGGCAGTTCCGCGCATGCCAGCCACAGCGATCAGATCCTTGATGCCGACGGGCAATCCAGCCAGCCAGCCGCGATGTTCCCCGTTCTGCGCCGCCCAGTCCGGCAGCCGCGCCAACGCCGCGCGTGCCCGCGGATCGTCGCGGATCACCGTGGCGTTCACCGCGGTCTCCACCTGATCCATGCGTTGCCACGCGGCCTCAAGCAGCTCTGAAGGCGAGACCTCCCCCGCTTTCAGCATAGCTACGACCGTTCGGGCCGGCAGGGTACACAGCTCGGGGCCAGAAAACGGGGGAGAGGGGCGTTGGCTTTCCATCCCCTACCCTTCCCCGAACGCGTGCCCCTGTCTACCGCCTCTTCCCTGCCCAAAACATGCATCTCAATGTCGCCGCCCAGCGCGTCCTTTTTTCTGGACCTCCGGTAGTCATTTGAACATTGCGGCTAGAAGTGCCCGAAGCAGATACCGTTGCCACACAATAGTTACGTTGTGAGCTAATATCGGCGCGCATCGGAAAAGCGGCCCCAACCGGAGTCAACCTGGACGGTGAACGGTTACCAGCGCGAAACTGGCCACTCTCTATGGTCCATGCGGAAGTTACATGCTGATTGCCGGCTGTCGCGTGTGACCAGGACCAGAGCGCATCACGTGCAATTGCGATGCGTGCACTCGATCACCAGATCCACATCCAATAGCCGCGCGGGCACCGGCGCGTCAGCGATCTCATCGACAAAGGCAACCGGATGCCAGAAGCGCGACAGCACCTGCCAGTCGCTTTCCGCAAAGGTGCATCCGCGCGGCAGGGCCGACTGGTGGCTGGCGTGGTCGGTTGGCTGAAACAAAGGCGCCTCCGGGGTTGCAGGAGTGTTACGGCATGGTTTCACGACGGGCGACAGGCGTCCATGTGACTCTGTCGCAGGCGGTGCGTGTCAGAGCCCCAGATCCGCCAGGCGCCGTGCCTGCCGGGTGGCCAAAGCGTCGATCTCGGCAATCGCATCCGTCGTCAAACCGGCCCCGGGTTTGCGCAGCGTCGGATGGGTTATCACCCCCTGCTGCGCCAGCGAGTATTTGCGGATCGCAAGCCCCATACCCGGCTGCGCCTCGTAGCGTATCATCGGCATATAGGCGTCAAAGACATCTCGTGCACGCTCGATATCGCCGGCCCGAAAGGCATCCAGCACCTGCCTCATCATCTCCGGATAGCCGAAGCCTGTCATCGCCCCATCCGCCCCGCGTAAGAGCTCTTCCAGCAGGTACATCCCGCCATTGCCGCAGAGGATGGAGATGCGGCGCGCGCCGGCGTCAGAGGCTTTGCGCAAGGTGGTGATCTTTTCCAGACCGGGCCAGTCTTCGTGTTTCAGCATCACGCAGGTGGGACAGTCCTCAACGATCTGAAGGATGACCGAGGGCGAGATTTGCACGCCCGTGGCCAACGGGAAATCCTGCAGCACCCAAGGGATGTCACCCAGGGCATCAGCCGCATTGCGGAAATAGCCGAGGATTTGCGCGTCGGTCTGCAGCCCCATGGGCGGGGCGACCATGACGCCGGCAGCCCCCGCCTCCATCGCCTCATTGGCGAGCGCGGTGATGGCGGCAAAGCCCGACGCCGATACGCCGGCAATGACGGGAACGGCGCAGCGCGACGTCACGCGCCGGACAACGGCCACCGACTCCGCCGCCGACAGCTTGCCCGCCTCCCCCATCATACCCAGAATGGTCAACCCGTTGGCGCCCTTTTCGATATAGGCGTCGACCATCCGATCGATGCTGTGGAAATCAATCTCCCCGTCGGGCAGGAAAGGCGTGGCGGCGATGGTGAAGACGCCTTTGGTGGTTTCATCAAGCATGATCTGGTCTTTGGGTTTTGTGGGAGAGGTTTAGGCGAATTTGGCCCAGCGCCATGCTGACGGCGGCCTGTGTCGGCTCGACCACCGGCAAGCCGGTCGCTGCCTCCAATGGCGCGCGATAGCGGGCCATGCCGGCGCAGCCCATGATCAGGACGTCCGCGCCATCCTCATCGCGCAAGCGTTTGCCGGTGGAGATCATCGCCTGCAGGCTTTTGTCCTCATCGGCGAGGTCGGCCACCCCCAGCCCCAGCGCGCGATCCCCGGCCAGCCGGTCCAGCACACCCATCGCGCCAAAGGCGCGTAGGTGGCGGGGGATCGAGCCGGGCAGGATGGCAATCACGCCGTACCTTTGGCCCAAGGTCAGCGCCGTCATCACCGCCGCCCCTTGGATGCCGACCACCGGTAGCGGGGTCTGATCGCGCAGGGCATGCAGCCCGGGATCGCCGAAACAGGCAATGACAAAACCCGCCGCATCGTCTTGCGCGGCGGCGAGGCGCAGCATCGGGGCGATGGTCAGGTCGGCCTGACGCTGGCTCTCGATGCCCGGCGGCCCTTCGGCCAGGGTCAGGCAGCGGATCGGGATGCCAAAGCTGCGCAAGGGATCTATGGCGGCGTCGATGCCGTCGGTCACTCCTTGCGAGGAGTTTGGATTGATGACGATCAGCGTGCTCATGCGCCTGGCCGCGTGGCGGATTGGATCTCGATCTGGTAGCCTTCGGGATCGTTGAAGACAAAAGCGCGTATGCCGATCTCGTCATTCACAAAAAGCTCTGACAGCGCGTCCATCCCCTGTGCCTTGGCATAGGCGTACCAGGCGTCCACATTTGGCACCCGGATACAGAGCTGCACCGGCTTCACCGCCGCCCATTTGTTCATGCCTTTGGTTTCGTCCACCAACCCGACATGGGCGCCGGGGCAGATCGCGTAGATCTTGCACCACCCCTGATCGATGGCGAGCGTGAGGCCCAGCACATCTTCGTAAAACCGCATCGCGGCGGGCAGATCGCGGCAGTAGAAAAACGTGATCGCAAGCTGATTGGGTGCGTCGGGTCTGTTCATTTTGGCTCAATCCCCGTGGGTCTGCCTGTTGGCTTTGTGGCAAGCTCTGGCCGGTCAATCCAGTGCCCGCTGCCCGGTCTGCCATGGAATGTGCCGTCCTGCACCAGCGTCTCACCGCGCAGGATGACGTGAACGGGCCAGCCTGTCACGGTGCGCCCCTCCCACGGGTTGTAGCCCACATTGTCGTGCAGATCATTGGCGCCATAGGTCACCTGTTTCTCCGGATCCCAGATCACGATGTCGGCGTCTTTGCCGGGGGTCAGGGCGCCCTTTTGCGTAAGGCCGTAAAGCTGCGCGGGTGTCGTTGCGGTGACGCGGGCAAAACCCTCCGCCCCGCCCTGCCCTTTGCTGACCATCGCGTCGAACAGCAGCGGCAGGCGGGTTTCCAGACCGGGCAATCCGTTGGCGATTTGGTCAAACCGCGCCCCGGGGCCGGCCGCCAGCTTGCCAGTGTCGTCAAAGCGGTACGGGGCGTGATCCGAGGAGACGAGGCCGATGGTGCCGTCGTCTATCGCCTGCCACAAAGCCTCTTGGTCCGCAGCGGTGCGTTGCGGTGGGGAGCACATCCATTTCGCGCCCTCCAGCCCGGGTTTGTCGAGCACTGCGTCGGTCATGAAGAGGTAATGCGGACAGGTTTCCGCCCAGACCGGCGCGCCACGCGCCTGGGCGGCGCGGATCGCCGCGGCGCCCTCGGCTGTGGAGATGTGAAACAGCATCACTGGTTGGTCGAGATATTCGGAAAAGCGGCAGATCCGCTCGACCGCTTCGATCTCGGCCATTCTGGGCCGGGAGCGGGCGTGATCCTTGGGGGCGGTGTGACCAGCGGCGATCAGAGCGGCCTTGGCTTGTGCAATGATCGCGTCGTTTTCGGCGTGGACGCAGACCAGAGCGCCGCTCTGATGGGCCAGTTGGAAGATGCGCAACAGCTCCGCGTCGTTGAGCTGGATGTTGTAGGTTGTGAAGACCTTGAGTGAGCGGTGCCCGGCCTGGATCAGCCGGGCCAGATCGTCTTCGAACCCGGCGACCGAGGTGTCGGTCACCGTCAGGTGGAACGCAAAATCGATCATCGCGCCCCGCTCAGCGCGGGCAGCGTAGTCCGCGACGGTCTCAGCCAACGCCTGCCCCTTGGCCTGCGCGGCAAAGGAGATCACGCTGGTGGTGCCGCCCATCGCGGCCGATTTGGTTGCGGTTTCAAACGTGTCGGCATTCCACTGCCCCATGCCGGACATCTGTTCGATATGCGCATGGGGATCGACCCCGCCGGGCATCACCCATTTGCCGTCTGCCTGAATGCGGGTCGTGGCGTCGGCGACGGGGGTGCCGACAGAGGTGATCTTGCCGTCGGAAACGGCCAAGTCCCCTTCGACAACCCCATCCGGGGTCACAATGCGACCGCCTTGGATGACAAGCTCTACACCGCTGGACATCGCCCCTGCCTCTTGCTGGTTTTCAGCCTGTGGCAGCATGCCCGCAATTGTTCGCGGTGCAAAGCGGGTCTTGTCCGAGAGGGTCGATCAAAAGCGGGGGCCATAACGGCCCCGTCGTGTACGCCCCGCCAAACACAGGACAAAGCAGCGCCCGGGCCGCATCACGGCCCGGGCGCAAGGGTGCATTACGCCACGAGATCGAAGCGGTCGGCGTCCATGACCTTGGTCCAGGCCGCTACAAAGTCGCGCACGAACTTTTCGGCGTTGTCGTCCTGGGCATAGACCTCGGCATAGGCCCGCAGGATCGAGTTGGAACCGAACACAAGATCGGTGCTGGTGGCCGTCCACTTCACTGCACCGGTGGCGCGGTCGCGGATCTCGTAGGTGCCATCGTCCGCCGGTTCCCAGCTATAAGCCATGTCGGTCAGGTTGACGAAGAAGTCGTTCGTCAGCTGGCCTTCGCGGTCGGTGAAGACACCATGCTTGGCGCCGCCGTGGTTGGTGCCCAGCACCCGCATGCCGCCGATCAGCACGGCCATTTCCGCCGCCGTCAGACCCAAGAGATGCGCCTTGTCGAGCATCAGCTCTTCCGGCGCCACGGCATAGGCCTCTTTCTGCCAGTTGCGGAAGCCACAGGCGAGCGGTTCCAGCACGTCAAAGCTCGCGCCATCGGTCTGCTCATCGCTGGCATCACCACGGCCAGCGGTAAACGGCACAGCCACGTCATGGCCAGCGGCCTTGATCGCCTGTTCCAACCCGACATTGCCCGCCAGAACGATGACATCCGCCACCGAGGCCCCGGTTTCCGCGGCGATCGGCTCAAGGATGCCGAGCACCTTGGCCAGACGCTCGGGCTCATTCGCGGCCCAATCTTTCTGCGGCGCGAGGCGAATGCGCGCGCCATTGGCGCCGCCGCGCTTGTCCGACGCGCGGAAGGTGCGGGCGCTGTCCCAGGCGGTGGCGATCATGTCGGCCGCGGAGAGCCCGCTGCCGGCGATCTTGGCCTTGACGGCTTCCACGTCATACGAGGTGTCGCCCGCCGGGATCGGATCCTGCCAGATCAGGTCTTCGGCCGGGACGTCAGGCCCATAGTAATTCGCCTTCGGCCCCATGTCGCGGTGGGTCAGCTTGAACCAGGCACGGCCGAAGGTGTCAGCGAAATACTCGGGATCCGCGCGGAACTTCTGGCAGATGTCGTTGTAGATCGGGTCGATCTTCATCGCCATGTCCGCGTCGGTCATCATCGGCAGCGCGCGGCCCGAGGGATCGGAGGGATCCAGCGGCATCTCAGCTTCCGGCATGTTCACCGGCTTCCACTGGTTGGCACCGGCGGGGGATTTCGTCAGCTCCCACTCATAGTCAAAGAGGTAGTCGAAATAGCCCATGTCCCACTGGGTCGGGTGCTTGGTCCAGGCGCCTTCGATGCCGGAGGTAAAGGCGTTCGCGGCCTTGCCCGCCATACCCGGGTTGTCCCAGCCAAAGCCCTGTGCGTGCACCGGGCAGCCCTCAGGCTCGGCGCCGATCTGGTCATGGGCACCGCCGCCACCATGCGCCTTGCCGACGGTGTGGCCGCCACAGGTGAGTGCCGCGGTTTCTTCGTCGTTCATCGCCATGCGGGCAAAGGTTTCGCGCACATGCAGCGCGGTGCGAGCCGGATCGGGATTGCCGTTCACCCCCTCGGGGTTCACATAGATCAGCCCCATATGCACCGCCGCCAGCGGGTTATACATGGTCGAGGCATCGTCGAGATCGCCATAGCGGTTTTCCGACGGCGCCAGCCATTCGTTTTCCGCACCCCAGTTGATGTCGGTCTCGGGGCCCCAGATATCCTCGCGGCCAAAGCCAAAGCCAAAGGTCTTCAGACCCATCGACTCATACGCCATGTTGCCGGCCAGAATGATCAGGTCGGCCCAGCTCAGCGCGTTGCCGTATTTCTTTTTCACCGGCCAGAGCAGGCGCCGGGCCTTGTCGAGGCTGGCGTTGTCGGGCCAGGAGTTCAGCGGCGCAAAGCGGATATTGCCCGAGCCCGCACCACCACGGCCGTCGCCCATGCGGTAGGAGCCCGCCGAATGCCACGCCAGGCGGATCATCAAGCCGCCATAATGGCCCCAATCGGCCGGCCACCACTCCTGGCTGTCGGTCATCAGCGCCTTGACGTCTTCCTTGACCGCGTCGAAATCCAGCGCCTTGACGGCGGCGCGATGGTCGTAATCCGGATCCATCGGGTTGGTCCGCGCCCCGTGCTGGTGCAGAATGTCCAGGTTCAGCGTTTTCGGCCACCACTTGGTGACACTGTTGCCCATCCCGGTATTGCCGCCATGCATGACGGGGCAGCCGCCGGCCGGATCGATATTGTTGCCGTCCATGGTCTTCTCCCTTGTGTTGTGAAATTCGAGCCTCGCGCCCGATCTGGAATCGTTCTAACAAGAGAGCGTTATTAACTCCAATTGGATATCCAAAAGATTGTGATAAGCTGAGCTAATGATAGGACTGACCCTCAAACAACTGAGATATTTCGAGGCCCTGGCGCGCCACCAGCACTTTGGCCGCGCGGCAGAAGCCTGCGCCATCTCGCAACCTGCCTTGTCGTTACAGATCAAGGAATTGGAAGGCATGTTTCATGCGCCCTTGGTGGAACGCGGCGCGCGCCAAGTGCGGCTGACACCCATCGGTGAGCGGCTGTTGGAGAAATCCCGGCAGATCCTGTTGGCGGTCGAAGAGCTTGACGATCTGGTCCGCGCCTCGCAAGGGCCGCTGGCCGGGCGGCTTCGGCTGGGAATCATCCCGACGGTCGCCCCCTATTTCCTGCCCACCATCATCGCGGCCCTGTCCCATCGCCTGCCCGAGCTGGACCTGGAATTGCGCGAGGCGGTGACCCGGTCGCTGATCAGCGATCTGCAGGAAGGCAATCTGGACGTTGCCGTCGTCGCCCTGCCCGTCTCGGAACCGTCCCTGACCGAGTTTTCGCTTTTTGAGGAGGATTTCGTGTTGGTCCGGCCCGCCGCGGATACCGGCAAGCCGGTGCCGAACGCGACAACCCTACAGGCGATGCGGCTGCTGCTGCTGGAGGAAGGGCATTGCTTTCGCGACCAGGCGCTGTCCTTCTGCCAATTCGGCGAAAGCCAGCCGCGGCAGTTGATGGAGGGCAGCTCGCTCTCGACGCTGGTGCAGATGGTGGGCGCCGGGATGGGAGTTACGCTGATCCCGGAAATGGCGGTGGGGTTTGAGACCCGGTCCGCACAGGTCTCGGTCGATCGGTTTCCGCACCCGCGGCCATCACGCACCATCGGCATGATCTGGCGCCGCAGCAATCCACTGTCGGACCAACTGATGCAGATCGGCGCGATCATCCGCGCAGTGGGTCAGCGCAGCGCCGAGTCCGATTGATCACCCATCGTCATAGCGTTTGCGGCCACGCATGAAGAGCAGGCTGTCGATGTCCGACCGGAATGCCTTGAGTCGCAGGGTGACGGCCAGGGATTCGAGATTTGCGATGACGCCCAAAGCCACAACACCCAGAAACAGCGCCCGCGAATAGCCGAAGAAGTAGAGGTAAAAGAAAAACACACCGGCACCGAAGGCCGCAGTTTTCGACGAATAGAGATGGTAGGCGGGAAACACGCCGAACTTGGCCAATGAAGTGAACGTGGCCGCGGCATAGGTGACGAGGAACAGGTAAAGCCAGGGCAGTTCCGGCTGCAGCGTCGCCCATTCAAAAAGGTAGAGCCCCAGGATCGCAGCGAGGACAGTGCAGGCATCGGCGATGGTATCCAGCTTGGCGCCCCACCGGCTTGTCTGACCAAACCACCGGGCAATCGGGCCATCCACCAGATCGCTGATCAGACTGATGAAGATCAGGATGAAAAACGCATCGCGCTGCCCCGCCAACGCCATCCCCGCAATCACCGGCGCCGCGACCAGCCGGTAAACCGTCAACAGATCCGCAAGTCCGAGAATGCGCCAACCCTCACTGCCCCAGTGTCACTGCGATAATGGCGCGTTGCCGATTGCCCGGCAAGCCGTCCGGCAAACGCGCCGTTTGTGTCCAGTCAGTCAGCGTCGGCGATACCCTTGGCGCGCAGGCGGGCGCGGCGGGCGCGGTAGCCGGGCAGGACGACCAGCAGCACCGCGATGGCCAGAAGGCCCATGGTCATCGGCCGTTCGACGATAAAGCCGATTCCATCATAGAGCTGCATCGATCGGGCGAAGTTGTCCTCGAGCATGCGGCCGAGGATAAAGCCGATCAGCAAGGGCGCCAGCGGGTAGTCGGCAAAGCGCAGGATGGTCGCGCAGATGCCGAAACCGACAAGGATCAAGAGCTCGGTCGCGTTGTTCTGGCCGATATAGGCGCCCATCAGCGTAAAGAACAAGATGAACGGAATCAGGTAGTTGCGCGGCACGGCGAGCACTTTGGCGATGTAGGGGATCAGCGGTAGGTTAAGGATCAGCAGGATCAAGTTGCCGATATACATCGAGATGATCACCGCCCAGAAGATCTGCGGCTCATCCAGCATCAGACGCGGACCGGGTGAGACATTGAGCGCGATCAGCGCCCCCAGCAGGATCGCCGTGGTGCCCGAGCCAGGGATGCCCAGTGTGAGCAGCGGCACGAAGGACCCGGTGCAGGCGGCGTTGTTGGCGGCCTCAGGGGCGGCGAGGCCCTTGACCGAGCCTTTGCCGAATTCGTCCTGCTCGGCTTTTGGGGCGATGTTGCGCTCAACCGCGTAGCCGAGGAAGCTCGCGATCGTGGCCCCCGCCCCCGGCAAAACGCCGATCAGGAACCCCTGCACCGATTGCCGGCCGATCACCGGGGTAATCGCCTTGGCCTCCGCCTTGGTGATGCGCAGGTCTTTGATTTCATTGCTGGTGCCGGTGCGCGAGCGGCTGGGGTCGAGCACCAGATACAGCGCCTCGGGCAAGGCGAACATCGCCATCGCCAGCGTGATAAAGCCAAAGCCCGACTGCAGGTCCATGATCCCCATGGTAAAGCGCGGCAGGTTAAACAGCGCCCCTTCGCCCACCGTGGCCATGATCAGACCCAAAAGCGTCATCAGCACCGCCTTGGCCACCTGCCCAGTGCCGGCAAAGGCGGCGATGGCCGACAGGCCCACAACCATCAGCGCAAAGTACTCGGCGGAATGAAAGAGCAACGCCACAGTCGCCAAGGCGGGCGCAAAGATCATCAGAAGGATCGCGCCGATGGTGCCGCCGGTGAAGCTCGAGATGGCGGCGACGGTCAGCGCCTTGCCCGCTTTGCCCTGCCGGGTCAGCGGATAGCCATCGAAAGACGTCGCCACGGTGGAGGCCACCCCGGGCGCGTTGATCAGGATCGAACTGGTGGAGCCGCCAAAGATCGCGCCATAGTACACACCCGCCAGCAGGATCAGCGCAGCCGACGGATCGCCGATGCTGATCGCCACCGGGATCATGATGGCGATGATCGACATCGGGCCCAGCCCTGGCAGCATGCCGATGAAGGTGCCGATCAAACAGCCGCCGATCACCATGAGAAGGTTGCTGATGGAAAAGGCCGTACCGAGGCCGATCATGATTCCTTCAAGCATATCAGCCTCCTGTGCCCATGAAGAACGGCCAGGGCCGCAGGAAAATGCCCAGCACCTCTTGCACCAGATACCAGACAAAGACGGCGGCAAAGAGCGCCACCGGCACCAGGATCAGGAACTTACGCTCGCCCAGAGCGACGGCACCAAAGATCAGGAAAGAGCTGGTCGAGAGCAAAAACCCGGCCGGCCGCAGCAGCAGCGCGTAGGCCACCATCATCGCCAGAAGCGCAATGGCCTGGCCCAGCTTGTATTCGGTCAGGCGACGATAGTTGATCTCGGTCGGTTTGGGATCGTCGGCGCCTTTTTCCAGCCCCAGGACAATCACCAGCGAGGTCAAAACCGCCATCACGGCCAGCACCTTGGGGAAGGTCGAGGGCCAGATCGGGTTGCGCTGCATGAAAGGCGGCAGGCCCGCGTCCATAGTGAAGAACGCCGCATAGCCATAGGCCAGACAGATCATCAGGATGACGAGGGCGATCCAGCGGTCAAGCGCCATGGGGCACCTCCTGATCCGAAGGAAAATCAGGGCAGGCCCGGTGTCAGACCGGACCCGCCGAAACGCGTCTTAGAGGAAGCCCAGCTTCTTCATCAGATCGCCGATGACCTTTTCCTGCTCTTCCAGGAAGGTCTCGAAATCGGCACCGCTGTTGTGGATGTTGACCCAGCCGTTCTGGGCGCGGATCGCTTCCCATTCGGGGGTTTCATACATCTTTTCCAGCGCCATCTGGTAGGCGCTCAGCTGTTCCTCGGGCAGACCCGGGGCAGCAAAGAACCCGCGCCAGTTGACGAATGTGGTGTCGATCCCCTGCTCCATCATGGTCTGTGCATCCGGTGCGGCATCGACCCGCTCGGGCGCGGTCACGCCGAGGATCTTGACCTCACCGGCGCTGGCCAGATCGACCGCCTCAGAAAAGCCGGTCGAAAGCGCCGCAATCTCACCCGAGAGCAACGCCGCCATGGCCTTGCCGCCCGCGTCATAGGGGATGTACTTGACGCCCAGCGCGTCTTTGCCGGCGGCTTCCATCACCATGGCCGCAACCAGGTGGTCCATGCCACCGGGGACCGAGCCGCCACCGATCGCCGTACCCGCGGGGTCGGCATCATAGGCCGCCAGCAGCTCTTCCATCGAGTTGATCGGGCTGTCCTTGCCGACGACCATGGCGGCATAGTCGCCGATCGTGCCCGCCACCAGCGTCAGGTCGCGGAAGTTGTGCGGGAAGACGCCCGTCAGCGACCGGATCACGATGGGGGTGGAGTTGACCATCAGCGTGCCGTGCTGGCTTTCGGCGTTTTCGATCAGGTAGCCAATCGCCTTGCCGCCGCCGCCACCGGACATGTTTTCATAGCTGGCGTTGCCTACCAGGCCAGCCTCGGTCAACGCCTGTCCGGTGCCGCGCGCGGTGCCGTCCCAACCGCCGCCGGCGCCGCCGGGGATCAGAAAGTGGATGCTGTCGACCACCTGGTGGCCACCGGCCGAGACCGGACCTGCCAGCGACAGCGCAGCCGCAGTGGCGGCCACCATGACCCGGCGGGTCAGAGTGAATTTCGTCATGAGTTTCCTCCCAATACGGTTCGCGGTTTGCCCGCTGTTTTGTGCCGCACGGCCCAGCGCCGCACCGCGAAGGCAGACGCCCTCATGCCGCGCAGTCTGTCGCGCGGCGGCGCACAAATCAATGCCGGGGTTAACTTTTTGCGCAGGCGGGGGGTCGGGTGGTCGGTCAAAGGGGTCAGATCACCCCTTCATCGCGTAGGGCGGCGATGTCGTCATCACTGAGGCCCAAGCCCCCCCAGATCGCGCTGTTGTCCTGGCCAAGTTCGGGCGGTGGAGTTGTGACGTGCGGGGCTGCGCCGTCAATCTTGACGCCGCTGGTGGCCACCGAAATATCGCGCCCCACCCCAGGCACATCCGCGTAGGTGCTGAGAAAGCCGCGGTCGGCGACTTGCGGCAGGTCCAGCGCTTCGGGCACGGTCAGCACTTCGCCTGCCGGAACGCCGAGGGCGTTCAGCTCCTCGACCCAAGCCCGCGCTGGCCGAGTGCGCAAGACCTCCTCCAGCGCGGCTTTGAGAGCCAAGCGATTGGCCTTGCGCGCCTCGCGGTTGGCAAAGGCGGGATCGTCGCGGAGGCCGGCCAAGCCGAGGTGATCTGTGAGGATCACCCATTGCACGTCCTTGTTGGCGGCGATGTTCAACAGGCCATCCGCCGCCTGAAACGCGCCCGAGGGGGCCGAGGTGGGGTTTTCGTTGCCATGCGCCTGTGGCGCGACCCTGGCGATCAGGTGGTTCGACACCACCCAACCCATGCTCGCCATCAGCGATTCCAGCATCGACACATCGAGAAACGCGCCCCGGGGCTGCGCGTTCAAAGCCGCCGCCACAGCAAAGGCGGCCATCAACCCACCTACCGTATCGGCCACCGGATAGCCCGCGCGCAGCGGCGCCGACGCGGCGTCGCCGGTCACAGACATCAGCCCCGACACGCCCTGAATGATCTGGTCATAGGCCGGGCGGTGCACCCAGGGACCGTCCTGGCCAAAGCCGGAAATGGCGCAATAGATCAGCTCGGGTCGGTGCGCGCGCAGGCTCTCATAATCCAGTCCCAGTCGCTGCATCACCCCAGGGCGAAAGTTCTCGACCAACACATCCGCGGTTTGCAAGAGTTGCAGGAATAACGCCTTGCCGCGCGGGTGTTTGAGGTTGAGTGTGACGGACTGCTTGCCGGCATTCTGCGCCAGAAAGGATACCCCCATTTTGCGGGCATTGAGCTCGGGATCGCCGCCCAATTGCCGCGCAAGATCCCCCCGCCCCGGCGCCTCGACCTTGATCACCTCGGCGCCCATTTGAGCCAGCTGATGGCAACAGAACGGACCGGCCAACACGTTGGTCAGGTCCAGAACGCGGACGCCGTTAAGGGGCAGTGGCACGGCAAGGCTCCTTTCCTAAAGCACGCGACTTGCCCACATCATGCGCGCCAACGACACCGATGCCAAGCGGGTGCCAGGGCAACCGCGACACTGCGCCAGATCAACCAAAGCGAGAAAATGACAGGGCCTTTCTCGCCCAAGTCATTTGACAGCTCGCCCCCGACTCGGGTTACGCTGCCGTCACTTTAACCAATCAACAATGACCGGATCACCGGCGATGGGAGGATAAAATGAAGAAACTAATTGCCACCAGTGCGCTTGCCCTGACCGCGATGGCGGGCTCGGCCATGGCCGGAAGCCACAGCGTCTCGGCCTGTCTGATCACCAAGACCGACACCAACCCGTTCTTCGTCAAGATGCGCGAAGGCGCGGCGGCCAAGGCCGAAGAGCTGGGGATTGACCTCAACACCTATGCTGGCCGGATCGACGGCGATAATGAGACCCAGGTCGCCGCGATCGAGACCTGCATGGCCAATGGCGCCAAGGGGATCCTGCTGACGCCGTCCGACCCCGCAGCGATCGCACCCGTGGTGCAGTCGGCCCGCGACGCAGGCGTTCTGGTCATCGCGCTCGACACGCCGCTCGACCCGATTGATGCGGCCGACATGACCTTTGCCACCGACAATTACCAGGCGGGTGTCTTGATCGGCCAATGGGCCGCGGGCCAGATGGGTGACGCCACTGCGGACGCCAAAATCGGCCTTCTCAACATCAACATCTCGCAGCCCACCGTCGGGGTGTTGCGCAACCAGGGCTTCCTCGAAGGTTTTGGTGTTGATCTGGGGGATCCCAACAAATGGGGGGATGAGACCGACCCGCGCATCGTCGGCCATGACGTCAGCGACGGCGCCACCGATGGCGGGCGTCGCGGGATGGAAAACCTGCTGGCCACCGATCCCGGGATCAACGTGGTCTACACGATCAATGAACCCGCCGCCGCCGGCGCCTATGAGGCGCTGAAAGCGCTTGGCCGCGAAAATGACGTGCTGGTGGTGTCCGTGGATGGCGGCTGCCCCGGTGTGCAAAACGTCAAAGAAGGGGTCATTGGCGCCACGTCGCAGCAATACCCGCTGCTGATGGCCTCTCTGGGGGTCGAGGCGATCGCCAAGTTTGCCAAAACCGGCGAGAAACCGGCCCCGACCGCGGGCAAGGACTTCTTTGACACCGGCGTGGCACTGGTGACCGATCAGCCCGTCGATGGCGTGCCCTCGATCGACACCGACGAAGGCATGAGCCTCTGCTGGGGGTAACACCCGGCTGATCAGAAGGGTGCTCACCACGGGCACCCTTCGACTGTGCGGATGACGTGATCAGCCCAGACAAGGGTGCGTCTGCCGCGTTCAGACTGCGCGCCGAAGGGAGGGCAGACATGCCATCGGACCGCCCGAATACGCAAAACTACGAGTCCGTCCTTTCGGGCGCCGCGACCGAGGTCGCCTCTTTCGACGAGGAGAACAAAGGCCTCGTCGGCCGCTTTCAGGAAATGCTGCACGCGCAACCGGCGCTGGTGCCGCTGATCGTTCTGTTGGCGGCGATCGTCATCTTTGGCCTGGCCCTGGGGTCAAAGTTCTTTTCGCCCTTCGCGCTGACCCTGATCCTGCAACAAGTGCAGATCGTCGGCGTGCTTGCGGCGGCACAAAGCCTGGTGATCCTGACCGCAGGTATCGACCTGTCAGTCGGCGCTTTGGCAGTGCTTTCATCGGTGATCATGGGGCAATTCACCTTTCGCTACGGCATGCCGCCCACAATTGCGGTGATGTTGGGCCTGATCATCGGCACCGGTATCGGCGCTCTCAACGGCTGGTTGGTCAGCCGGGTCAAGCTGCCACCCTTCATCGTGACGCTGGGCATGTGGCAGATCCTGCTGGCGGCGAATTTCCTTTACGCCCGCAACGAAACCATCCGCTCACAAGATATCGAACAGAACGCCGCCTTCCTGCAGGTGATGGGGGCCAAGTACCAGGCGGGCGGCGCGACCTTTACGCTGGGTGTGATTGTCATGCTGCTGCTCGTCGTGGTGCTGGCCTATGCGCTGCGCTCCACCGCCTGGGGCCGGCATGTCTACGCGGTGGGCGACGACCCCGAAGCGGCCGAATTGGCCGGTGTCAACGTGCACCGAACGCTCATGTCGGTCTACATGATCGCGGGCTTCATCTGCGCGCTGGCCGGATGGGTGATGATCGGGCGTTTTGGGTCGGTCTCACCCGCGGCGGCCACAGGCATGATGGGCAACATCCAGTCGATCACCGCCGTGGTGATCGGGGGGATATCGCTGTTTGGCGGGCGCGGGTCCATCCTCGGCGCGTTCTTTGGCGCGCTGATTGTTGGCGTGTTTGAACTCGGCCTGCGCATGGCCGGCGCCAACCCGCAATGGACGTTCCTGCTGATCGGCATGCTGATCATCGGCGCCGTGACCGTGGACCAGTGGATCAGAAAGGTATCGGCATGACGACAGAGCCCATCCTCAGCGCGCGCGGATTGGTCAAACGTTTCGGCAAGGTGACCGCGCTCAACCGGTGTGACTTTGATCTTTTACCGGGTGAGATCCTCGCAGTGATCGGCGATAACGGCGCCGGCAAGTCGGTGATGATCAAGACCCTTTCGGGTGCGCTGCAACCGGATGAGGGCCAAGTCTTTCTTGAAGGGCGCGAGGTGCAGTTCAGCTCGCCAATTGCGGCGCGCGAGGCGGGGATCGAGACGGTCTACCAGACACTCGCCATGTCCCCCGCGCTGTCGATTGCCGACAACATGTTCATGGGGCGTGAAATCCGGGCCAAAGGCTTTATGGGCACGTGGCTGCGCAAGCTCGACAAACCGGCGATGGAGGCGTTTGCCCGCGAAAAGCTGAACGAGCTGGGGTTGATGACGATCCAGAACATCAACCAAGCGGTCGAGACGCTGTCGGGTGGTCAGCGCCAGGGCGTGGCGGTGGCCCGCGCGGCGGCGTTTGGATCCAAGGTGATCATTCTGGACGAGCCCACCGCGGCTTTGGGTGTCAAGGAAAGCCGCAAGGTTTTGGAACTGATCCTCGACGTCAAATCGCGTGGCATTCCGATCATCCTGATCAGCCACAACATGCCGCATGTGTTCGAGGTGGCCGACCGCATCCATGTGCACAGGCTGGGGGAGCGGCTCTGCATCATCGATCCCAAGGAACACAGCATGTCGGACGCCGTGGCCTACATGACCGGCGCGGCCCTGCCCGAAGGGGTGGCGGCATGATCCTGGGTCAGCCGGATTTGGCGAAAGGCCGCAGCGCCTGATAGAGCGCGCGGTAACGGTGCAGCCGTTGCATCAGCGCAGGCTGGTCTGTCGGTTCAAAGACCTGTCCGGTGGATGGACGCTTGAACACATCCTCGATCCGGCCGCCTTCAACGGCATGTTGCGCCAAGAGCGCCGCCCCGCACGCAGGCCCGGCCTCGGCCCCTTCGGCCCGGACCAGGACCTGGCCTGTGGCATCAGCGATGCTCTGTAACACCAGATCGCTGCGCGCCCCGCCGCCGATGGCCAAGAGCGGCTGATCGCCATCGAGCGTGGCGCCAAAGCTCTGGCAGGCATCCGCCATGGAAAACGCCACCGCCTCGACCACCGCGCGGCACATCGCGTCGGTGCCCGTGGCGTCGTCGAGGCCATAGAACGTGGCGCGAATATCCGGGTCGCCATGCGGGCTGCGTTCGCCGGTGAGGAATGGCAGGAAGAGCGGCACGCGTGTTGCGTCCGCCCCTTCCGCGCGCGAGAGAAGCGTGGCCACATCGCAGCCCAGCACCCCGGCGAACCACGCCAGAGGCCGCGCCCCGTTTAACATCGCCGCCATCTGATACCAGCGGTTGGGCAGCGTGTGGGCGAAGGCGTGCACAAACTCATCCGGGTTCGGTTGGTAGCCGTCGCTGCAGACAAAGAGCTGCCCGGACGTGCCCAGCGAAATGAACCCGACACCGGGTGTGACTGCGCCTACCGATAAGGCCCCCGTTGCCGCATCGCCGCCTCCCGCCACCACCGGAATACCGGGCGGCAGTCCGAGGGCGTCAGCCGCGCCAGGGGTGACCTGCCCCACCACGTCCGAGCCATCGAAAAGCGGCGGCAGCCAGTCCGGATCGGTGTCCGAGGCGGCGCAGAGCGCGTCATCCCAGCCGCGCGTGGCCTGGTTCAGCCAGAGCGTCCCGGCGGCATCGGATCGGTCCGTCGCCAAGCCGCCATGCAGGCGCAGGCCGATATAGTCCTTTGGCAGCAATATGTTGCGCACCTGGCGCCAGTTCTCCGGCTCCTCCGCCCGCAGCCAGGTCAGCTTGGGTGCGGTGAACCCCGGCAGAGGCAGCACGCCCGCGCGTTGGCTCACATCCGGGCAGCGCGCCTGCATCTTTTCCGCCGCCCCCGCCGAGCGGTTGTCGTTCCACAAGATGCAGGGCCGCAGCACCTCGTGGCCCTCGCCCAGCAGCACCGCGCCGTGCATCTGACCCGAGAGGCCCACGGCTCTGATCCCGTTCAGGTCAAGCTGCGCGCAGGCCGTGCGCAACGCCTGCCACCAATCCCCAGGCGCCTGTTCCGACCACCCCGGCTGCGGCGAGGACACCGACAAAGCCGCCCCCGCCTGCGCGAAAACCGCGCCATCCCGCAGCACAACCAGCTTGATCGCCGAGGTTCCAAGATCGATGCCAAGATACATGTCGCCTTGCCGCTCCTTCCACGGGCTTGATTACAGCAAGCCTCCCCGCAGGTCCTGAAGACCACCTTGCACAGCACCCGTCTAACCCGCAGTCTGGGAAAAATCAGAGCAACGGGGCGCAAGATGCAAGCCTTTTTCGATGACCGCCAATGGCGGCATGACCCAAAACACTTCATGGCCAATGGCGCGATCAAGCCCAACCCGGAACAGCCCGAACGCATCCAGCGCCTGCTCGATGGGGCTTTGGCGGCGGGCTGTGAGGTCACCGCTCCGGAGGATGCCGGGCTTGGCCCCATCGCCGATATCCACACGCCCGAATACCTGCAATTCCTGCAAACGATCTACACCCGCTGGCAAAGGATCGACGGCGCGGGGCCTGAGGTCATTCCCAATGTCCATCCGCGCAGCCGCAGTGACGGCTACCCAGCCTCGGCAGTGGGGCAAGCCGGCTATCACCAAGCCGACACCGCCTGCCCGATTGCCGAAGGCACGTGGGAGGCCGCCTATTGGTCGGCGCAATCGGCCATTGCCGGGGCGGATCTTCTAATCGCCGGTGGCGGCGCGGGCTACACGCTGTCGCGTCCGCCCGGGCACCACGCCTATGCCGACATGGCCGGCGGGTTCTGTTTTGTCAACAACAGCGCGATTGCCGCGCAGCGGCTGACCCGGGCGGGTAAGCGGGCGGTGGTGCTGGATGTCGACGTGCATCATGGCAACGGCACACAAGGCGTGTTCTATGCGCGGGGCGACATGCTGACCGTGTCGATCCATGCCGATCCGGCGCGGTTTTACCCGTTCTTCTGGGGCCATGCGCAGGAACGCGGCACCGGTGCGGGGCTGGGGACGAACCTCAACCTGCCATTGCCGCGCGGCACCGGGGATGACGATTTCCTGCACACGCTGCAGACCGCCCTGACCCGCATCCGCAGCTTTGGCGCCGAGGTTGTTGTGGTGGCCCTCGGGCTTGATGCCTATGAGGGCGACCCGTTCCAGGGCCTTGCGGTGACCACCACGGGCTTTGCCCGGATCGGGGCCGTCATTGCGGGCCTGGGATTGCCGGTCTTGTTTGTGCAAGAGGGCGGCTATCTCTGCCCCGCTTTGGGTGAAAACCTGACCAGCGTGCTGAGCGGCTTTCAGTCCGGATGAGCGCTTGCGACATCCTCGTGATTGGTGGTGGCATCGCCGGGGTCAGTGCGGCGGCGCATCTGGCGGCATCTGCCGATGTGACGCTGATCGAGGCCGAGCCGGCCCTCGGCGCCCACGCCACCGGGCGCTCGGCCGCGATCTTCATCCGCAACTACGGCAACGCAACGCTACGTGCGTTAAACGATGTGGCGGCGCAGGCTTATGCCAGCGATGCACTGGCGGGTATCCTGTCCCCACGCGGCGAATTGCTGGTCGCCACCGAGGATGAGCTGCCGGCGTTTCGCGCCTATCTGGACGGCGCGGACGGGATCGACGTTTTGACCCGGGACGAAGCCCTGGCCCATGTGCCCGTCTTGCGCGGCGCACGGATCGCAGCGGCGGCGATAGAACGGGACGCGCGGGATATTGACGTGGACGCGCTGTTGCAGCGGTACCGCCGACTATTCCGGACGCAGGGCGGCACGTTGGTTTTGGGTCAGAAGGTCACGGGTATTGACCGGCAAGCCGGCTTGTGGCGCGTACAGACGCCAAACGACACCTACAGCGCGCCGCTGCTGATCAACGCCGCCGGCGCCTGGGTCGACGAGATTGCAGCCCTCGCAGGCGTCACCCCCATGCGCCTTCAACCCAAACGCCGCTCGGCCGTGTTGATGCCGCTGCCAGACACCATGGGCGACATCACCCACTGGCCGCTCTTCGGCTCGGTGACCGAGACCTGGTACGCCAAACCGATGAGCGGCAAGCTGATGATCTCACCAGCCGATACCGATCCGATTCCGCCCCAGGACGCCTGGGCCGATGATCTGGTTATCGCCGAGGGACTCGCGCGGTTCCACGCCATGGTCGATCTACCGCTGCAGCGCCCCAGCCACAGCTGGGCCGGGCTGCGCAGCTTTGCCCCGGACGCAACGCCAGTTGTCGGCTTTGCCCACGACGCACCGGGGTTCTTCTGGCTGGCCGGTCAGGGCGGTTATGGCGTGCAAACTGCCCCGGCCCTTGCCGCCCTCACCACCGATCTTTGTCTTGGCAAGCCACCCGCTTTGCCGCAAAGCGTGACCCAAGCGCTGTCACCCGCGCGCTTTGCCCACTGACGCAACAGGAGCCCCCATGTCCGACATCACCCGCCTGCAAACCGGCACCCGTATGAGCAAGATCGTCATCCACAATGGCGTGGTCTATATCTGCGGCCAGGTCGGCAATGCCGAGGATGACATCACCCAGCAGACCCAGACCTGCCTCGACAAGATCGAGGCGTTGCTGGCCGAGGCCGGAACCGACGCCACCCGAATCCTGCATTGCACGATCTGGCTGGCCGACATGGCCGATTTCGCCGCGATGAACGCGGTCTGGGATGCCTGGGTGCCGGTCGGGCACGCGCCCTCGCGCGCCTGTGGTGAGGCGCGCCTGGCCCGTCCCGAGTTGAAGGTCGAGATGATTGTGACAGCCGCGCTCTGAGTCGACGATGCAGGTGCATGACCTCAGTCTGAAATGGCTCGAGGCGTTTCGCGCCGTGGCCCGCGCGGGCTCGGTCAAGGCCGCGGCGGACCGGATGGGGCTGTCGGCCAGCACAGTGTCGCAGCATATCAAATGCTTGGAGGACGCGGTCGGCACGCCGCTGCTGCGGCATGGCGAGCGGCCGATGCGCCCGACTGCGGATGGCGAGGTGCTGCTGGGCAGCATCGAGGCTGGTTTCTTGTCTTTGGAGCAGGGCCTGTCGGCCATTGGCGGCACCGATCTGACGCGGCTCGCGCGGCGGATCACCTTGGCCAGTATCGAGGATTTCGAAAGTGCGGTAATCCCGCCTTTAGCCCAGACGCTGTTGAAGGCCTTGCCGGATTGCCGGTTGACCGTGCTGACCCGCCCCAGCCACGACGTCGCCCGCCTGATTGCCACTGAGACCGCCGATCTGGGGCTGGCGGCGACCTCGGATCAGACGCTTGATGGTGTCATGGAACTACCTGTGCTGCGTGACCCCTACCTTCTGGTCGTGCCGGTGGACGGCCCCGATACGCCGGAAACCTACCTGGCAGGTGATAGTGGCCAGGCGTTTCTGCGTTACAGCGCCGGGCAGATGATCAGCCAGCGCATTGCCGCCCAGCTGAGCCGCAGTCGGCTGTCGCTGCCCTCTCGGATCGAATGTGAGAGCACCGCCAACCTCTTGGGCCTGGTGGCGGACGGCGAGGCCTGGACCATCACCACCGCGCTCAACTTTGCCCGCACCGCGCGGCTGCATGACCGGCTCAGGCTGCTCCCCTACCCCGCCGGCGATTTCAGCCGTGAGATCGCCCTGATCCACAAACCCAGCCAGATGCCGGAACTGGTCGATCTGGTGGCTGGCCAGCTGCGCCCCTTGCTGCAACAGGCGGTCATCGATCCGACGGTGGCGCAGGCGCCGTGGCTGCGCGACGCGTTTCACCTGCTGCCCAGCGGCTCAGAGTAAGATCGGAAACCGCGCCCGGATCGCCGCGTCCTGCTCCGCGCTCAGGTAGCGCGGGTGGTGGGTGTAGAGGATGCGCCGCGCCTCGATCCGCGCGCGATCCCACGCGGTCAACGCACCGGTTTCCGCCCAGGTCACCGGCTGTTCGCGGTCGGCGAGCTTGGGATAGACAAAATCCCGCTCCATCGCGTCCTGGGTCTGCTCAGCCCCGAGGAAATGCCCCTCCCCCAGCACCACATCGCAGATTGTGTCATAGCCCAACGTTTCTTCGCTCACCTCGACGCCCCGCAGTGTCCGATAGATCGCCGCGTGCATTTCGTTGTCGAGCACAAAGCCCTCAAAGCTCACCCCCAACAGCGACGCCGTCATGCCGGAGCTTTCGTAGATCAGGTTGCCCCCAGCCAGCCCCGCCGCCATCGCCGTCAGGCCCTTTTCGACGCCATATTGCGCGTCCACCGCCTTGGCATCGGTCATCGAGGCCGCCACGCCTGAGGGCAGGCCCAGCCAGTTGGAAATCTGCGCCGAGGCGGCGTTGAGCAGCGCGGTCTCGCCCCCGCCGCCAGAAAACGCGCCACTGCGCAGGTCGATCACGAAGGGCCAGTTGGAAAACACCATCGGAAAGCCTGGCTGGATCACATGCACCATCACTAGGCTGGCCAGCGTTTCGGCCAGCGATTGCACGAGGAACCCCGCAAGCGTCGCCGGCGCCGTGGCGCCCGATTGCGCGGCGGTGATGCAGGACATCGGGATATTGTGTTTGACGCATTCATAGACAACATCCACCGCATCCTCGCCATAGCGCATGGGTGAAATAACCGGGCTGATATGCGCCTTGAGGAACGGACGTTCGGCGAACGCGCCTGGACCACCCGCCGCAATATCCAGCATCTCGACAATCGGCGCGACATGCGACGCAAGCGTAAACGAGGTCGCCACAGGCTTGGTGGTGTTGCGCAGCAAGGCGTAGGCGGTGTTCACGTCCAGATCGAAATTGTCCGCCACATCGGTGGCCACACAGCAACGCGTGAACCAGCTGACATTGGGCAGGCAATCCTGCAGCCGGGTGAAATCATGCAGGTCGGCCAGGGTCGAAGGGCGGTAGCGCCCGGTGTCGAGATCCAGCGTCTGCACGGCGGCACCTCCGGTGCCAAAATGCACCGCGTCGCCACCTACGAGGATAGAACGTTCCGCATCCCGCCCGTGTAACCAGAACTGTTTGGCCGCCTGCGCCACCGCCGCCTCGACCAACGGCTCTGGCAGCCTGATCCGGCCATCGTCGCGCAAGACAGCGCCTGCCGCCTCCAGATCACGGCCCAGCCGCGCCGGCACTTCACCCATGCCCAAATCGGCCAGCAGGCGCTTGGCCATATCGTAGATTCGCTGCATGTCCTCTGCGCGCAACGGCGTGTATTGCCCGCCCACCTGCCCAGGCGGCGCCGGGTTGGCGGGGCCGACACGCCGCTTGACGATGCGGTTCTTGCGGCCGCCCTGACGTCTGCCAAGCTGAGGATCACGGGTCATGCCACGACACAAGCGCGAAGCCTGCCGCCGGGCAAGCATTTTCGATTTCGTCGGAGCTGGTAAAGATCAAGATGTGAGAAAACCGAATCTATGCAAATCTCCTTGAGCGACGGGCCGGTTTGCGTCTGGCTACGCGTGGAAGAGGGAGCATCACATGAAACAGAACACGCGGGTGGTGGTGATCGGCGGCGGCATCGCGGGGTGTTCGACGCTCTATCATCTGACACAAGAAGGCTGGTCTGACGTGATGCTGCTGGAGCGTGATGAGCTGACCTCGGGCACGACCTGGCATTCGGCCGCGCAGGTGACGAATTTCGGGATGAACCAGACGATGGTCGGGCTAAAGTCACACTCCATCGCGCTCTACCAGGAACTTGCAAACGACCCCGACTACCCGATTACTTACCATCATGCCGATGGCGGCATTCGGCTGGCCAATACCGAGGCGCAGATGGAGGGCTATCGCCATTTCGCCTCGATGGCGCGGGGGATGGACGTGCATTTTGAGGTGATCGATGCCGCCGAATGCGCGCGGCGGCATCCATTGATTTCCACCGACAACCTGCTCGGCGGGCTTTGGGATCCGCTGGATGGCGATATCGACCCCGCACAACTCTGCCAGGCGCTGGCGCGGCGGGCGCGCAAAGCCGGGGCCGAGGTGCATCGCCACACGCCCGTCACCGGCCTGCGGCAACTGCCGGATGACAGCTGGATCGTCGAGACGCCAAAGGGAGATATCCATGCGGAGATCGTGGTGAACGCCTGCGGCTACCGGGTGAACGAGGTCGGCGCGATGATGGGTGTGCATCACCCGGTTGCCTCAATGGAGCACCAGTACTTCGTCACCGAAAACATCCCCGCCATCGTCGAGGCCGGTCACCGTATGCCGTTGCTGCGCTGCCCGATCAGCGATTATTATTGCCGGCAGGAAAAACAGGGGTTGCTGCTGGGGTTTTACGAACAAGACTGCCGCACCTGGGGGATGGACGGGGTTGATCCGCACTTCACCAACGCGCTTTGCCCAGATGATCTTGACCGGGTGACCGACGTGCTCGAAGGCGCTTTTGAACGTATGCCCCCGCTGATGGAAGCCGGAATCAAGACGGTGGTGAACGGCCCGATCACTTACACGATCGACGGCGCCCCGCTGGTGGGGCCGATCCCGGGCAAGCGCAATGCGTTCTGCATCATCGGGTTGCGCGCGGGCCTTGGCGAAGGCGGCGGGCATGGCTGGCTCTTGGCGCAGCAGATCGTGCATGGCGAGGCCTGTTACGACACCTGGGTGCTCGACCCGCGCCGCTTTACCGGGCATGGCAATGTGGAACTGACGGCGCTCAAGGCGATCGAGGATTACCAGAACGAGTTTCGCTTCCATTTCCCGCACGAACACCGCCCTGCGGGGCGCCCGATCAAGACCACCCCCCTGACCCCGGTGCTGGCGGCGGCGGGGGCGGAGTTCACCGTTGTGAACGGGTGGGAGCGGATCGATTACATCAAACCAACACCCGATTTCGCCGAAACCCACAGCTTTCGCTTTACCGAGGTGTTCGACGTGGTCGCGGGTGAAGTGCGCGCCGTGCAAACCAGGGTCGGGCTGAGCGAAGTCAATGGTTTCAACCGGTTCGAGATCACCGGGGCGGATGCGCATACCTTCCTGGATCGAATGACCTGTGGGCGCATCCCGCGTGCCTCGGGACGTGTGGGGCTCAGTTACCTCTTGAACCACCACGGCATGGTGAAATGCGAAGCGACCTTGGCCAACCTGCCCACAGGCGCCACGGGGCCTGCGCGAATCTGGTACGGGTCGGCCGCGGCGGCGGAGTTTCACGACATGGACTGGCTGACCGCCCATCTGCGCGCTGAAGAGGACGTGCAGATCCGGTCGCTGACAAATGACTGGACCATCCTGCTCTTGGCCGGGCCCAAGGCCCGCGCGGTTCTGTCGGCCGCCGCGCGCGGCGATTGGTCGGCCGAGGCGTTCCCCTGGCTGTCTGTGCGCGAGGCCTTTGTCGGCATCGCGCCGGCCATCGTCATGTCGGTGAGTTTCTCGGGTGAGCTGGCCTATGAAATCCACGTGCCGAACGCCCAGCTTTTTGCCGCTTACCTAGCCTTGCAACAGGCCGGGGCCGCACATGGGATGCGGCTCTTCGGGGCGCGGGCGATCGAGTCGATGCGGCTGGAAAAGGGATACCTGCACTGGAAATCCGATCTGCTGACCGAGTTTGATCCGTTCGAAACCCGGCTGGAGCGCTTCGTGCGGCTCGACAAACCGGAGTTCATCGGCAAGGACACCCTGATCGCCCGGCAAGGCCCTGGCCCGCGCAAACGTCTGGTGATGGTGTCGCTAGACAGCACAACGGCGCCCGCCCATGGCGGCGCGTCCATCATGGCTGACGGGAAAGTGGTCGGCACCGTCACCTCGGGTGATTGGGGCCACAGGGTCGGCCAGAATCTCGCGCTTGGCTTTGTGGCACCGGAATACGCTGGGGAAGGCAGCGTGCTTTCTGTGGATGTGATCGGCGAACATGTTCCGGCCAAGGTTGTGCCGAGATGCGTCTATGATCCGGGTGGGGATCGGTTTCGGAGCTAGGCATTCTTCACGTCTTGCCTGAGGATAATCCAGTAAATAATTGTTTTCATTTCTTTTTACCCACCAAGCCAACAAGTGGGACCGCACGCTCTCCGGCGCATCCACCAAACCTGCGGCAACCACCGCCACGCTCACGCGAAACGAAACTCTTGCCGAAACCGGATTCGGGTATCACGATGATTTGCAGGAGGAGACTATGTGCAGGCCGCCCGCACGGCCTGGGTCAGGGGCAGAGCCACCGGATATCGCAAGGGGCATCAAGGCCCCAAATAACCAACGATAAAGTTTGACACACAAATGATCTTCAATGGGAGGAAGACGATGAAAACCAACGGAAAAACGAAACTAATGCTGGGAACGGCAACGGCGCTTATTCTGTCGACGCTGTCTGCCAGCGCGGAAAACCTGCGTTTCTGGACAACCGAGGAACAGCCCGAACGGCTCGCACGCCAAGAACAGATGGCCGCCGATTTCGCCGCGGCCTCTGGCCATACGGTCGAGGTGATCCCCGTGACCGAAAGCGATCTGGGCACCCGCGCCACCGCCGCCTTTGCCGCCGGCGACCTGCCGGACGTCATCTATCACCCGCTGCAATACGCCCTGCCCTGGGCCGAGGCCGGTATCCTCGACACCGATGCCGCGACCGACGTGGTTGACAGCCTGGGCGAAGGCACCTTTGCCCCCGGCGCGCTCAGCATGGCGGCTACCGCGGATGGTGTCGCCTCGGTCCCGGTGGATGGCTGGACGCAGATGATTGTCTACCGCGCCGACAAGTTCGCCGAGGCGGGCCTTGAGCCGCCGACCAGCTATGCCAACGTGTTGGCCGCCATCGAGGCGCTGCACAACCCGCCGGAAATGTACGGTTTTGTCGCCGCCACCAAGGTGGACGAAAACTTCATGAGCCAGGTGCTGGAGCATGTCTTCCTCGCCAATGGCGTCAGCCCGGTGGGGTCCGACGGCATCCAACCGCTGGATGAGGCCAAGACCATCGAGGTGTTGGATTTCTACAAGGCCATCGCCGAAGCCTCGCCTCCGGGGGAGCTGTTCTGGCAGCAATCGCGGACGCTCTATTTCAGCGGCAACGCGGCGATGATCATCTGGTCGCCCTTTATCCTCGATGAGCTCGCCGGCCTGCGCGACAGCGCGCCGCCCACCATTAACGACGATCCGACCTCGCGCGATCTGGCGGCGGCCACCGGGATCGTGACCAACTTCTCCGGCCCCTCGAACCCCGATGGCGCGGCCTGGGCCGATATCCGCTATTTCGGCATCACCTCGGACGCGTCCACGGATGCGGCGATGGAGTTTGTCGAGTTTTCGATGAACGAAGGCTATGGCCAGACGCTGGCGATTGCGCCGGAAGGCAAGTTCCCGGTCCGGCGCGGCACGGCGGACAACCCGACACAGTTTGCCGATCTTTGGGCCACGCTGGATGTGGGTGTCGACCGCAAGGCCCCGCTGGGGGATCTCTATGCCCAAGAGATGATTGACGAAATCGTCGGCGGCCTGGACGTGGCGCAGCGCTGGGGTGTGGCGGATGGCCAGCTCGCCACCGCGTCGAAGATCATCAACAGCCAGGTGATCAACCGCGCGGTGCGTGAGTATATCGACGGTGCCCAGGATGCCGCCGCCACCGTTGCGGCGCTGAACGAGGCCATCGCCGGCGTGGAGTAACCGACCCTGAAAGGCCGGGGCGGCCCACCCGCCGCCCCGGCCCTCCCAAAGCCAAGCGGGCCGCATCATGACACACGCTGTCCCCCCCAAGGGAATCGGACACCTGGCCAAGCGCGAAGCGCGGCTGGCCTGGGGCCTTTTGCTGCCAACGATCACGGCGGTGTCACTGGTCGTCGTGTTGCCGCTGCTGGCGATCTTCTGGATCAGTTTCAAACCGGTGCAATTGTCTGATCTGCGCGCGCCCGAAGTGGTCCTGCGCGAGGACATCCGCGGCGATACGGATGCTGTGGGCGACGAGGCCAATATCCGCTACCGGATCCGCAACTCGACCCAAGACCAGCCGATCCGCGATGTCACCCTGACCGACACACTGCCCCTGGGCCTTGTGGTAGGTGCGCTTGACCCGCGCTGCACGCTGGAAGACCGCACGCTCTATTGTGATTTCGGCGAGATTGAGGGCGGGTTCCGGGAACGGCTGATGATCCCGGTGACGATTGAGCAGGCCTATCTCGACAATGGCCTGCGGCCTCAGGACAGCGCGGCCATCGTGACCGGGCGGGGCAGCAGTGTGCTAACCAACACCACCTTTACCCTGGAAAACTTCGCGCGGATTTTTGACGGCAATGAGTTTTGGCAGGTGCTTTGGGTCACACTTTTTTACACCTTCTTTGGCACCATCGGTGCGCTGGTGTTGGGGCTGTTTTCCGCCCTTCTGCTCAACAAATCCTTCCGCGGTCAGGGGATTCTGCGCGGGCTCTACCTCTTCCCCTACGTCGCGCCGATCATCGCGGTGGCCTTTACCTGGGTGATCCTGTTCGATCCCTTCTCCGGCTCGGCCAATGCGCTTTTGGTGCAGATGGGTGTGACCAGCGAGGCGATCAATTTCTTCGGCGTGCGGCCCTGGGCGCTGATCATGGTCACGGTCTTTGCCATGTGGGGCTATTTCCCCTTATGTTTCCTCTTCATCCTGGCGCGGATGCAATCCATCGACCACGACATGTATGAGGCTGCTGATATGGACGGCGCCAGCCCGTTTCAGCAGTTCTGGTCTCTCAGCCTACCGCAGCTTTTGGGTATCCTGTCGGTGCTGTTCCTCTTGCGCTTTATCTGGACGTTTAACAAGTTCGACGACATTTTCCTGCTAACCGGCGGTAATGCCGGCACCCGCACCCTGACGGTGAATGTCTATGAACAGGCCTTTGCCATCTCGAATATCGGCGCGGGGGCGGCGGTGGCGGTGGTGATCTTTGGTTGCCTGCTGACCTTCTCGATCTTCTTCCTGAAATATATCAGCCGGGAGGAAGGGCTATGAGCATGCTGCGCTTTGGCCTGATCACCGGGCCCCTGCTGGGGGCGTTCTGGCTGTTTGTGCTGAGCGTCACGGTGTCGGTCGCGATGTCCTTCGCCACCGGCGATCCGTTCCGCCCGTCGATCCTGTGGTCCTTTGTCTGGGGTGGTGTCGCCGGCACCGCGCTGGTGCAGATCGGGCGCTCCCCGCTCGTGCAGGCTGTCGTTGCGGCAGTGATTGCCGTACTCGTGCTAATCGGCCTTGGACCCATGCTGATCGGCGACAGCACCGGCAGCTTTGCCCGCACCTTTGGCGCGCTGATCTTGGCGGCAGCTTTTGCACCAACATTGGCCATCATCCTCGATGAGGTCACACCCGGCGCGCTTAGTCGGCACGAATTTGAGCATTCCGTGATCCGGTTCCTGACGGGTTTTGGCTATATCTTTTTCACCGCCATCGTGCTGATCCCGTTTTACGTCATGGTCATGACCAGCCTGAAAAACCAGGCGGAGCTGATGCAGAACCCCTTGGATTTCTCGGTCGATCTCAGCAAGGGCTGGGGCCTTTTGCGCAGCTATGATGAGCTTTTCACCCAGTTCAATTTCGGCACCTACCTGATCAACTCCTTTGGCATTTCAATCCTGACCGTGCTGATCACGCTTCTATTCGCCGTGCCCGGCGCCTATGCCGTCGCGCGCCTTCGGTTCAAAGGCCAAGCCGCGTTCTCACGCTCCATCCTGCTGATCTACATGGTGCCGATGATCGTGCTAGCGCTGCCGATCTACATCGCTTTTTCGATGACAGGGCTGCGCAATTCGCTGTTTGGCATCATCCTGATTTATCCGGTCACCACCATCCCAGTGGCGCTCTACATGCTGCAGGGGTATTTCCGTGGGTTGCCGGCAGAGATCGAAGAAGCCGGGCTGATGGACGGGCTGACACGGCTCGCCGTGATCTGGAAGATCACCCTGCCCCTGTCGCTACCGGCGATGGCGTCGGTGTCGCTCTATGTCTTTATGATCGCCTGGAACGAGTTTCTGCTGGCCTTCATGCTGCTGGACGATCCCAGCACCTTCACGCTGACCCGGGGCATCGCCTCGCTCAACACCTCTGAAATTCCACGCCAGCACCTGATGGCCGGTTCAGTGATCGCCACCGTACCGATCATGGTGATTTTCCTGGGGCTGGAACGCTTTATGACAAAAGGGCTGACCGCAGGGTCAGTGAAAGGCTGATGACCACTCTTGACGACCAGGCCCGCGCCATCCTGAAAAAGAACGACAAGGGCGGCTATACCCTGCCGACCCATGGGCTTTATCCCTACCAGTGGAACTGGGACAGCGCCTTTGCCGCCTGGGGGTTCGCGACCTTTGACAATGCCCGCGCCTGGGACGAACTGGATACGTTGTTCGCCAGTCAATGGGACAACGGCATGGTCCCGCATATCATCTTTCACCAGAGCGACCCGGGTTATTTCCCCGGCCCCGATGTCTGGGGCACCGGCCAGTGGCCCGAAACCTCCGGCATTTCCCAACCTCCTGTCGCGGCCACCCTTGCCCGGCTGATCTGGGACATGGACCCTGAGGCAGGACGGGCACGGATCGCCCGGCTATACCCCGCGATGGAACGCTGGCACCGCTGGTGGCACGAGGCGCGTTGCGGTCATGGGCCGGTCGCCATCATCCATCCCTGGGAAAGCGGGCGCGACAACTGCCCGGACTGGGATATCGGCATGGCCGGGGTCGATGGATCACGCGTGGCGCCCTACACGCGGCGCGACACCGGGCATGTGAACCCGGAAATGCGCCCCACCAAAGAGGATTACGACCGCTATATCGCCATCGTCGAGTTTGGCCGCGACGTCGGGTGGGACGATGCGCGGATCGTGGCCGACGGGCCGTTCCTGATGGCCGATCCGGGCATCACCTTTATCCTGCTGCGCGCGCATGAAGACCTTATCGCCATCGGCGACGCGCTTGGGCATGACACGACCGAGTTGCAAGGGTGGGCCAAGGCGCTGCGCGCGGCTCTGCCTGTGATCTGGAACGCAGAGCTGGGCGCCTATGATGCGCGGGATCTGCGCAGCGACGCGTTTGCCGGTGTTCTGGGGTCGGGCGCGTTCCTCGCCTATCTGGCCGACGCCGCCACGCCGGAGCTTGACGCGCAACTGGATCGCGTCTGGGACAAGGTGAATTTCGGCATCCCTTCGGCCGACCCCGAAGCCGCGTCGTTCAACCCGCGCAAATACTGGCGCGGTCCCACCTGGCCCGTGGTCAATGCGCTGATCGCGTTGGGGCTGACCTCGTCGGGGCGCCACGAACTCGCTGAACGGTTGCGGGCCGAGACGGCCGAGTTGATCCGGCAACACGGGTTTTACGAGTATTTCGACCCGATCGACGCCACCCCCTGCGGCGGCGCCGATTTCACCTGGACCGCGGCGATCTGGCTGACCTGGGCCGGCAAAGCGCCAGCAACGGCGGTGAAAGGGGCGGCCTGATGTCATCGATCACACTCAAGGCGGTTGAGAAATGGTTTGGTGACATCCAGGTCATCAAGGGCGTCGACCTGGAAATCGAGGAAGGTGAGTTCATCATCTTTGTCGGCCCGTCCGGCTGCGGCAAATCCACCTTGCTGCGGATGATCGCCGGGCTGGAGGAAACCAGCCGCGGCCAGGTTCTGATCGGTGACCGGGATGCGACTGCCGAGCCACCTTATAAGCGGGGTCTGGCGATGGTGTTCCAGTCCTACGCGCTCTATCCGCATATGTCGGTACGCGACAATGTGGGCTTTCCATTGAAATCCGCAGGGCTGCCGGCCGCCGAGATTGCCGCCAAGGTCGACGAGGCCGCACAAGTGCTCAAGCTCGAGGCTTATCTCGACCGGCGGCCCAAGGATCTGTCGGGCGGGCAGCGACAGAGGGTGGCGATCGGGCGTTCTATCGTGCGCGATCCGACGGCGTTCCTCTTTGACGAGCCCTTGTCGAATCTCGACGCCGCTTTGCGGGTTGAGATGCGCTATGAGATCGCCAAGCTGCACCAGTCGCTGGCCTCGACGATGATCTACGTCACCCATGATCAGGTCGAAGCGATGACTCTGGCTGACCGGATCGTGGTGCTGGATGCCGGCCAGATCGTGCAGGTGGGTACGCCGCGCGAGCTTTACGAAAGCCCGGCCAACCTTTTTGTGGCGCAATTCATCGGCTCACCGCAGATGAACATCATTGCCGCCGATGCCGCCCACAACCTGACCCCGCATGAGCAGGCCTCATCCGCCGGGATCCGGCCCGAGCATATCGCGCTGATCGACGGAGGGGATGGCCACCTGCAGGGTGAGGTCGACGTGATCGAGTACCTCGGCGCCGACACCTTCGTGCTGGTCGATTGCGGCGCGGCCGGCAAGGTCACCGCGCGGGTCATCGGGGACACCCACCTGCGCCCGGGTGATGCCGCCACGATGATGTTCGACGAAGCACGCGTACATTGGTTCGACGCCGAAGGCCACGTGGTCTGACGCTGCCGACGGCGCAGGGGATTGTACGCCGGCGAAAGGCCCACGAGTACCGGTGGATCGCCCGGATACGGCAGTTGCCCGGGCCGCCCTACCCTAGCTAGCCAGACGCTTTGGTGTAACACCCATATCCTGCGCCTGCGCGTCCTCGGGGACAGTGAACGAGGACATCAGGAAATGCACGTCATTGGCCTTTTCCCCAAGGGAGGTCGCCATCGTCGAGCATTGATCCACCATCGCCGCGTTGTGTTGCGTGACCTCGTCGAGCGAGGTGATCGCGGTGCGGATCTCGGTGATGGCGCGGGCCTGGGCGTCGGCTTCGGTCTTGACCTGGGACACCGCCTTGGTCGCGTCATTGGCCCGGTGGTCGATCTGGCGGAACGCCTCGGCCATTTCGCCAACCATCTTGACCCCGCTTTGCACCGTCTCGATCGTTTCCTGGATCAAGCCGTTGATTTCGCTGGCCGTGTTGCCGGCCTGAACGGCCAGGCTACGTACTTCGCCGGCGACCACGGCAAATCCACGCCCAGCCTCACCCGCGCGGGCCGCTTCGACCCCGGCGTTGAGCGCCAAGAGGTTGGTCTGAAACGCGATATCGTCGATCAGCGTGACCATCGCCGCCATCTTGTTGGACGCTTGCGAGATCCGTTCCACGATGGGCAGCGTTTCATCAACCGTCTGCTTGCCCATGGCCGCGTCCTGCTTGAGCTTCATGCTGGCGTCATCCGCTTCGCCAGCCATGTCTGCAGCGTTCTGCACCCGCGACGTCAGCTCGGTCAGGGCGGCGGTGGTCTGCTCCAGTGAGGCCGCCTGCGAGCTGGTGCGCAACGCCATGTCGCCTGTCACCGCATCGAGCTCGGAACTGGCGGTTTCAACCGCCGACACCGCCGATTGCACTGTGGCCATGGCACCGGCCAATTGCTGAACGGCTTTTTCGAACGCCTCTTGCAGGCCCAGGTACTCCTCCGGGAACGCGCCATCGATCTTGCAGCTCAGATCCCGGCCCGATAGCTGTTTCAACGCGCGTTCCATGTCCGCCAAGACGCCCACCCGCGCCGCATCCGCCTCAAGCAACTGGGCGTCGGCCTTTTGCAGCTCATTCCTTGTCTGGTCGATGGCGGCAAAGAGGCGGCCGACCTCGGTATCCAAGTCTTGTTCCCGCGTGCGCATGTCAAACTCCTTGCGCCCCAGCCGTTCCATCGCGTTCTCAAGCGCCTCAAAGCTCTTGCGGACCGAGCGGCGGACCTTCATCCCCAAGAGAAGCGCCACACAGATGACCAGCGCGACGAGCGCAAGCGTACCGGCCAGAAAGTAAAACGCCGTGCGGGCATTGGCCGCCGCGAGGGTCGCGATTGTGTCGGTAACACGCAGTTCGATGTCGTGCAGCGCGTCGATCCAGGCGGTGGAGCGGGCAAACCAGTCTGGCACCGTCAAATCGGCCGGCGCGGAAGACGCGCCTTCGGCGATGATCGCAGTGCGGAAGGCGGCAACGCCCGTGTCTGCCTGAAGGCCTGCAAAATCAACGCCATTCAGCACCGTGTTCAGCTCCAATTTGGCGACGTCGAGGAACTTGGCCTCAACCGCGCCGCGCGCGATGAAGGCGTTGAATTGCTGTGGCTGAAACACGCCGGCGGCCAATCCGGTGGCACCCGCGGCGCGCTGCAATCCGGCGGCCTCCTTGGCCTCGGAGAGCGCAATGTAGCCGGCGCCAAGGCGCAGGATCGACGGGTCTTCGAACTCGATCAGCATATGATCCACAAGGGTCATCGCCTCACGTATCGAAGCGGTGTACCAGGCGGCCATATCCGGCAAGGCCAGTGTCAGCGCATCCACCCCCGCGCGCCGTTCCGGCAGCGCGGTGAGCCAGGTGAGGTCGGCGCGCAGCGCAGCCGGCAAGGCCTGGATGGCCTGATCCGCTGCTTGCCGCACGTCGGGAAGCGTGTCGGCAAAGTTTGCACCGGAGGAGGCGATGTGCCCGGCGGATTGGCCACGCTCCACCTGCAGCGCGTGCACGATTTTCGACATATGCACCGCGTGCGACGCGGTCGCCCGTGCCTCTTGCGCGGCGACAAAGGTGCGCGTTTGGTCGACCACAAGGATCGCCCCTAGAATGACCAGTCCAACAAATGGCACGATTACGATGGTCAAAAGTTGACGGTGAATGCTCATGGCGCCCCTACAGGTTGTGATTCCCAGTTGCCTCTACCTAGCGGCAAGTTCTTGCCAAATACCCAACCGAATTGGGCGGATTTTAGCTAAAACATTCCGGCCTATGGCGGGCTCTTGAGGGCGCTCAAACGCCTGACAGGACGCCTGAAACCGCCACCGTGGGTTGGATTTCCGGAACTGGTTCTTGAGCGCGTGCCGGCCGATCCGTCCGCCAGAGCGTTCGCGGCCCCTATACTGGAAAGGTGCGCTGCAAAGCACTGATATGAATGACTTATACCGCCCTATTGTCGGCGCACCGGTCGGCGTTTTCCAAAGAGCCAGAGCGTGTCAGCTAGCAGTGTGGCAGATTGGCCTTGGCGCGCACGCGTTAACAAGTCTTGCCAAATCCCAAAGACGCCGGACCGTTTGATGGCGCAGGCGCCGCAATTAACGAATTGTTAGCCAAAGTGTTAATAACTGTTTGAGAAGATCCAAGGCGATGTTCCTGAATGTAAGCGGTTGCGAGTCGGGCCGAAACGGATCGAAAACGAAACAGTAACGGCTTGGACGCCTTGCAGAGATCGACACATATTCGCAGAACGGCAGGGCTTGCCGGTGTGATTGCTTTGGCCGGGGTCCTCGGGATGTGGGCCTATGGCGATCCCGCAAATGGCGACGCAGACCCGGCCAAACCATTGGCAATCGGCATGATCACCAACAATCCCAATGGATTGCGGAATATCGACGGGTTCCGGCAGGGGCTGACTGAGCTGGGCTATGAAGACGGCAAGAACGCGACGTTCCTCGACACCGGAAAGCCCGTTCCGCGGGCAGAACTGGGCGCCGCGATCGAAGACATGGTGGCACGTGGTGCAGATATCCTCTTTACCGCGGGCACGCCCACCGGGGTTGCGGCCAATACGGCGACTAAGGAGAGCGGTGTGCCGGTGATTTTCGGTGTGGTCGCCGATCCGGTCGCTGCGGGCATTATGACCGACCTCAGTGCCCCCGGCGGCAACATGACGGGTGTCATGCTGAGCCAGAACCAGGCGCGCCGGCTTGAGCTTTTGCACGAAATCCTGCCGCAGGTGCGCCGCGTCCTGCTGCCCTACAACCCGGACGATGCCGCCCCGGTCAGTGCTGCGGCACAATTGGACGACGCGGCCAGTGCGCTTGGCCTCACCCTCGTCCATCGGCATGCGCGGTCCGATGATGAGGTCTCGGCCCTGCTGGCCGATATTCCTCCAGATATCGACGCCGTCTTCATGCTGCCCGACAGCACGGTCAACCGGCATGTGGATGAGTTGATCGCCGTTGCCAATGCGCGCAGCCTGCCCGTTTCGGGGCCGAGTTATGCACAGATCGAAGACGGCGCGCTGATGGCTTACGGTATCATGCATCGCGAGGTCGGCCTGCAAGCGGCGCGGATCGCCGACCGGATCCTGCGCGGCGCCGATCCCCGGATCACGCCGGTGGAGGTCGCCGATTTCTACCTGACGATCAATCTTGCTGCCGCGCGCCGATTGGGCATCGACCTATCCGAAGGGGATCTGCAACAAGCCAACTTCATCGTGCGCAAAGACAGGATCGCGCAATGACTCATCAACGCAAAAAACGGTCGTAACAGAAGTTTGCGACGCTCCAGGGGCAGGTTCACAAGTGTTTCATAGCCTACGCATACAGTTGTATCTGTTCGTCGCATGCCTCGCGACGTTGCCTGTGCTGTTTCTGGGGCTTCTGGCCGGTCAGCGCAGCGCCAATGAGTTGGAGGCGCAAAGCCTTGCGCTGCAACGCGAAGTGGCCATTCGGGTTGAGCGTGAGATCACCTCTTTCATCACCACCCGCGTGAATGAATTGCGGGTCTTTGAGCGGACAAATGACCTGGCCGAGGCCGGCGCCGACGACTTGCTAGCCGATGTTCGGCGGCTGATGGCGCATGATCAGGTCTATCAGGAAATTGCCGTGCTCTCCGCCATGGGTGAGATCGGGATCTTTTCGTCGCGCACCACGACCTTGCCAAGCGATCCCGAGCACTGGCGGGATGAGCGCTTTGTCTCACCCGGGTATTGGGATCAGAACGACGTCTTTGTCGGCACCATCGAATATCACGACGCTCTGCGGGAGCCGCTGGTCGATATCGGGCTGCCGATCCACGTGCGGCGCGATGGGTCGATCCGCGGCATCCTTCTGGCGCATGTGCGTTTCAGGCCGATCTGGGAGTTGTTGGCCGATCTGGAACTGCCCAAGGACACCGTGGCCTTCGTCGTTGACGAAGGTGGCCGCGTTTTGGCGCATCCCTCCCCGGCCGAGGTTCTCTCCAACAGCGTTTTTGAGCTGCCCGGGGCCAATGGGCGGCATCCGCTGGCTGACGGGACCGAAGGATTGGTGGCTGTCGATGCCTTGGACCTGGTGGGGGGCGCGGCTTATGTCGTGGTCACCCGGCCGTTGAACGCTGCCCTTGCCACGGCCAGAGACGCCCGCTTCAACACGTTTCTCAGCGCCGCGATACTCTTGGTGATCGGGTCGCTGGTGGCACTGATGCAATCGAACCGCATCGTGCGCCCGATCGAACGGCTGGCGCGCACGGCCGAGCGTATCTCGGCCGGCGATCTGAACACACGGATCGATGTCTCTGGCCCACGGGAAATCCAGGCGCTGGGGACAACGCTGCAAGATATGGTGTCGCGGCTGGGCGCACGGATCGGCGATCTGACACGTTCGGAAGATGCGCTGCGGCAGCGGGCGGCGGTGATGCTGGAATCCATCGGCGACGCGGTGATTGCCACCGACATCAACGGCCGGATCACCTATATCAACCCAGTCGCCGAAACGCTGACCGGCTGGAGCTTGAGCGACGCGATCGATCAGCCGCTGCCCGCGGTCTTTCGCATCGTCAATGAAGCCACGCGCGAAGCCGCCCCCAACCCGGTAGAGAAATGCCTGGCCACGGGCCACATGGTTGATCTGACCAATGGCTCGTTGCTCTTCAGCCGGGATGGCCAAGAGTATCCCATCAACGATTCCGCTGCCCCCATCCGCGAGGCCAGTGGTGAGGTCGTGGGCGCCGTGATCGTCTTCCGCGACGTAGGCGAACAGCGCGCGATGGAGCAGTCGTTGCGGCAAAGCCAAAAGCTGGACGCCATCGGCAAGCTCAGCGGCGGGATCGCGCATGACTTCAACAATCTCATGCAGGTGATCCAGGGCAATGCCGAGCTTTTGCAGGAAGACCCGTCGCTCGATCCGCAGCTGACCAAACCCATCCTCGATGCCACCAGACGCGGGGCCGAGCTGACCCGGCAGCTCTTGTCTTATGCCCGCAAGCAGCCCCTGCTGACCAAACCGATCAGCGTGCCCAAGCTCTTGCAGCAGACCACGCAGGTGCTCGATCGCACCTTGGGCGCCGGGGTCGAGGTATCGCTGGAGATCGAAGACGATATCTGGCTCGCGCGCGCCGATCCCTACCATCTGGAGGCCGCCCTTCTAAACCTCGCGCTCAATGCGCGGGACGCGATGCCGGGCGGCGGCACGCTGGCGATCACCTGCAAGAATGCGGTGGGCGCCGATTTTGCCGACGCACATGACAAGACCCTGGCCGACGCCCCATTTGTTGCCATCACGGTATCGGACAGCGGCACCGGGATGGCCCCCGAGGTGCTTGAACGCGCGACAGACCCGTTTTTCACCACCAAAGCGGTCGGTTCGGGATCCGGCATGGGGCTGTCGATGGTCTACGGCTTTGCGCTGCAAAGCGACGGCCACATGCAGATCGACAGCAAGGAAGGCACCGGCACCACGGTGACGCTCTTCCTGCCACGGTTCGAACAACCGTCAACAGCAGCGCGTCCCGCAAAGGGCGCTCCTGCCAGGCCAGACAATCGCAAAACCGTTCTGGTCGTCGAAGACAGCCGCGAAGTGCGCACGCTGACGATCCGCATTCTGGAGACGTCAGGCTATCACGTGGTCAGCGCCAAAAACGTGCAGGACGCCAAGCGCATTCTCGACGACCACCCCGCGATCGACCTCGTGCTCAGTGACGTGATGTTACCCGGTGGCAAGAGTGGCTTGGACCTGGCCTGTGAATTGGGTGAGACGCGGCCGGAACTGCCAGTGGTGCTGATTTCCGGTTATCCGAACGCCGTCGAGAAACTGCAAGGCGCCTCCCGTGACGATCTGGTCTTGCTCAACAAACCCTTCCAGAAAGCCGACTTGATCGCCACGCTGGAAAACGTGCTGCGGCAAAAGCCGCGCGCGACGGCGTCGAAGGATGCGCTGCAAAGCATGGGGTGATGGCGGCGTGCGCCTGACAGGCGGCTCAGGCGCCTGTCCCCAACCTGTCCCAGATATCGAGCTTGGACCAGTTCCGCAGAAAGCCGTAGGGATAGGCCGGCAGGCCCGGGGCAGAGGCCTGGGTCAGCCGCTCCGTCTGCTCGGGCGTCAGCACCAGATCAGCGGCGCGCAGGTTGTCCGCCAACTGTTCGGCGCTGCGCGCGCCCAGCAAGGGGGCTGAGACGCAGGGCCGGTCGGCCAGCCAGGCCAGCGCCACATGCGCCGCAGGCCTCCCGAGTTCTTCGGCAACGTCATGCAGAACCGACAGGATGTGCCAGGTGTGATCGGTGTTGCGCAGATCATACGCCTCGACCCCGCGATTGGGGTCTTCGCCGAGCCGGGTCGCGCCGGTTGGGCGCGTATCGGGATGGTACTTGCCGGTTAGCCAACCGCCCCCCAACGGCGACCAAGGGGTGAGGCCGATGCCCTCTGCCTCGCAACAGGGCAGCACCTCCAGCTCGATGGTCCGGTCAAGCAGGTTGTATTGCGGCTGCAGCGCCACCGGGACGGGCAGCCGATGGGCGCGAGCATGTGAGACGATCTTTTGTACCTGCCAGCCGGCGAGGTTTGACCAGGCCACATAGTGCACCTTGCCCTCGCGCACAAAATCGCCAAGCGTCGACAGGGTTTCATCGATCTCGGTCTCGCGGTCCCAGCCATGGATGAAATAGATGTCGACCGCCTCGGTGCGCAGGCGTTTCAGGCTCGCTTCAAGCGCCAGCCGCAAGCCGCGGCGCGAGGCCCCGGCGCTGCCTGCGGGCGGGGCAAACCGGGCCTTGGTGGCGAGGATCACGTCGTTATATCCCCCTGCCCGCTGTGCCGCCCAGCGGCCAATGATCTCTTCGGACGCGCCGCCGCCATAGACATCCGCCGTGTCGATCAGGGTGCCACCAGCAGCGGTGAAGAGATCGAGCTGGCGATGCGCCTCGGCCTCGTCGGTCTCAACCCCAAAGGTCATGGTGCCCAGGCCAAAGCGGGACACCTCTGGGCCATGGCGCCCGATTGGGCGGGCGGTCATCTCAGGCAGGTGTGGCGTCATACAGACCTCTCTTGTTTCGATACCAGCGAGCCCCGCAGCTTTAGGGACGGCAGCGATGTACCCGCAAGCAGGCGCCGCAAGGCTGGGCCGCTGGCAGTTATGGCCTCGACACTGCGGAACAGCGCGCGCGGCCCGCTGCCGCCATGCTCTTGCAAAAACGCCTCCTCGGCCTTTTGACCGGCAGAGGCACGTTCGGCGGGGAAGGACGTAGCGGTTTTCAAAGAATGCGACATGAGAGGTCTCCTTTCGGGGCTGCTGGGGGATGCGGCGCTTGACCTGACATCAGGTTAGCGGCCATGTGGTGGCTATGAAACGAAACGGTTTGAACTGATCTTTTCACTGGTGAAACGATGACGAAGGATGAGACGGGGCCCGGAGAGCGCCCAAAAGAGGCCCCCGGGACGGATTGGGACGACTTGAACCTGTTCCTCGCGGTGGCGCGCGGCGGCGGGTTGTCGGCCGCGGCAAAAGTGACCGGGCGCAGCCCGGCGACCTTGGGGCGCCGAATGCATGGGTTGGAACGCAGCCTGGGCCGCGACCTCTTTGTACGCCACGACCGGGGCTACCGGCTGACCAGCGAGGGCCAGACGCTGATGACCGAGCTTCTGGAGGTCGAAGCGCGGATTGCTCGGCTGGTGGCACGGCCTGGTGCGGACGGCCTGCCACTGGTCAAGGTGTCGGCGGGCACCTGGACGACGCTGGCCTTGCTGCGGTCGTTCGACGCCGTGACGGGCACGCCGCCCGACGTGCGGCTGCGCTTTATGTCGGCCGAGCGGGTGCTGGACATTACCCGCCGAGAGGTGGTGATCGGCTTTCGCAACCGCCGTCCGACCGAAGAGACGCTGGCTGGGCGCAAGCTGGCGGCAGTGGAATTTGCACCCTACGCCACGCCGGACGCGCCGGAACGCTGGATCCGGGTGGTGGCCGAAACGCCCTCGGCGCGCTGGGTGGCGCAGATCGCCGGGGCCGACACCGCCTGCGAGGTCAACAGCCCGCGCAATGCGCTCGACCTGGCACTGGCGGGGCAAGGCAAAGCGCTCTTGCCGACCTTCATTGGCGATGCAGAGCCAGGCCTGCGCCGTGTCGGCACGGTGGTGCCCGAGCTGACGCACGACCAATGGCTGGTCACCCACGAGGCCGACCGCCACTTGCCCGAGGTGCGCCGCAGCATCGACCGGATGTGCCGCGTGTTGGAGCGGCTGGGCGGCTGACACCTGCCTCATTCGCCCAGTGCCGCCTGTTGTGTGCCTGTCGTGCCCGCCCCAAGCACACGCAGTTCGGCCGCCTGCGCCAGGTGGTCGGAATTGCCCTCTGGATCGATCTGCTGGAAATCGGCGACATGCAAAGCATTGCCAACCAGGAACCAGTCGTTGCGCCAAAGTTTGGGCAGCTGACCGCCAACCCGCCAGGTGGCGGGATAGACAATCGAGGTATAGCTGACCGCGTCGCGCGTGGCCTTCAACAGCTGTCGATTATCCCCCATAGCGGGCGAGGTGTTGAAATCCCCGGCAATCACCAGCGGGTTCGTGTTGTCTGTCACATCCGCTGTCAATGCAGCAAACTCCTGTTTGCGGATGTAGTGTCGTCGCTTGATTTCGTTGTAGAATTGCGCCGAGAACCAATCCTGCTCGATGATGATCTGGATCGGCATGTGCACGTTGTAGGTCGACACAGTAGTTCCCTCGACCTCGACATCGACCTTCAGTGCATAGGGCGGCGGTGGCAGTTGCAGGATCCTGGGCGCGTCAGACGACACGACCTCATGTCCCTTGATCGGCAGGCGGCTGAGGGTCAGCAGCGTGCCTGCGGTGCGGGCCTCATATTCGGGAAAGACCTCTTCGACATCCGACAGATCGGTGACCGGCGGCGCGGTGTCACCGATCCGGGTCATGTGCTCTTGCAGCAGGTAGACATCGGCATCGAGCGCGCGCAGGTAGGCCAGCATCGCATCCTTGTCACGCGGATCGGTCAGCGTGCCGTCGCGCAGCTGGCCCCAGTAATCGGTGTTGAGCTGCACGACCCTTAACGGCGTGCCCGCGTCGGCCTGCACGGGCGCGCGCCAGAGGGCGGCGAAGTTGAGGCCCGTGGAGGGCAGCGAGACTGCGAAGGTGACCACCGCGATGGCCGCCACCGGCAGGCGGTGACGCTTTAGGAACGGCGCCGCCAACAGGAAGACCAGCGGTAGGGCGGCGAACATCAGCGGCGGGGAAACGCCGGGGATGACCCAGATCCAGGCCCGGCCGGTAAAGACTTCATGGGCGGTGGCGAGGATCAGCCACAGGCTGGCGAGAATCAGGACAAAACGGGACATGGGACCGACTTTCTGCTCGGGGTTTGGAAGGGGTCAGAACATGACTTTGGCAAGGCCCAGCGCGCCCTGTTTCCAGGGCTCACGACTGGTGCGGCCGGTGTCGGGGCGGGCGGTGGCTGTGGGAAGCTGCTCCTGCCACCAGCGGAAGGTGCGCACGATGGCCTCGCGGCTCGACACACGCGGACGGATGCCGAGGATTTCCTCGGCCTTCGACGTCGAGACATAGGCGTCGCGACTGAGCTTGTAGATCAGGCGTTTGTAAACCGGAGAAACTCCGGTGATCTCCAAAGCCCGCAACGCCGCAATCGCCGGCCCGGCCGGCAGCGCGATCACGCGCTTGCCGTGCCCGGCGACATCCAAAACGGCCTGAAAATCATCATGCAAGGTGGTGAACTCGGACGCGGCGACGTTGAAGGCATCGTTCACCGTTTCGTCCGGCAGGGTCATGACCGCCTCGACCGCATCCACGAGGTCAGACACGTCCAGCAACTGGCTGCGATAGCGCCCACCGCCGATCAGCGGGAAATGCCGTCCTTCCTCGGCCCATTCAAAGAGCATGGCAAAGATGCCTAGGCGGTGCGGCCCAAGGAAGGTCTTCGGCCGCAGGATCGACAGCACCATACCCTTGTCGCGATAGCCTTCGCAGACCAGCTCGGCATCGATCTTGGCGATGTTGTAGGGATCGACGCGCTGGCGGGGGTGGTCTTCAGGCGTGGGAACGATGTCGGGCAAGCCGTAGACCGCCGAGGACGAGACGTGGATCACCCGTTCGATCCCCGCGGCGTAGCACGCGGCCATGACTACCTCGGTCCCCCCGACCGAGATCGAGCGGATCTCGGCAGGTTTGTAGCTGGGCAACGCGGCGGCGGCGTGGATGACCATGTCGGCACCGGCGAGGGCCTTGGCCACGGTTCCGGCATTGCGGATGTCGCCGATGATCTGTTTGCAGCCGACGATTTCGGGCATGGGCGTCAGATCGAGGCTGGTGACATGATAGCCGGCACCCGTCAGCCGGGTGATCAGGTTGCGGCCCAGGACACCCGCGCCTCCGGTGATGGTGATGTTCATGGCGGTTTCCTTTCTGGGGATCAGGTGCCGGAATGGGCGGGCTGCGGTCGGGCGGGGGTTTGCCGCGCGGCCCGCGCGTCGATCAGGCCCGAGATGAGATCGGCATAGCGGTTGACGCAGCCCTCGGCGCCGTAAAGGTCCTGCGCCAGCCGGGCGAGGCGGTGCTTTTCCGGCTCGGGGAAATCGCGCAACTGCACGAGCGCGTCGGCGATAGCGTCGACATCCCCCGGCTCGGTAAGGACGCCAAAGCCGGTCTGCACCAGCGGCACACGGCCGCCCGGCAGGTCTGAGCCCACGACCGGAAGGCTGCACATCATCGCCTCGGCCTGGACGATGCCAAAGGATTCCGCCACCGAGGTCAGGGCAAAGGTGTCGATCGAGGCATAGAAATCGCGGGTCTGGTCCCGCTCTAACGCGCCGAGGAACCGCACCCTTGGGTCGCCATTCACGATGGCGCGCAGGGCATCGATATTCGATCCACCCGCAACGGTTTCATATTCGCCCCCCAGCAGCAGCCGGTCATCGGGCTGGGCGGTGCGCAGGAAGGCGCGGATCAGGAACTCGATCCCCTTGTCGGGCACGATCCGGCCCAGAAAACCCACGTGATGGCCCGCGCCGTCACGCATCACCGGCTCCCCACCGCGCGGATCGAGACAGGGCGCGGGGATCGACGACCACGCGCCTTTGGCGATGTCGTCCCAGAGCAGAGAATGATGCGCCTGGTCATCGGAATTGACCACCACGTGGTCGCCCTCACGGATCGCCACGCGAGCCGAGTGATTGACGGCGGCGATCTGCAAGCTGCTGGTCAGGCTGGGGGCGAGCCAGAGGTCGATGTGGTAGGTCGAGAGGATCGGGATATCGGGCGCAAGCTTGGCAATCGGCCCGGCCTCGAGCATCGGCAGATGCAGATGCATGGCCTTGGATCGCCGCGCGATGCGGCGGACCAGCGGGATAAACCCCGGGCTGATCGGCCCGCGCCCGATCTTGAAGAGCACCGGCGCGCGAAAGACGTGCACCCCGCCCATCACCTCGTACCGTGGAAGGGGCGAGGACAGACCAATCTCGTGGCTGGTGCAGACAACGGCGACACGCCAACCTTTGGCGGCCAGCCCTTCGGCCACCACGCGGGCGGTTTCGGTCAGGCCGGACATGTAGGGCGTGTAGTAATTCAGAACGATGCAGACGTCGAAACGCTTGGAGGTCATGATGTGGCTGCCTTTCTGTGCGTAAGAGGGGTGCCGCGCTCTGCCCTCAGCAAAAGGGCGGCGGCGGTGGTACCAAAGACATCTGCACCCACGATCAGCGCGCGGCTGAGAAGGGCGAGCGTCAGGGCATCGGCGGGGGCTAGCTGGGCGGAAAGGATCAGCGCAAGCGCGCCATCCCGGACGCCAAGTGCACCCGGCAAGACGGCAAAGACGATCCCGACGATGGCCGAGAGTGCAAAGGCCGAGACGAGGAAAAAGGGGCTTGCGTCGAAGGGCAGACCGAGAGCGGCAAGGTGCAGCCCGGTCAGCGCCCAGGCGCAGGTCATGATCAGGGTCGTGATGGTGAAATCGCGCGGCGCAGGCAGGCCCAGGCGGGCCAGCATCTTGGAAAAGGCCGGCCAGGTGGTCCAGGTCGACGACCAGAGCAGCAGCGCCAATGTCGGTAGGGCGATGGCCAGGGTGGTCGTCCAGACCGGGAGTGCCAGCAAAGCGGCTGCGGCCGGCAAGCCCAGGAGTGCGGCAGCTAGACAGGCGGCCAGGGCGGTGCCGACGAAGACGGCAATCAGCCGGAGCGGTGTGGCCCTGTCATCGTTCAAAGCGCGGTGCTGGATGGCAAAGGCCAACGCGCCGCCGGGGGTGTATTTGCCAATCCCGGAACGCAGGTAGACGAGGATCCCCCGCGTCGGCTCAAGCTCGGGCAGATCACGTGCCAGCAGCCGGTGCCAGGCCCAAGCGCCGGGCACGAGGCCCAGGATCGCGCCCACTGCCGCCAGCGCCAGATAGGTCGGGTCAAGCCGCGATGCCGCTGCAACCAACTCGCCCCAGTTCTGCAGGACAAAGCGGGTCAGCCAGACCAGCGCCATCACCGTCAGCCCGGCGCGCAGGGTCCAGAGCAGCTTTGGCACAAGGGGGGAAAAGCGGCTCATGACGTGTGCCCGGAGGTCTCGAAGGCCATCAGACCTTGCACCAACTCCCCCTGCCCCAGCATCGCCGCTAGACCAGCCACCGCGGCCCAGGCCACAAGAACGGCATGCATGGTGCGGTCCGACAGCAGAAGGCGCGTGGGATTGCCCGCCCCACTGCCCGCAAACGCGACCAGCAGGTAGCGCAGGAACAGGTAGACGGCGAAGGGCAGGCTGACGAAGAACAGCATCTTCAGGTCAGCCGCATCCACGATCCGCATCAGAGCGGCCAGGAAACTGCCCAGCGTCGCAATCGCGGCGATCTGCATATAGGCGTCCAGCAGCGGGCCGGAGTAATTCGCCAAGACCGGGCGATGGTCGGTCGAGCGGGTCACGCGCAGCATCTCTTCGCGCCGCTTGCCGATGGTCAACAACAGGCTGCCGGAAAACACCGTGGCGATCACCCAGGCATCCGGCACCGTCAGAAAGGCGACGTATCCGGCCGTGGCTCGCAAGGCAAAGCCGGCGGCGACCAGCAGCATCTCGATGATCGGCACATGTTTGAGCCAGAGGCTGTAGGTCAGGTTGCACGCGATGTAGAGGCAGACGATGGCCGAAATCAGCGGCGGCAGCGCCAAGGCAAAGCCGACCATCACCGCGGCAAGGCCCGCCAGAAGGAACAGCGCCCCGCGCGGGCTGACCGCGCCCGAGGCCAGCGGGCGGGTGCGCTTTTTCGGATGCAGGCGGTCCTTCTCCATATCCGACAGATCGTTGATGATATAGACGGCACCCGAGGCGAGGCTGAACATCGCCACCGCACCGGCGAGGGCCAGCAGGCGGGAGGCATCTGCGTCCCCCATCATCAGCGCCGGCCCGATCGGCACGGCGATCACCGATTTCGACCAATGTGAGGGGCGCATCAGCGCGATATGGTCGCGAATGGCGCGCGGGGGCAGCACTTCGGGTGTTGGCGGGACATGCGTGTCGTGGGTCATAAGGTTTCTCCGTGGCTGGAGGCTGCAAAAGGGCAGACGCAGGTTCTGCGCCCGGCGCCCGAACCCGGGCACAGGTCAGTTGATCCGCAGAAATGCGGGAAGGGGCGTGGTCAGGTCGTCAGTGCGCTAGCACAGGACCATCGCCTCAAAGGTCTGGCCGGGCACGCCGTCGCAGGGGTAGTCGATATAGATCTCCACCGGTGCCGAGGCGCGCTCGCCCGTGTCTTCGTTGCGCCTTCGCGAGCGGAGGGTTTCGTAACAGGCGTCGAAACAGCTGTAGCGGCCCGACACGCCGGTTGTGCGCATGGCGAAATAGATGTCCTCGGGCACAAAGATCCGTTTGCCAACGGTATCGGGCTTTTCGTCGGCCAGATCGGCCTCGGTGTAGCAGGTCACCGACACCCGGTCGGCGCGTTCGTTTTCATAGCGCGCGGCCACGCGGTCGCTGGGTAGCCCAGCCGCGTCGAGCTCCTTGACAAAATCGGCGACGTAACGCGCGACATGGGATTGCGAGATGTCCGCCGCACGGCCCCAGGCCCACATCCCGCCATAGCGCAAGCGGCGGACCGAGCTTTCCAGGCTACGGGAATAGGCGTCGAGCCGGTCGAGCGCCTCATTCGCTGTGCGCGCTACCTTTTCCAGCGCAACGCGAAGCTGATCCTCGGTGCTGTCGGTGCTTAGTTCCTGCACAGAGGGCGGCGCGAGGTAGGATTGGATTTGCGAAACCGGGATGCCCGCTTGCCTGAGCAGCCTGATCAATACCGCACGGTCCACGTCTTTGGATTGATAAAACGCCTGTCGCCGGCTGTCTTCTTGTGGCTGCAAAAGACGCTTCTCTTCATAGACGCGCAGAGCCTTGCGGGTCAGCCCGGTGGCGTTCTGAAATTCGGTTCTGGTCAGCATCGTCATCTTGCGACACGCAGCGTGCCGCACCTTCCGTGTTTGTGAAACGCGCAGGGGGATTGTGCGCTCAACTTACAACTTCAGGATGATTTGGCCCCCAGGGCCACCGCAATGGCTGCTCCCGGATTATTGTGCAGTTGCAGCATAACCAGGGCCGCTCAAGCGACTTATGCCGCATTTTTGGGCATCGGGTTTTGCGAAGTGTTAACGTCGTTTGGCTGAGAGCCCGATAGACGCCAAGGCGCATATCTCACTTTTTATCAGTACTTTATGCGTCTTTTGAGCTGGCTTTTACACGGCTATGCACGGCAGGCCGCCGCCCGAATGAACATTTTTCACCCGATTTCATAAATTACCGCGCAGGTGCAGCAATTTTTGCCGTGCCCGGCGGGGAATCACTGCCCTTGCGCAAGAAAGCGCCCAGCGGACAGCCGAGTCGCACCGGCGAGCCGGGTCGTCAAACCCACATACGAAGCGGCCCTTAGTTGTCTCTTGGACAACGCAAAACGGTCATGCAACAGGCCCCTGCCCCACTGACAGGCACGTCAAAGCCAGGCCACCGTTGGTCATGGTTAACCGCTGATTAATGTCTGACACCGAGCTTGGCGCCAATTGCAAAGAGGTTGTCCGGAACGCATCCGCTAATGATTGTTGAACTGTCAAAATCCGTCGCACTTCTGTTGTCGCTCTGCCTGGTGCAGGACTTTATCCTGCGGCATTGGCGGAATGGGGAAACGCTTGGCCAGGTCGTCTCTGGAATGACCTTCGGCGGCATTTGCGTGATTGGCATGTCCACACCAATCGATATCGCCCCGGGTGTCATTTTTGATGCCCGGTCGGTGATCCTCAGCATGTCTGGTTTGTTTGGCGGCCCGCTGGTGGGCGGCATCAGCGCCCTGATGGCCGGTGGCTACCGCGCCTGGCTGGGTGGCGGCGGCGCGCCGGTGGGTGTTGCGGTGGTCATTTCCTGTGTCACGCTTGGGTTGCTTTTCCGCTACGCGCATCAACGCGGCTGGGTCCGGATCGGCGCGCTGCAGCTGCTTGTCTTTGGCCTCGTGGTGCATCTGGTCGAGATCTACCTCTTTACCTTTCTGCCGGCCGAGATCGTGACACGGGTCATGCAAGAGGTCGCTTTGCCGTTGGTGCTGACCTTCACCCCCGGGACTGCGATGCTCGGGCTGTTGCTGCTGGCCGTCGAAAGCCAGACACGGATGGAACACTCGCTGGCCGAAAGCGAACGCCGCTTCAAGGATTTTGCCGAAGCCTCCTCTGACTGGTTCTGGGAAATGGATGCCGATCTGCGGTTCACCTACGGGTCCGATCGATTGTTCCAGATCCTCGGCGTCGGCCCAGAGGTGGCGCTTGGCCGCAAACGCGAGGATCTGGTGGATGCGTCGCAGCGCAACTCGAGCAAGTGGAAACGCCATCTGGATCAGCTCAACACCCGCCGGCCTTTCAAGAATTTTGAATACGCCATCCCCAACGCACAAGGGCGACACCCTGCATTTCTCAGTCAGCGGATCGCCGATTCATGACGCAGAGGGGCGTTTTGCCGGGTATCGCGGCACAGGCACCGACATCACCGCGCGCACACAGGCCGAGCGTGAGGTCAACCGCCTTGCCCTGATCGTTGAAACCACCGAAGACGCGGTCATCATGCTGTCGAATGAGGGCCAGATCAGCTTTTGGAACGCCGCGGCGGAACGGCTTTTCGGCTACCTGGCGGAGGAGGTGATCAACCGCTCGACCGATTTCCTTGCCTCAAAAGGCAGTGGAGACAGCCCGGACCTTGCCAAGGCCCTACGCAGCGGTAAGACACTTGGCAGTTTCGAAACCACGGTCCGGACCAAGAACGGATCGCCGCTGCAGGTCTCGGCCACGGTCTCAGTGGTGCGGGACAAAAACGACAAGCCGATCGCCTCTGCCGCCATCTTGCGCGACGTGTCGGAGCTGCGCGAAACGCGCGATCAGCTGGTGCAAGCGCAAAAGATGGAGGCAACCGGCCGCATCGCTGGCGGCATTGCGCATGACTTCAACAACCTGCTGGCGATCATCATGGGCAATGCCGAACTGATCCGGTCGAGCGACGACCGGCAGGACATCGAGGCGTTGGTCTCCGAAGTTGTTGAAGCCTCGGAGCGCGGCGCCGAGCTGACCCGCCGGCTTCTAAGCTTTGCACGTAAGTCGCAATTGTCGCCCGAGGTGGTGAACGCCAATCAGGTCGTCTCCAGCATGAGCGACATCTTTTCCCGGGTCATTCCGAAATCGGTGGCCATCGACATGGATCTGGCGCCGGATCTTGACCAGACCTCGGTCGATGTGTCCTTCCTGGAAGGCGCCTTGCTGAATCTGGTCATCAATGCGCGTGACGCCTTGCAGGATGCCGGCCAACTGAGCATCAAAACCGAAAACACCGTCATCTCTTCCTCCAAGAAAAACGCCCATGGCGAATGCATCCCGGCCGGCGATTATGTGATGATCTCGGTGACCGATACCGGGGTTGGCATCCGCCAAGACGATCTGCCGAGGGTGGTGGAGCCGTTCTTCACCACAAAATCGCCGGACCGCGGATCGGGCCTGGGGCTCGCCATGGCGCGCGGGTTTGCGCGGCAGTCTTCCGGTACGCTGCGGATCTAGAGCGACGAGAGCGTGGGGAAAACTGTGACGCTATTACTACCGCGGTATGAAATACCGGTGACGGCGTGGCATCCCGCAAGGCGCGCATCTCCACTGCCGGACAATCGTAAAACCGTTCTGGTCGTCGAAGACAGCCGCGAAGTGCGCACGCTGACGATCCGCATTCTGGAGAATTCAGGCTATCACGTGGTCAGCGCCAAAAACGTGCAGGACGCCAAGCGCATTCTAGACGACCACCCCGCGATCGACCTCGTACTCAGTGACGTGATACTGCCCGGCGGACAAAGCGGCATCGACTTGGCGTGCAGTCTTGGCAAAACGCGTCCCCAAATGCCCGTCGTTCTTATGTCCGGCTATCCCAATGCCCTCGAAAAACTCGGGAAAGCCTCAAAGGATGGTCTCCAACTGCTCAGCAAGCCATTTCATAAGGCGGAGTTGATCGACATTCTGGAAAACGAACTCAGGCGAAAGTCGCACCGTACTGACGCGGCCGCCGCGGTGGGTTCGATTGGATAAATGCGTGCTGTGAACGATCCTGATGGGCGCGCGTCCGATCTCAGATTGGACCATCGACACAAACGCAAGTTGCTCACTTAGGCGCGGAACGCGATGGTTTGGTCGTTAGGCCGGTCTTCTCTCTTTCGCGGTGTGGATGATGTTTCAACCAGACCTCGAGTCAAAGGAGCGGTACCGATGGTAGGGCTCAGCTCCCGCTCTCAGGGTGGTCACATGCGTTGATTTTTGGCTTGCGTCATCCACAAAATCCCAAAGTGCAGACGCGGCCATGCCGATAATGAATGTCATGAATAACCGACCAAAGACCTCGCGATTGATGACTCACATGGGTTCCACTTTGCCTATTCCGCAGGGAATGGACAGAGAGCGCATCATGAAGTCGGAAATGGCGAGCAAGACGCCCGCGACCAACGCATAGACAAGGATCGTTTGCTACATAGGGAATAGAAACGTTGCAAAAGGGACTTTATCAATCGTTTCCAAGCTCAGGCCTCATAGCCAATAGATGACGAGAGCTTCGAGTGCGATTGCTGAGAGGAAGACCTTCGGGCATCTGTTGTATCGGGTTGCCACACGCCGCCAATCCTTCAACCTACCGAACATAATCTTAATCCGGTTGCGGCGTGTGGCAACCCGATACAACAGATGCCCGAAGGTCTTCCTCTCAGCAATCGCACTCGAAGCTCTCGTCATCTATTGGCTATGAGGCCTGAGCTTGGAA
>JASJCC010000063.1 GCA_030066175.1 Paracoccaceae bacterium | reverse complement strand
CCCAGGTGCAAAGCTTGGCGATCATCGGGTCGTAATACATGCTGATCTCGCCGCCCTCGTAGACGCCGGTGTCGTTGCGCACGACCGCGCCATCCAGCGCCACCTCTGCCGGCGGGCGATAACGCGTCAGCCGCCCGATCGAGGGCAGGAAGTTGCGGTACGGGTCTTCGGCGTAAAGCCGGCTTTCCATCGCCCAGCCGTTCAGCTTGACGTCGTCCTGCGTGATACTCAGCGCCTCGCCATTGGCGACGCGGATCATCTGTTCGACCAGGTCGACGCCGGTGATCAGCTCGGTCACAGGGTGCTCCACCTGCAGGCGGGTGTTCATTTCCAGGAAGTAGAAATTCTTGTCGCCATCGACGATGAACTCCACCGTGCCCGCACTGGTATAGCCCACCGCTTGCGCCAGGGCACAGGCCTGTTCACCCATCGCCTTGCGGGTGGCCTCATCCAGAAACGGGCTCGGCGCCTCTTCGATCACCTTCTGGTTCCGACGCTGGATGCTGCATTCGCGTTCCCCCAGATAGATGCAGTTGCCATGGCTGTCGGCCAGCACCTGGATCTCGATATGGCGCGGTTGCGTCACGAACTTTTCGATAAAAATGCGGTCGTCGCCAAAGCTGCTGGCCGCCTCGTTCTTGGAGCTCTGAAACCCCTCGCGCGCCTCTTCATCGCTCCAGGCGATGCGCATGCCCTTGCCGCCACCCCCGGCGCTGGCCTTGATCATCACCGGATAGCCGATCTCGTTCGAGATCTTCACCGCCTCTTCGGCATCCTCGATCAGGCCCATATAGCCCGGCACGGTGCTGACCTCGGCCTCCTGCGCGATCTTTTTCGAGGTGATCTTGTCCCCCATCGCCTCGATCGCGCCTTTGTGCGGGCCGATAAAGGCCACACCGGCCGCGTCCAGCGCCTCTGCGAATTTTGGATTTTCCGACAAAAACCCATAGCCCGGATGCACCGCCTGCGCGCCGGTCTGCTTGATCGCCGCCATCACCTTGTCGATCACGATATAGGATTGGTTGGCCGGCGGCGGGCCGATATGCACCGCCTCATCCGCCATCTCCACATGCAGCGCATGCTGGTCGGCATCCGAATAGATGGCCACCGTTTTGATCCCCATCTTGCGCGCGGTCTTGATGACACGACAGGCGATTTCGCCCCGGTTGGCGATCAGGATTTTGTCGAACATTGCTGTTCCTTTCTTGGACGTTCTGGGCAGGGGCTAGGGCCCGCAGAGACTGGGCGCGACGCGCATTGGATCACGGTGTGTGGATGAGCAGAGCGCCGCACGAACCCCACACGTCGCGCGGACGCGGGGCGGGATCGTTGTGCGGGGCAAAAAAACACGGGCCGCTGGCTGGGGGGTTTGCCGGCAGGCCCGTGCAGGGAAGGGTCACGGTGGAAACAGGTTGCCCACGACGGGCTATCCACTGGTACAAGGCCGACGCTGCCAAGGATGGCGACCGGCGCAAAGGGGTTTGCGCGGCGCGGCGGAAATTCGGCTTGTTCCCGCGCAAATTGCGTGTCGCTTGGCAAGAACGCGCTCATGGCTGGGCCTCGAAGACTTCGGGAAAGGCCGCCCGGGCCGCCGTCTCGTCGATGATCAGCAACGCCTCATAACTTTCGGGATCAAACGGGTCGTCATAGGGCAGCACTTCGCGCCCGAAAAGCCAGCTCAGCCGGCCGGCATCCAGATTGCCGCGCTCGAAGGGGCCGGTGCCGAAATGCGCCCAGAGCGCGGCCATAAATCCTGTGTCGGCCCGACGATCCGCCGGACGGCGATCGCGAAACCGTTCGCGCCGGATGATCGGCGTCACCCCCTTGGGATTGGGCCGGCGAATGACAAACTGGAAGTCCGTGCCCGGCAATCGCCCGGGAAAGCCGCGATGCTTCAACACACGCCCCCCTCCGGCTGACCAAACAGCCGCCGCCACGGGGACCAAATTTCTTGGAAGAAATTTTCAAGAATTTTATTGCAAAATTCTTGCAGCGCACCTGACGAAAGTTGCGCATGGAGCGGGACGGGCCCGAGGGCCCGCCCCGTCCACTGATTACTTGTACTTGCCGGTGTGAACGGGCTCGACGCTGATCGGCTCAGGGTCGACCACGACGAACTCTTCTTCCTGCTGGCCACATGCGGCAACGCCCGCGACCAGGCCCAACACGGCAAGCAGCTTGATGCTCTTGGACATCTCTTACTCCTGTCATATTCAACGAGCCCGACAAAACCGGATGGTCCTGCCTGTCCCCGTTTCGAGGTATCGACTGCTTGGGTGCAATCAGAGCCGACAATACTCGCTTGTTTGACAAAAAGAAACTTGGCTTGGGGCACACCTTTGACCTGTGACTGCAAAGCCTCAGGTAGAGCTACACATGAGAGTCGACCCGCAAGATATTGTGCGCGCATCAGAAAACCTCCCAAATACAGGTTCCGTCTTGTGGGCTGTAGCTTTCGAAGAACTGCGTCACATTGGCATTGGCCACGCCAAATTCGGTGGGCTCGGACATCAGTGTGATGACGATATGGGCAGGTGGCGGACCGATCTCGGCGATGCGCGGCAACGCGTATTGGGTGCACAGCATCTGCATGTCATCCGCCACCTCGATGAAGCCCCGATCCGACTGACCGATCTCGGGTGCGACAAAGCGGAAGCGATAGGTCAGCTCGTCCCCGGGTTCATCCGAGATCATGTCATGGAAGGTAACCGGCATGCCCGAGGGCACCGGGACATCCTCGGCAAGAACTTGATTTGCATACGAAAAAATGCAAGTCGCCGCTAGCGCCAGGACGTGGATCGCCCGGCTACGGGAGAGGCTGATCAACGCCTTAACCGAGGGCCGAAGCGCTAGCAGTCTCTTGAGATCGCGCGGGCCCTTGGCCCACGTCGCGGCCGCTCTACCGCCCGGAAAATTCGGCAGAAAAAGGCTCTGGCACGGGGCGCCCACGCGCGGAAAACCACCCTCTGCCACAACGGCTCTGCCCGTTTTCACCCATGCCGGCAAGAAGCCGCCCATCGCCGACAAAAAGCCGGACAAAATGCGCCTCCAACGCCTGTCCGACCAGCAAATCCACCAGCCGAAAAGACGGATTCCAGAGCCATTTTCGACCTCTCCATCCCAGCACATCGATTTGCGATTCGGCCCCAACTGAGCGCTCCTTCGGCAAAGACATTTCGGCCACGACACGCGTGGCCGACACTCCCCCTTACAGCGGGATGTTGTCGTGCTTTTTCCAAGGCATGGACTGCTTTTTCCCGCGCAGCATGGCAAAGGCGCGGGCCACCCTTTTGCGGGTTGAGCGCGGCTGGATCACCTCGTCGATAAAGCCGCGTTCCGCCGCTACAAACGGGTTGGCGAAGCGGTCTTCATACTCCGCCGTGTGCGCCGCGATCTTTTCCGGGTCATCCAGGTCCGCCCGATGGATAATCTCGGTCGCGCCCTTGGCACCCATGACGGCAATCTCAGAGGTCGGCCAGGCATAATTCACGTCGGCCCGCAGGTGTTTCGACGCCATCACGACATACGCGCCGCCATAGCTCTTGCGGGTGATCACGGTCACCTTGGGCACTGTCGCCTCGCCATAGGCAAAGAGCAGTTTGGCGCCGTGTTTGATCACCCCGCGATATTCCTGTCCGGTGCCAGGCAAGAAGCCAGGCACGTCGACCAGCGTCAGGATCGGAATCTCAAACGCGTCGCAGAAGCGCACAAAGCGCGCCGCCTTGCGCGCGCTGTCGATGTCCAGAACGCCGGCCAGCACCAGCGGCTGGTTGGCCACCACACCCACGGTCTGGCCTTCCAGCCGAATGAACCCGGTGATGATGTTCTTGGCAAACTCTTCCTGGATCTCATAAAAATCGCCTTCATCGGCGATCTTCAGGATCAGTTCCTTCATGTCATAGGGCACGTTGGGATTGTCGGGCACCAGCGTGTCCAACGACGTCTCGAGCCGATCCACATCATCGAAGAACGGCCGCACGGGCGGCTTTTCGCGGTTATTGGCGGGCAGGAAATCCACGAGGCGCCGCACCTCGGCCAACGCCTCGACATCGTTCTCAAACGCGCCGTCAGCGACCGAGCTTTTCTTGGTATGCGTGCCCGCGCCACCGAGTTCTTCGGCCGTCACGTGTTCGTTTGTCACGGTTTTGACCACGTCAGGGCCGGTAACAAACATGTAAGAGCTGTCTTTGACCATAAAGATGAAGTCGGTCATCGCCGGGCTATAGACAGCGCCACCCGCACACGGGCCCATGATCACGCTGATCTGCGGCACCACACCTGAGGCCATGATGTTGCGCTGAAAGACCTCGCCATAGCCGGCCAGGCTGTCGACGCCTTCTTGGATCCGCGCGCCGCCGGAATCGTTCAGACCAATCACCGGCGCGCCGTTCTGCATCGCCATGTCCATGATCTTGCAGATCTTTTGCGCATGGGTGGCCGAGACCGAGCCGCCCAGAACGGTGAAATCCTGGCTGAACACATAGACCATACGGCCATTGATCGTGCCCCACCCAACCACAACGCCGTCGCCATAGGGGCGGTTGTTCTCCATCCCGAAATCGGTGCAGCGATGGGCGACAAACATGTCGTATTCTTCAAAGCTGCCTTCATCCAGCAGCAGTTCGATCCGTTCGCGGGCGGTCAGCTTGCCTTTGGCATGTTGCCCGTCGATCCGCTTTTGGCCGCCGCCCAGACGGGCGTCCCCGCGCCGCCGCTCCAGTTCGTGAAGAATATCTTTCATCCGCCATCCCTTTCGTTTGGCGCGAAAATACAGAGGTTGCGGGGTGCCTCAAGCGGAACCTCGCAAATTTGCAAACTGCGCATACGCTTTGCCTGGCGAAATGCAAAATCGCAAACCTTCCAAGATGTGCCGGGGATTGTTGGACAATTCCATCGTTGCGCCCTACCCCTTGAGCCATGAGCACCGCGCCACAGGTCCGATTTCTGGACCGCACCACACCGCCGCATATTGTCACACTGATCCTGCTGGCCGGGCTGTCGGCGCTGGCGATGAACATCTTCCTGCCCAGCCTGCCGAACATGGCCGCTTATTTCGAGTCCGACTACCGCCTGATGCAGCTGTCGGTGGCGGTCTATCTGGGGGTCAACGCGGTGCTGCAGGTCTTTATCGGGCCGGTCTCGGACAAGCTGGGGCGGCGGCCGGTGATCCTTGCCGGGCTTGCGATGTTCATGGCGGCCACCTTGGGCTGCCTGCTCGCGCCCGATGCCTACACATTCCTGTTTTTCCGCATGCTGCAGGCGATCATCGTCAGCGCCATGGTGCTCAGCCGCGCCATCGTGCGCGACATGGTTCCGCAGGATGAGGCCGCGTCGATGATCGGCTATGTTACCATGGGTATGGCCGTGGTGCCGATGATCGGCCCGGCCTTTGGTGGCGTCCTGGATGAAATCTTTGGCTGGCAAGCGAATTTCTGGCTGCTGTTCCTGCTCGGCGGTCTGCTGTTCTGGCTCAGCTGGTCCGATCTGGGCGAAACCGCGCAGAAAAGCGGGCTGAGCCTTACCCAGCAGTTCCGCGAATATCCCGAGCTTTTCAAATCGCCGCGCTTCTGGGGCTATGCGCTGGCCTCTGGCTTTGCATCGGGCGCGTTCTTTGCCTATCTCGGCGGCGCGCCGTTTGTGGGGACCGAGGTGTTCGGCCTCGACGCCTCCGAGCTTGGGTTTTTCTTTGGCGCCCCGGCGGTGGGCTATTTCCTCGGCAATTTCATTTCGGGGCGCTATTCGGCGCGGATCGGGGTCAACCGCATGGTCTATTGGGGCACGATCATCAACGCGGTGGGCATCGGGTTGTCGATCCTTGTCTTCACCGTCGGATGGGGCAGCGTGCTGACCTTTTTTGGCTTTATGACCTTTGTCGGTCTCGGCAACGGCATGTCGATCCCCAATGCCACCGCCGGGATGCTGTCGGTGCGGCCGCATCTGGCGGGCACCGCCTCGGGTCTGGGTGGCGCGATCATGATCGGCGGCGGTGCGGTGTTGTCGGCCCTCGCGGGCGCCATGCTGACGCCCGGATCGGGCGCCTGGCCGCTGTTGTGGCTGATGTTTGCCACCGGCGTGGCGGGGTTGGTGTGCATCCGTTTCGTCATTTGGCGCGAAGCGCACCTGGCAGGGCTGGACCGCGCGACCTGACTTTGCAAAGCTGCGCGAAAGCAAAGCAAAGGTGCAAACATGGCGGTTCAGAAACTCTATGCCGGGGCCAAGCTGCGTGAGTTGCGCACCCGATTGAACCTGACGCAAAAGGATTTTGCGGCCAAGCTGGGGGTGTCCCTGCCCTATCTCAACCAGATGGAAAACAACAACCGCCCGGTCAGCACCACCGTGGTGCTGGCCTTGGCGCAAGAGTTCGGCTTTGACGTGACCGAGCTGGGCCAGGGCGATGCGGAACGCCTGGTCACCGATATGCGCGAGGCGCTGGCCGACCCGGTCTTTGCCGATGGCGCTTTGCCTTTGGCGGATCTGCGCCTGACCGCATCGAACGCGCCGGCTTTGGCGCGCGCCTTTCTGGAACTACACCGCGCCTATCGCCAGACCCATGAACGGCTGGCCTCGCTCGATGAGGCGCTTGGGCGCGAAGGCGCGCAGTTGCAGCCCAGCCCATGGGAAGAGGTGCGCGACTTCTTTCACTATTGCGACAACTATATCGACGCGGTCGACCGCGCCGCCGAACGCTATGCCGAAACGCTGAATGCCGGCGGCGACATCCGCAACGCCGCGATCCGCAAGCTGGCGAGCCAAGGCATCACCACGCGGTTTCTGCGCGACACACCGCTGCGCCGGTTTGATGCGGAGCGCGGGGAATTGAGCCTCTCGGCCCTCGCCCCTCCCGAGACCCAGACCTTTCAGCTACTGGTGCAAGTGGCGCTATTGCAGCAGGATCCGCTCTTGGAGGCGACGCTCGATCTGGCGCGGTTCCAGTCCGACGCCGCGCGCGCCATCGCCAAGCTGGGGCTGGCCAATTACTTCGCCGGGGCCGCGATGATGCCCTATGCCGCCGTGCTCGCCACCGCTCAGGAAACCCGCCACGATCTGGAGCTTCTGGCCGCGCGTTTTGGTGCCTCGATCGAGCAGGTGGCGCATCGGCTGTCGACCCTGCAACGACCGGGTGCCAAGGGTATTCCGTTTTTCTTTGTCCGTGTCGATCAGGCCGGGACGATCACCAAACGCCACTCTGCCACGCGGCTGCAGTTCGCGCGCTTTGGGGGCGCCTGTCCTTTGTGGAATGTGCATCGCGCGTTCGAAACACCGGGCCGGTTCCTGCGGCAGTTGGCCGAAACACCAGACGGCGTGCGCTATATCAGCCTCGCGCGGGATGTCAGCAAAACCGGTGGCCACTTTGGCGCGCCAGTGCGCCGCTATGCGATTGCGCTGGGGTGTGAGGTGCGCCATGCGGGGGCCCTCGTCTATGCCGACGGGCTTGACTTCAGCCGGGATGGCGCGTTTGAGCCGATTTGGATTTCCTGCCGGATTTGTGAGCGGATGCATTGCCACCAACGCTCGGTCCCGCCGCTGGAAAAGACCCTGACGATCACGCCGGACCAGCGGGAGGTTCTGCCTTATCAGCTGGAGTAGGCCAGCGCGCCGCAAGATCCGCCATCAAGGCGCGGTCCGTGTCATCGAGCGGCCCGGTCGCCCAGGGGCGGAAGCGCAGGCGAAAGGCGTTCAGCACCACGTCCTCCTGACCCGCGTGCCAGTGATAGCCGAACCGCGTTGCATCCGCATAGAAGTCGCCCGGTGGGGCCATGCCGGGCCAGATCGACAGCCCTTGATGCGCCAGGCGCCGCCAATCGAACCGCGGCCCGGGATCGATCTTGCGGCCCAGAGCGGTGTCGGAGTGCGCCACCACGCGATGCGGCGGGATCGCCCAGCGCGACAGGATACCGGGCAACAAAACCTCCAAGGCCGCCATCTGCGTTTCGGGAAAGGGTTGCGTGCCGGTGTTGGAAATCTCGATCCCGATCGATCGGGAATTGACATCCGTTGTATCGCCCCAGCCGCCGGCCCCGGCATGCCAGGCGCGGGTGTCTTCGTCGACGAGCTGCCAGAGCTGCCCATCCTCGGCCAGCACGTAATGAGCCGAGACCTGCGATTGCGGATTACACAGCCAATCGCGCGCCTCTTCGGCGCTGGTCATCGCGGTGTAATGCAGCACCACCATGTCCGGCAGGGCGCCATTGCGCCGCGGCCCGCAATTGGGCGACGGATGGGGGATCGGGGTCAGCTGCCCCGCACCGCGCGGAACGGTGCTGGGTTCCAGCCGCAGGCAAAGCCGTCGCCATCGGGATCAAGTCCCAAGCGGTCCCGCTCGGGCCCGCCACGGGCCAGGAACGCCTCTTGCGCGAGGTCCGAAGAGGCATAGCCCGCGCAGGCGCGCTGATAGCGCGACTCAGAGGTGAAGCCGCGCCGATAGAGCGGTGTGCCCACATCATTCGTGGTGCGCAGGGCGTACTCGACGATGTTCGGCTGATTGGTGCCGGGGCGTGTGGGCAGATCGGTCGGGGCAATCACCTGGTACTGCGCCCGGTTGCGCGCAATCAGGGCGGCATCCGCCTGGATGTCACGCTGGTCGGAGACGGCCGCAAAGTCATTCTCACCCGAAATCCCGGCGGCATTGGTCACCACCGGTGGGGCCGGGTTTGACGGCGACGCCTGCAACGGTACAACCCCGGAATTGGCATCAGCCGCGATTTGATCGGCGGGCGTGTTCGCGGCTTGCGCGGCACCCGGGGCGGGCTGGCCATCTGCATCCAGAGGTGTCGCCTGCACGTCGATCGGGCCGGGCACAGTGGTGACGTCACGGCCTTCGAGCACGGCATCGCGCTGCAGGCGCTGCTGATCCAGCCGGTCAAAGCCGACGCCCGCCCCACTGTCGGGGACAGTCGGCGCACAGGCCGCCAGCGCAAGCGCCGCCACTGCACATGAAAGATACCGCATCACTCGATCCTGCCAGTCTTTTGCCGCAGCCCTTACCACCATTTCGTCGGCTTGGCCACAAAACCCGCCGCGCGTTCCAACGCATAAGCGGTATTCAGCAGATCGCCTTCCTCCCACGGGCGGCCAATCAGTTGCAGCCCCAGCGGCAGCCCCTGCTTGTCGAGGCCTGCGGGTACCGAAATCCCGGGCAGGCCGGCAAGGCTCACCGTCACGGTGAAGACGTCGTTGAGATACATCTGTACCGGGTCGTCCATCTCCATCCCCAGCGGGAAGGCAGCGGAGGGCGTGGCGGGCGTCAGGATCGCATCGACCCCTTCGGCAAAGACCTGTTCAAAGTCCTGCTTGATCAGCGTACGCACCTTGCGCGCACGGTTGTAATAGGCGTCGTAGAACCCGGCCGAGAGCACATATGTGCCGATCATCACCCGTCGCTGCACCTCGGCGCCAAAGCCTTCGGCGCGGGTGTTTTCGTACATCTCGGTGATGCCGTCACCTTGGGAAAGCTTGGCCCGGTGGCCATAGCGCACACCGTCATAGCGCGCGAGGTTTGACGACGCCTCGGCGGGGGCAATCACGTAATAGGCGGGCAACGCGTATTTCGTGTGCGGCAGGCTGATATCGACGATCTTGGCGCCGGCATCCTGCAACATCTCGCGCCCTTGCGCCCAGAGCGCCTCGATCTCGTCCGGCATGCCCTCCATGCGGTATTCGCGGGGAATGCCGATGGTTTTGCCGCGGATGTCACCGGTCAGCGCGGCCTCGAAATCCGGGACTGCCAGGTCAGCGCTGGTGCTATCCTTCGGGTCGTGGCCGCACATGGCCTGCAACACGATGGCGGCGTCGCGCACGTCCTTGGTCATCGGCCCGGCCTGATCCAGCGACGAGGCAAAGGCCACGATGCCCCAGCGCGAGCAACGGCCGTAAGTGGGCTTGATCCCGGTGATGCCGGCGAACGCGGCAGGCTGGCGGATAGAGCCACCGGTATCGGTGCCGGTGGCGGCGAGGCAAAGGTCCGCCGCCACGGCGCTGGCCGACCCGCCCGAAGACCCGCCCGGCGTCAGGGCCGCATCGTCATTGCCCGCGCGCCACGGGTTGACCGCGTTGCCGTAGACCGAGGTCTCATTCGACGAGCCCATGGCGAACTCATCCATGTTCAGCTTACCCAGCATCACCGCACCCGCATCGAAAAGCTGGGTGGTCACGGTGCTTTCATATTCCGGTATGAAGCCGTTCAGGATGCCGCTGCCGGCCTGGCTGGCCACCCCCTTGGTGCAGAACAAGTCCTTGATGCCCATGGGGATCCCGCACATCGCGGGGGCGGCGCCATCCTTGATCCGCACATCGGCGGCATGGGCCATGTCCAAAGCCTTGTCGGGTGTCTTGTGCACAAAAGCGCCCAGCGCGTCGGCGGCGTCGATGGCGTCAAGGCAGGCCTGGGTCAGCTCGACACTGGTCACCTCACCTGTGCGCAGCGCGTCGCGCGCTTCGGCCACTTTCATCTTGGTCAGATCGCTCATCACTCCACCACCTTCGGCACTGCGAAAAACCCTTCGCGCGCATCGGGCGCGTTCGACAGCACCTTGTCCTGCTGGTCCCCGTCCGTCACGCCATCCACACGCCGCTTCAGCCGCATCGGTTCGACCGACACCATCGGTTCGACATTTTCCACATCCACCTCGTTCAACTGCTCGATGAACCCGAGGATGGTGTTGAACTCTTGCGCCAATGCGGGCAGCGCGTCCTCTTCGACCTTGATCCGGGCAAGCTTGGCCACGCGGGCGGCGGTCTCTGTGTCGATCGACATGTCTGGGCCTCTTCGGTTCGGATGGCCCCGGCTTTAGCGCCCCGCGACAGCGCCCGCAAGCATATGCCTGCGATGCACCTCGATCATCCAGCCCAGCATCGTGGCGTTGAGCAGATGCCAGCCGAAATGTGTGCCAAACGGCAGGTGATGGCAGAGCGGCTCATCAATCGTGCGCAGGGTCAGCGACAGGACCAGTAGCCCCGCCCCAATGGCGAGACCCCGCGCGGTTTCGGGCGAACGGTGGCGCAAGAGGTAGGCGTAGAGCGCGATCAGCATCGGGACAGGTGCATAGCCTGCGGAGTCCCCCAATCCCGGGATCAACGCGAAGAGCGGCACCGTGGCTCCGGCGTAGGGAATGAAGAGCGCCGTGAGCCCTGTCGCCTTGGTGATCGACAGGCCCCAGAAATCGCGGTTGGCAGCATAGATGTAGACCAGGATGAAGAGCACAATCGGCAACACATCCAGCGCGCCCGCCCAAGGCTGGGCAAAGGTGTGGAACAGGAACGAGCCCACACCGATGGCAAACAGGATCGCCGCCAAAACCCGGCCAATCCCTTGCGTCCGCGGCCAGACAATGATGGCGGCGATCAGGAAGGCCGCATTGGTAACGGCATTGATCGGCTCAGCCCAAAAGGCCGGCCCGACCCGCTCGCAATAGCCGTCCACCGCTTGTGTCCAATCCATCCGACCTGGCCCCTTTTCCACCTGCAACAGCATCTAGCCCTGCCCCGCAATCCTGCTAGGCTGGACGCAGAAAAACCAACGGGAGGCTGACATGAACATCATCTGGCTGGGCCATGGCTCATTCCGCATCGAGATCGAAGACCAGGTGCTGCTGATCGATCCGTGGCTCAATGGCAACCCGATGCTGGCCGAAGATCAGCATGGCCCCGCCATCGAGGGGGCGACGCAAATCCTTGTGACCCATGGGCATTTTGACCATACGGCCGACATTGTCGGCATCTCGAAGCGCACCGGCGCGCCGGTTTCAGCGATGTATGAATTGGCTCAAGCGCTGGTCGCCCAGGGCGCGGTCGAGGGCAACGCCTTCAACAAGGGCGGCACCATCAGTTTCGGCACCGTCAGCGTGACCATGGTGCCGGCCTCGCATTCCTCGTCTATGGCGATGGATGAGCAGTCCACCTACATGGGGATGGAGACCGGATTCATCATCAAAGGTGAGGACCACACGCTTTATCATTCCGGCGATACCGGGATCATGGCCGACATGGACTGGATCGGGGCCTATTTCAAACCCGATATCGGCATCCTCTCGGCGGGCGGCTATTTCACCATGGACATGGCGCAGGCGGCCTGGGCGGCGCAGCGCTATTTCAACTTCCAAACGGTGATCCCCTGCCACTACCGCACCTTCCCGATCCTCGAACAGGACGCTGTGGCGCTGGCGCAAGGCCTGCCCGGGGTGAACGTGATCGAACCGCAGGTGATGCAGCCGATCAGCCCTTAGGGCATCTGAACGGCGGCGCGGTCGTAATCGGCGGTGTCGGTGCTGAGGTCGTCATAGATCAGCTCCACCGACACGCTTTCCAGGCTGCCCGCCGCATAAGACCGGTAGGGCAGCCCATCCTCGGGCGTGATCGCGTTGGGGCTGGCCGTGCCTTCGTGACAAGGCGGCACCGGCCAAGCCTCGGGGGCAGCGCCATTCACACCCACCTTCAGACCCACAAGCCCGCAGCGCCAGGCATAGATCTGCGTGACATAGAGCAGGTCCTGCCCGTTGAAATCGCGGATGGCGATCCATTGCGCCTTGGTGGCGGTCAGGATCGGTTTGACCTCAACCGCAGTGGTGAATTGGCCGGTGGGGATTTGCGGCTCGGCCACATACCCTTCGTCCGCCAAAACGCTTTGACCCAGAGCCAAAGCCATAACTGCGGCCATCAGACGTGTTTTCGACATCAATACCCCCTTGCCAAGATCAGCGCTTTTGACCCGCTGCGTTCCCACCTATAGTGCCAGAAAAGACCAACGGGCAGACAGGCATACCTTACCATGGCCACCCGCACCGCAAAGCCGCAGAACGTCAATATCCTGATCGTCGGTCAGGCCGGGCGGCTGCAATACGAGGCGGTGATCTTTGCGGCCTCGCTGCAGGCCCACACCACCGGCCCACGCTTTCGCCTCTTCGTCGCCGAACCGCAGCCCGGCCCGCTATGGCCAACCAATCCGCGCATCACCGATCCCGCCACGCGCGGGTTGCTCGAGGATCTGGGGGCAAAAATCGTACCTTTCGAGAGCCGGCATTTCGGCGATCCCTATCCCTATGGCAACAAGATCGAGGCGCTGGCCGCCCTGCCTGCGGGTGAGCCTTTCATCTTCTTCGACACCGACACGCTGGTGACCGGCGATCTCGCCAAGGTGCCGTTCGATTTCAACAGGCCCACCGCGTCGATGCGGCGCGAAGGCACTTGGCCCGAGCTGGAGATCTATGGCCCCGGCTATACGCAAATCTGGAAATCCCTTTACGACCGCTTTGGCCTGGATTTCGAAAGCTCGCTCGATCTGAGCCAGCCGGATGAATACTGGCAGCGCTATCTCTATTTCAACGCGGGGTTTTTCTATTACACCTGCCCCAAAGCCTTTGGCGACCGGTTTCTGGACTATGCTCTGACCATCCGCGACGACACCCCGCCCGAGCTGGTGCTGCAAAGCCTGGATCCCTGGCTGGATCAGATCGCCCTGCCCTTGGTCATCCACTCATTTGGCGGCGGGCGCGACACGCTGCCGGCGGGGTATCTCGACGGCAAGACCACCTGTCATTACCGCGTCCTGCCCCTGCTTTACGCCCGCGAAAGCGACAAGGTGGTCGACGTGCTGGAGGCCGTGACCGCCGCCAACCGGATCAAGAAGGTGCTGAAGCAGTACGATCCGATCAAACGCATGATCTATCAGGGCCGCGGCCACAAGGTCCGCGCGCTCTTTGATCGGAGCGACCTGCCCCGTCGCGAACAAGCGATCCGCAACACGATCAAACGCGAAGGGTTTTGGATGCGTTAGGGGCTGGTGGCCGATTGTGCTATCCTGTCGCCGCTCAGCGACGGGAGGCGACGATGGATACCAAAGTCACTTTGCTGGTCGGCACAACCAAAGGCCTTTTTCTGCTTGAACCCAAAGACGGCGCGTCTTGGCGTGTAACGGGGCCGCTCTGTGATGGGTGGGCGATCAACCATGCGATTGGCGAGGGCAATGCGCTTTGGGCCGCCGGGGGCGGCGAGTGGGAAGGCGCCGGCGTCTGGCGATCAGAGGATGGCGGCACGACCTGGGCGCTGTCAAAGCTCGCCGATGGTACGTTGGATGAGTGGATCCGCAACGACCCAGACACCGCCGCCTTCTTTGGCCGCGATCCAGCGCCACCCGCCGAGTTCACCGGCAAGATCGATGCGCTCTGGTCTGTCGGGCGGGTGGGGGACCGGCTTTTCACAGGGGCGAAACCCGCCAATCTCTATGTCAGCGACGATCAGGGCGAAAGCTGGCAATCGGTTGCCAGCATTGCGGAATTTCCCGACCGCGAAAGCTGGAACCCTGGTGCCGTCGGGCTGACGCTGCACACGATTGTGGCCTCACCTGAGGATCCGCAGAAGATGTGGATCGGCATATCCGCCGCCGGTGTGTTTGCCAGCGAAGATGGCGGTGCCACGTGGGAGCGGCGCAATCGGCTGTCGAATGCGGATGCCTGTGGCCATCACGACCATCCCGCAGCCCCCAGCGACGGCAATGCCGGGCTCTGCGTGCACAACATGGTGCGCGCCGGGGCGGAAGGCGATCTGCTCTATCAGCAGAACCACCACGGGGTCTTTCGGTCGCGTGATGGCGGGCGCAGTTGGGATGACATCACCGAGGGCCTGCCCTCGACCTTCGGCTTTCCGGTGGCGGTGCATCCCGCCAAACCCGACACGCTCTGGACCCTGCCCCTCAATGGCGACAGCGCCGGGCGCTTTCCACCGGACGCCAAGGCGGCGGTCTGGCGGTCACAGGATGGCGGGGAGAGCTGGCAGGCCTGCCGCAACGGGCTGCCGCAAGAGGCCTGTTTCTTTACCGTGTTGCGCCAGGCCATGGCGACCGATCAGGGCGAGAGCCCAGGCGTCTATTTCGGCACCAACACCGGATCGGTCTTTGCCAGCCATGACGAAGGCGACAGCTGGCAAGAGATCGCCCGCCACCTGCCCACCGTGCTCTGCGTCGAGACGGTGGCGGCCTAACCCGCGCCTTTACCCGGCGCGATGGCTAAGCGCGGCGGCGCTATGCACCACCTGCTCGAGCGCGGCCTCGGCCGCGCGTCCTTGCGGCCAGCGCGGATCGACCTCGATATGGCGGCTGAGGCTGCACTGCGCCCAGGCCGCCACCTCGACCGCCGCATCATCCTGCCCGATATCGGCCAGCATCGCGTTGGCCTGCGCGGTCACGGTGTTGGCGGCTTGGCGCAGGATCGCGACATCCTCGGGCGCGCAAGGCACAGCCGGATCGCGCAGCGCCTCGGCCGTGGCCCGCAACGCCGCGGCCAAATCATGCACCAGCCGGACATGCGCCTCGGCCGCGGTTTCGGGGCTGAGATCTTCGGGCGCCGTTGCAAGCGCCACGTCCTGCGCCGGTTCCTCGACCGAAACGGCCGGTGCCTGCGCCGTCCATGGTGTTGGCCCCAACACCTTGAAATCCAGGCTATCGGTGAAATCCTTGGCCCAGGAATTGACGTAGAATTGCGTCCCACCACCGACCAGGAACCAATCCTTGATGATCTTTTGCTGATCGTCCCGCGCCGGTTGCGATTCGATCCCACCGGTCCAGGATTGCAAGGTCTTGCCCTTTTTCACCGTCATCTCGACAACCGTGGTGCCGGCATTCCACACCGGCTCAACCGCGTTTTCGCTGCGCCAGTCACCTTCGGTTTCCCCGGGCGACGGCGGCGACGGGGACCAGTAGCCGCCGATCTTGCCCGCACCGCCACCGAACACCCGGTAAAGCTGCTTGCCCGGCTTCAGGATGACCGGGCTTGCGTCGGTGAAATTCTTGGCTTTGTCACCCTTGAGGTCGAAAAACGTGATCGTTCTCGGCAAGAGACCCAAAAGCAGCATCGGGTTTTCCTTGGCGCCGGGAAAGGGTGGGGTCGCATTGGTCATCGCGTGATCCTTTTTTTTGTCAATGCGCAACCCTGCCACGAAACCCGGCAGCGCCCAAAGTACAGTTTTGTGCCGGGGCTTTAGTGCCCGTGCGGGCGCGGATCTGGTCCTTATGTCCTGCCCAAGGCCACCAGACCAAAACGCACGTCCCGCACCGACGCATAACCGCGGAACACCCGGCCCTGATGCGCAGAGATGCGTTGTCGCCGCGCGCGCAATCGCCTAGGACAAGGGAAAAGACACCCTCAGGGAGGACAGACCCCATGACCGACGGCCCGACCTACGGCTTTGACACGCTGCAAATCCACGCCGGTGCCCGCCCCGATCCGGCCACAGGGGCGCGGCAGGTGCCGATCTATCAGACAACGGCTTATGTCTTTCGCGACTCTGAGCATGCCGCCGCGCTCTTTAACCTGCAGGAGGTCGGCTACATCTATTCGCGGCTGACCAACCCCACGGTCGCCGCCTTGCAGGAACGTGTGGCGACTTTGGAGGGCGGCGTTGGGGCGGTTTGCTGTTCCTCGGGCCACGCGGCGCAGATCATGGCGCTCTTCCCGCTGATGGGGCCGGGCAAGAACATCGTGGTGTCGACGCGGCTTTACGGCGGGTCGGTCACCCAGTTCAGCCATACGATCAAGCGCTTTGGCTGGTCGGCGACATTTGTGGATTTCGACGATCTTGATGCCATCGCCGCGGCGATTGATGACGACACCCGCGCGGTGTTCTGCGAATCCATCGCCAACCCAGGTGGCTACATCACCGATCTCGACGCGGTGGCCAAGGTGGCCGATGACGCGGGCCTGCCGCTGATTGTCGACAACACCTCGGCCACGCCGTATCTCTGCCGGCCGATCGAACATGGTGCCACGCTGGTGGTGCATTCGATGACAAAATACCTGACCGGCAATGGCACCGTCACCGGCGGGGTCGTGGTGGATTCGGGCAAGTTCGACTGGTCCGCGTCGGACAAGTTCCCGTCGCTGTCCGAGCCCGAGCCCGCCTATCACGGGCTCAAGTTCCACGAAACCTTCGGCCCGCTCGCCTATACCTTCCACGGCATCGCCATCGGGTTGCGCGATATGGGCATGACACTGAACCCGCAGGCGGCGCATTACACGCTGATGGGGATCGAAACGCTCAGCCTGCGGATGCAGCGCCACGTGGAAAACGCGATGCGCGTGGCGAGCTGGCTGGAAAACCACCCCGCCGTCGATCACGTGACTTATGCCGGGTTGCCGTCGTCACCCTACAACGACCGAGTGCCGCGGATCTGTCCCAATGGTGCCGGCGGGCTTTTCACCGTGGCGCTGAAGGCCGGCTATGAGGGCTGCGTCAAGATGGTGGATTCGCTCGAGATCTTCAGCCATGTCGCCAATCTGGGCGACACCCGCAGCCTGGTGATCCATTCCGCCTCGACCACGCACCGGCAGTTGACCGAAGAACAACAGATCGCCGCCGGCGCCGCGCCGAACGTGGTGCGGATTTCGATCGGGATCGAAGATGCGGATGATCTGATCGCAGATCTCGACCAGGCGCTGACCAAGGCCAACGTTTGACCTTGGGTTAAACGGAAGACGCCGGCCCCAGCCGGCGGCTTTGCCTTTGGGCTGTCGCGGCGACGCGCCGGCGCCAGAGGCTTAGATTCGGTACCAACCTGAACAATCCCGCGCATTCCGCGGGATTGTCACTCGCCCCCCTGCTCCAGGGCAAACACCACGTTGACCCTTGAAGTCAGGCCTGTTTCGCCACCTGCCACTGGGACGGCATCGGCCATCATCGGGGCGGCGCGGAACATTTCGACCTGCGGACGGGGATTGCCGGCCTCGGTGATCGACTGGATCGGGCCGAGGCTCACACCCGCCGCTTCGGCGTAAAGCTGCGCCTTGGCCAAAGCGTCCTGCACCGCCTTGCGCCGCGCCGCGTCTTCCAGCGGGCGGGGCTCTTGCAAGCCAAAGCTCAGACCGTCCAGACGGTTGGCCCCATCACCCAGCACCGCGCCCAGTGCATCACCCAGAACCGCCAGGTCCCGGACCCGGACGGTCAGCCGGTTGGACGCCCGAAACCCAACGATTTTAACACGTTGCCCGGGTTTGGTCTGCTCGGCATAGATCGGTCCAAGCCCCAGGTCCGAGGTCTGCCTGTCGCGCGGCTCGATCCCTAGCCCGTCAAGCCGGGCAAGGATGGCGGCGGCCACTTCCGACGTCTCGTTCATCGCCTCCACCGCGGTTTCCGCCTCGGCGGTGACGCCCAGTGTGATCGTCGCCATATCTGGCGGCGCAAAGGCCGTGCCTTCGCCGGTCACAACCATGGTGGGCATGTCTTCGGCCCAGGCCGCCGCCGAAACCCACAATGCAGCAAGAAAGACAAGAACACGCATGACGATTGCTCCGATAACAGTTCACCCGGGCGCAGTGTGGCCCGCGCAGCAGCCCGCGTGCAAGCTTCCCCCCGCGTCATTTCTTTTCCTCGGCAAAGACTTGCTGTAGAATCAACATGGTGAGGCAAAGGACTCCCAACCGCGCAACAAGGTTGATAAGGACGTTCCATGATCCCGAATTTCGCACTTTCCCTGTCGTTTGACGGCATCTCGCTGTTGCGGCGCATGGGACCAAAATGGGCCAAGATCGAGGAGGTGGCGCTGGACAGCGCCAACCTCGATGAAGGTGTGCGCGGGTTGAAGACCCGTGCGCTCAGCCTGGGGCCGGGCGGGGCGCGGGTTGTCTTGATGATTCCGAACGAGCAGATCCGCTATATCGACCTGCCCGATCTGGGCGGCGACGAGAGCACCCGCGAAACCGCCATCCGTGCCGCATTGGAAGGCGCGACGCCTTATGCGGTTGATGACCTCAAGTTCGACTATGCACTGGCGCCGGGGCGCATCCTTGTCGCGGCGGTTGCCCAAGATACCCTGAACGAGGCGGAGGCGTTTGCCCGGTCGCACGGGTTCAACCCGGCCAGTTTTGCAGCCCAAGCTCCCCAGGGGGCATTCGACGGCGCCGTAGATTTCGGCCGCGCGCCAGGCTGGAAAGGCAAAGAGCCCGAACGCCTGCCCCATGCGATCCAGATTGTGCCCGCGAACAAGGCGGCCCTGACACCGGTCGGCGCCAAGCGCGCAAAGCCGGGCCCGGGGCCGAAGGCGGCCGCGGCTGCGACCCCTGCGGTGCAGGATGAGCCCAAGCAGGTCGAAGAGCCGGTTGTCGAAACGCTCGCCACGCCAGAGGCAGAGGACGCGACGCCGGAAACACCCGCTGCAACGGAAGCGCCGGAAACGGACGCCACCAAGGCGCCGGAGATCCCGGCCTTGCGCCTCGGTCCGGCTCATAGATCGGCGCCGGCCGAACCGGACGGTGACACAGCCGAAGACAGTGATAACGAAGCCGCGCCGCCCAGCTTTTCCAGCCAGCGGCGTGTGCCGCCGGCGCCCAAACCGATCAGCGCGGATGCGCCGATGGGACGGCCCGAACCGAAACTCTCGGCGCGCAAGGCCCGGTTCACCCCGGTTGTGACACCCGACAGCACCGCACGCGAATCCAACGTCAATTCCGGCGATCTGGACGCGCCCGACACCACCAGCGGCTTTGGCGCGCGCGCCAACGCGGTCCTGGATGCGATGTCGCGCCGGCGTCAAAAGGCGCAGGCGCCCACGCAATCGGACGACGCGCCCGAAACCTCGAAGCCCGCCCTGCCCAAGGCGCCCGACGCCCCGGCGCATGCGCGGGTGGAAATCCCGATCCCGCCCAAGCCCCCGAAGGAGCCTGCCCCGTCGCCGCTCAGCGAATTGACGGCGCGGCGATTGGCGCAGCAACCGGCCGAGTCGGCGCCGGCAGACGGTTTGGCGCTGCAGAGCGAACGCGAGCGGATGACCGTCTTTGGCGCCCGCGGCGACACGGCGATTGGCGGCAAACCCAAATATCTCGGGCTGATGCTGACCTCGGCGCTTCTGCTCTTCTTGGTTGGGGTTGCAGCTTGGGCGTCGGTTTTCCTGGATGATGGCCTGGCCTCGCTCTTCTCGCGGGATGAGCCTGATGTTGCCGCGGTCGAGTTGCCCGATGAAGACAGCCCAACCCTGCCGACACTAGCCCCGGAACCGGCGCCTGCAGCGGTCCCCGAACCAGAGGTGGAACTGGCCGCGCTGGATGACGGGCAGGTCACAGAAGACGTTCCTCAGGCGTTGGCGCAACCCCAGCTACCACAGGCGATGACCGAAGAAGAAGCCGCAGCGACCTATGCCGCGACGGGCATTTGGCAGCGAGCCCCCGCTGCCCCGCAAGAACCCGCGCAGAGCCTTTTGAACGACCTATATGTGGCATCAATCGACCCCGGTGTGCAGCAATTGGATGCGGTGGCCCTGCCTGATGCCCGCGGTTTGTCGCAAGAGGCGGCATTGCCTGTCCCAACGGCGCCACCGCCCGCCGGTGTGGTGTTCACGCTGGACCCTCGCGGCCTGGTGGTTGCCAGCCCCGAGGGGACGTTGTCGCCGGAAGGGCACCGGGTCTATGCCGGTCTGCCGCCGGTGGTACCACCCCTGCGCGACCCGGTGCCGG
>JASJCC010000235.1 GCA_030066175.1 Paracoccaceae bacterium | reverse complement strand
GAGGATTTCTACCTGTCCGTCGACAATGGCAACTGGACGGTGAATGCCGAGTATCCCGGCGATGAATGCAACGGCGCTTCGACCACGCCGACGCGTGTCGTGTGTATCTGCCACGAAGCACGGGAATGACACGGCACGTCTGACAACGTGACAGGTGCCTCAGCCGCACCGATGCCGCTCAAACGCCCCCGCAGGTGAACCTCACCAGCGGGGGCGTTTCTACCTTCGATCAGCGTTCAGGACGGCCGATCCCCAACCGCTTCGCGCCAGTGTTTGCGGCAGAGGCTGACATAGGTTTCATTCCCGCCCACTTGCACCTGGGCGCCGTCCTTCAAGACCTCGCCGTCGGGGCCTTGGCGGATCACCATGGTGGCTTTCTTGCCGCAATGGCAGATCGTGCGGACCTCGCGCATCTCGTCGGCCAGCGCCAAAAGCGCGGCGGAGCCGGGGAAGAGCTCACCTCGGAAATCCACCCGCAACCCATAGGCCATGACCGGCACCCCCAGATCGTCCACCGCGCGGGCCAGTTGCCAGACCTGATCGCGTGACAGGAACTGCGCCTCATCGACAAAGACACAGGCCACCGGCCCTTCGTCCAGGCGCGCGGCGATCTTGGCAAAGAGATCCTCGTCGGGTTCAAACGTGTCCGCCTCGCGCCCCAGCCCGATGCGCGAGCCGATCCGCCCCTTGCCGGCGCGATTGTCAAAGGCGGCAGTCAGCAGGTAGGTCTGCATCCCGCGTTCGTTGTAGTTATGCGCGGCCTGCAACAGCAGGGTCGATTTGCCCGCGTTCATCGTCGAGTATTGGAAATGCAGTTTGGCCATGCCCGCGTCTTGCCGAAACCGCGGCGGTTAGGCAAGCACAGGACGCGGCGCCCGCACCCCTCAGGCTTGTTTTCTATGTGACATCGGGCGCCAAGGCAGGTAATTGGAAACGACTGTGACGCTTCTCCGGCGCAGCCCGGAGACAAGAGGAATGCCATGTCGGTTGTTGGACGCTACCTGAAGAAACACACCGAAACCCTCGTCAAGGATGTGGGGATCGAGGCCGCCTGCCAGCTGACCGGCAAATCCAAGGCCACGCTGGGCCGCTATTACTCGGACCACCCAGAACACGAAGACCGGTTCATCCCCGTCGACGCCGTGGCCGCCTTGGAAGAGGCGGCGTCGTATCCGCATATCACCGCGGCGCTGTCCGAGCTCAAGGGCATCACGCTCAGCTTTGGCGAAGGCAGCCGGCCCAATGCCCCGCGCGAAGGCGGGGTGAATGCCGACGTGATCGCGCTGTCGCAGCGCTTTGCCATGTTGATGGCGGAATACAACCAATCGATCGAGGACGGCGTGATCTCGGCCAATGAGGCCAAGCGCCTGCTGAAAGAAACGCTGGCGATCCAGAAGGTGCTGATCGACATGAAGCTGCACCTCGAAGACGAAGCGCCCTGACCACACCATGCCGGCGCGCCGCCTTGTCCTGCATCTGGGCCATGCCAAGACCGGCTCAACCGCGATCCAGCGCGCCTTGCGCGCGTCGGATCAGGCTCTGGCGCGGGCCGGGGTGCTGTTTCCTGACCCGGAACGGCACGACAATCACCAGCTGATCTTTCCGCACCTGACCGGTGAGCTGCCAGAGGACCCGGTGCAGATGGAGGCCTTGGGCGGGGATGCGCAGGCGGCGCGGGACAACGCGGCGCGGCTCTGGGATCTGCTGATGTACCGGATTGCGGATGAGGCGCCCGACACCGTGGTGATTAGCAGCGAAAACCATTTTCGGCCCTTTGGTGAGGAGGCGTTGGCGACGCTGCGCGCGCGCTGTGCCGAGATTGCGGCTGAGACCGAAGTCATCGCCTATCTCCGCAGCCCGGCGTCGTTCTTCCTGTCGAACGCGCAGCAGGATGTGAAGAAACGACCGGAATTCCGGTACCTGTCGCCCAGCCGCTTTCGCGACACGTTAGAGCCTTTGTTGGAGGCCGGGCCGGGCCCCGTGACGGCTGTGCGCTTTGCCCGCGACGTGCTGGCGGGGGGCGACGCGGTGAGTGATTTCTTTGCCTGCTGCCTGCCCGAGGTAGAGGTGGATGGGATCAAGCGCGGGGCGGCAGAGGAAAACACAACCGTCTCGGCCGAGGCGATGGCGCTCTTGCAGGAAGTGTTTCGCGGGACGCGCGACCTGCCCTCGGGCTATGACAGCAACCGCAAAGCGCTGCGCAAGATCCTGGTGGCCTGCGACGCGGCGGTGCCGGGTCAGACCCGGCCGCGCTTGCATGACCACGTGCGGGCCCTGGCCGAGGCGCGCTGCACCGATCTGGAGTGGCTGGCCGAGACGTTTGACATCCGTTTCCCGGATGTCTCGCAGCACGATCTGTCGCCAGAGGAGGCCGAGGCGCAATACGTGCAACTGCGCGACATCGCCGACCTCTGCCCAATCGATCCAGAGCGACAAGACGCGCTGTGGGAGGCCGTCGCCCATTCCGCCCGCGCCGCCCGCAACCCGGCCCGCAAACTGGCCCGGCGGCTGGGGTTGTGAGTTGCTGAGAGCGCAGTTTTTCCCGAAACCGGCGTGATCCAAAGGCGCGCTACCGCGCACGTTTATTCTGCGGGAGGGCCGGCGCAATAAGCTGAAGGACTGGGTGTGCCCTTGGCAACGTCAGACCAGGCGGCCCCAGAGGTCGTATTCACCGGCCTCGTCAACCTCGACGGTGACGATGTCCCCGGGGCTGAGGGTCTCAAAGCCCTGATCGATAAAGAGGTTGCCGTCGATTTCCGGCGCGTCGGCCATGGTGCGGCAGGTGGCGGCGTCGTCTTCGACCAGGTCGACGATGGCTTGCAGACGTTTGCCGACCTTGGCGGCGAGCTTGGCATCGGAGATCTCTTGCGCCTTGGCCATGAACCTGTCCCAGCGGTCCTGCTTGACCTCGGGGTCCACGTGACCCGGCAAGGCGTTTGACCGCGCCCCGGCGACGTTTTCGTACTGAAAGCAGCCGACACGATCCAGTTTCGCCTCATCCATCCAGTCGAGCAGGTATTGGAACTCGGCCTCGGTCTCCCCCGGATAGCCAACGATAAACGTACTGCGCAGGGTGATGTCGGGGCAGACCTCACGCCAGGCACGGATTTCGTCCAGCACCCGGGCGCTGGCAGCCGGGCGGGCCATCCGTTTCAGGGTGTCGGGATGGGCGTGCTGGAACGGGATATCGAGATAGGGCAGCACATTGCCGCCCTGCATCAGCGGTATCAGATCGCGCACATGCGGGTAGGGATAGATGTAATGCAGCCGCACCCAGGCCCCGAGCGATCCCAGATTGCGGACCAACGGGGTGATAGGGAACTTGTCTTCGCGGTCTTTCCAATCGGTGCCATAAGCGCTGGTATCCTGGCTGATCACCAAGAGCTCACGCACACCGCTTTCCACCAGCTTTTCCGCCTCGCGCAGCACGGCGCGGGCCGGGCGGCTGGCAAGCTTGCCGCGCATGTCGGGGATGATGCAGAACTTGCAGCTGTGATTGCAGCCCTCGGAGATCTTGAGATAGCTGTAATGCCGCGGTGTCAGCTTGACCCCCGCCGCGGGCAGCAGGTCGATAAACGGATCGGGCGCGGGCGGCACGGCGTCATGCACCGCGTCCAGCACCTGTTCGTATTGGTGCGGCCCCGTCACCGCCAGCACCCGCGGATGTGCGCCGGTGATGTAGTCGGGCTCGGCCCCGAGACAGCCAGTCACGATCACCCGGCCGTTTTCATTCAGCGCCTCGCCAATCGCCTCGAGGCTTTCGGCCTTGGCGCTGTCGAGGAACCCGCAAGTGTTCACGATCACCGCATCGGCACCGCTATAGTCGGGTGAGATGCCATAACCCTCGGCCCGCAGCCGCGTCAGGATACGCTCGCTGTCCACCAGCGCCTTGGGGCAGCCGAGGCTGACCATGCCGATGGTCGGCTGGTCCTTGCGGCGCGTCTCAGGCAGCTGGGCATGGGCCAGATCGGGGCGCAGATCGGGGGGATTGGTGCTCATGCCGCCCTCCTACACGCTTGCGGGACGGGGGGGAAGGGTGCGGCGCGGCAGGAAAATCCGGGACCTAAAGATGCGGCGCGCACCATTGACCTAGTTGCCATTACCAACAGAGTCACGATCGGTTGATGAGCGATCCGATGGCATTGGGCACGAAGTCACATACGAACGTGTGCGGTCCTTCAACAGCTTGGCAAGACCACACCTACGTCTCGAATGCGGCGCCGCTACCAGGAACGGGGCTCAATCCTTCAGCGCATCCGACCCGTTAATAATGATTTTCGCGATACCCGGGCGCGCAGTATTTTGGTGCGATTTCAGAGGGTTGGACGCGACGCCGGCAAACGTCGGAGCATTAGATACGATCATGTTCGTTGTCGCGACTCTAAGCCTCGGTGACAGGTAAGAGCTGGTCAGCGGGTAGCCGAACATATCGTTTGGATCGTAGTAAACGACAAGCGAGAGGGGGTTCGGATCGGACCGAGCACTTCTTGCGTTGCTCACCACTCGCAGAAAATCATTGAGCGGATTTTCGATCGCCGGCGCTTGACCGCGAGATACGGCTCGATTTGCTGCCTCGTAGTTCGCGCGCGCCCGACGGTTTGAACTGCGCGTTGTGCGCAAAAGAGCGGTGTCCAGAAGGGGCAGCTGGTGCGTCGCAAGATGGATCGCCTTGACGGGTCCAAGCGCTTCGGCCTTGCGCGCGCCACCGGCGCCATCGTCGAGCGCCAGAAACGCGTCCATCAAGACTTTTGCCCCGAGGCTTTCGGGCACGAGCATCACCGGCATGCCCGAATTGCCCGACAGCCCCGCACACTTGACGGTGTCCGACGCCCGCCCCGAATTCAGCCCCTTGATATGTCCTCCCATCAGCTCACAAAGCGCCTGTCGCATATTGCGCCGCACGATGTCCCCACGCTCGCCTGTGTACGCCACCGCGTCGACGAAACAATCGTTCATCAGGCTGTCTTTCAAAGTCGCGTTGAGGCTTCCGCGTTTTGGAAGATTGCCGGTCACATCGCCGATAACGACACTGTCGATGTCGTCCCGGGCCTTGTCAAAGGTATCGCCCCAAAGCAGAAACGACATGTCGTAACGCGTGCCATCGGCGCCGTTCAATCCCATGTCGATGCGCTGCACAGCAGAGTCGGCTTTCGCAAGATCCGGGTATTCGCGTGTTGGCTTATAATAATCGAGGCGCTCAAAGTCGGTATCTCCGATGGCCTCGGCAATCAGACTGGCGCGTTTCGCCACCCAGTTGGTATCTGCCTTTTCGTCCGGGACCTGATAGTGTTTGTGAAGTCCCGAACACATGCCGTGTGCCATCACGACACGCACGCGCCCCGACTTTTCCGCAAGCGACCGCGCGCCCGGAAACGTCTGTACACCCACGATTTGGGGTGGCTCGTAAGGGGTTGTACATCCTGCGACCAAGATCGCGGCAACACAAATCAGCCAATGGCGCATCTTCTGAAAGTCCTTTGCAAGTCTTTGGGCAACAGCTCGCAGCATTCAGCGTCAAGGCGCGGAACACAACCGGCAAAGACGACTCTTTCAACAAATCCGCGGATCCATTGATGGACACGTTGGTATGCCCTCGATCGATAGCATCGGCGCGCATCGCCTTCGAACAGATTGTCCAGCTTCGATACATGCTTGCAAAGCATCAAAGCTTCGGCAGCCTTTCGCAGGTTGCCCGGTGCCGGCCGCCCACCGCTTGCGTCCGTACCGGTAGACTGTCACGCTGTGGCAGCAGGGCATCAGGGGGCCGCTATGGTGAAATGGATATGGCGCTTGCTTGGCTTTGTCGCCGTGCTGATTGTGGTGGCGGTTGGCGGGCTGTTTCTGTTGCCCAAGGACCGGCTGGGCGCCGTCGTGTCGGATCAGCTGACCAGCCAGCTGG
>JASJCC010000062.1 GCA_030066175.1 Paracoccaceae bacterium | reverse complement strand
CATGATCGGTCAGGGCGCGCAGATGCTCTGCCGCCTTGGCGTAATCCTGCACCGCCAGCGCATCGCGCCCGCGTTTCAGCAGGTAATCCATCGCCGCCGACCCGGATTTTGACCATTCCGCAATGATTTGGCGTTCCAATCGCTCGGCGGCGTTGTCGTCTTCGGCGGCAGCCAGATCGCTCAGAAGCTCGGCTGCGCGGTCCTCCGCCCACGCCCCGAAGGGTATGGAAATCATTACTACGGACAGAAGTGCCGCGACGGTAGATTTGAATTTCATGGGTCTCATGCTCATAGATATCTGTGAGTTTAGCCTGCGTGCGCGGAATTGCCAGCGCACGTTACCGAGAGGAAGGATCCTGAGACATGAGTGAGACCGTAACCGCCGCTGTGGACGCGCTGAATGAAAAGATGGGCGGCGCCGGCTTTGATGGCATTGCCAAGTTCGAAATCGCCGGCGAGGGCAGCTTTATGATCGACGCCTCCGGCGCCCGTGTCGGCGACGAAGAGGCCGATGTGACGCTGACCGCCGATGCCGACACGTTCCAGTCGATCTTCGAGGGTGACCTGAACCCGACCTCGGCCTTCATGTCCGGCAAGCTCTCGGTGGACGGCGATATGGGCATGGCGATGAAGCTTGCCTCGGTGCTGGCCTGATGACCCTGACGGCCGCCCCCTTCTACGCTGATCTGGCAGAGGGCCCCATGGGCGGCCGCGCCTATTGGGTCGAGGCCGCGGATGGCCTGCGCCTGCGCGTGGGCCATTACCCCGCCGAGGGTGAGGTGCGCGGCACCATCCTGCTCTTCCCCGGACGCACCGAATATGTGGAGAAATACGGCCGCACCGCCGCCGAGTTCGCCGCGCATGGCTATCACACGCTGACCATCGATTGGCGCGGCCAGGGCCTGGCCGACCGGATGCTCGACGATGTGCGCACTGGCCATGTCGGCGTGTTTGAAGACTATCAAAAGGATGTCGCGGCGTTTCTGGACGTGGCCGACACCCTGAACCTGCCCCAGCCGATGCACCTGATCGCCCACTCCATGGGCGGCTGCATCGGCTTGCGCGCGGTGATGGAGGGGCTGGAGGTCCAGTCCTGCATCTTTACCGGCCCGATGTGGGGCATTCGCATCGCCCAGGCCGTGCGCCCCGCCGCCTGGGTGGTCAGCTGGTCAAGCGCGCGGGTGGGCCTCGGCCACATCTTTGCCCCCGGCACCCGCCCGGAAAGCTACATCGCGACCGAACCCTTTGACGACAACACCCTGACCACCAGCCGCGACGGCTGGGAGTATATGCGCCGGCAGGTGCTGGCCTACCCGGAGCTTCAGCTCGGAGGCCCGTCGCTCAACTGGCTGCATGAGGCTTTGGCCGAATGCCGGTCTCTTGCCCGGCGCCCGGCGCCGAACCTACCGTGCCTGACCTTCATGGGCGCCAATGAACGCATCGTCGACGTGCCGCGGATCTATGACCGGATGGCCAATTGGCCCGGTGGCCGGCTCGAGGTGATCACCAGGGGTGAGCATGAGGTGTTCATGGAAACCTCGGCGATCCGCCAAAGCGTCATGGACCAATGCCTCGCGCATTTCGACGGTGCCGTCGCCTCAGCCGCCGCCCTCACCGCCTGAGCCCAACGCATGCACCTGCGCGGCATCCGCCGCCGCAGCGCCGCGCATCCAGCTATGCTCGGATGCGATAAAGAACATGTGCAGACCATAGGCCGCCGCCCACTCCTGCGCCTTGGCCCCGTTCGGGACAAAACTCATATATCCCAAGCCGTTATCCCGCGCCGCCTGGCCCACCCGCGTCAGCGCTGCCTTGACCTCGTCACTGTCCTGATGGTCATAGCCATAGCCCACCGACAGGTCCGCCGGCCCCAGGAACAGCCCGTCGATGCCATCGGTTGCGGCGATCGCCTCACAGGCCTCGACCCCCTCAGGCTCTTCGATCTGCGCGATCACCACGGTCTCGTCCTGCGACTGCTGCAACAGCTCCGGCATCTTGCGCGAGGCATAGCCCGCCCAACGGCTGGACCCGGCATACCCGCGCCCGCCCAGGCCAAACCGCGCCGCCCGCGCCACCTCGGCGGCTTTTTCGGCACTGTCCACATGCGGCACCACCACGCCGACCGCGCCCAGATCCAGCGCCTGCAAGATCTCGCGCGCAGAGCCATCACCGACACGCACCAGCATCGGCAAATCCAGCGCCCGCCCCACCGCCATGCAGGCATCCATCGCACCGCGGTCAAACGGGGCGTGTTCGGCATCGAGACACAGGAAATCCAGCCCCGCCTGCGCCAGCACCTCCACCAGCTGATAAGCCGGCGTCTTCAAAAACGTCCCCGCCAGCGGCGCGCCTGCCCGCATCCGATCTCTGAAAGTCGCTGTCCGCATGGCAAATCCTCCCGGCGCCAAAGGACCGCGCTTTGCCGCCGATGACAAGCCCCCTCTGGCGCGCGGCGCTCCGGCGCCTATAGTTGCGCCATGGCCGACCCCGTGCTCAGTTTCACCGATCGCGGCATCTATTGCCCGGCGGCGGATGTCTATATCGATCCGTGGCGCCCGGTCGACCGCGCGCTGATCACCCATGGCCACGCCGATCACGCCCGCCCGGGTATGAGCCGCTATCTCGCCGCCCACGCCGCCCTGCCGGTGATGCTCCACCGTCTGGGCGAGATCGACGCACAGGGCGTGGCCTATGGTGAAGTGCTTCAAATCGGCGGCGCCGAGATCAGCTTTCACCCCGCCGGCCACATCCCCGGCTCGGCGCAGATTCGCGTCGCCGTGGGGGGCGAGGTGTGGGTGGTCTCGGGGGACTACAAGGTGGTTGATGATGGCCTTTCCGAACCCTTTGAACCGGTGCGCTGCCACAGTTTCATCAGCGAATGCACCTTTGGCCTGCCGGTCTTCAAATGGCAGGACCAGGCCGAGGTCGCGCAGGCCCTGAACGCCTGGTGGGTGAGCAACGCCGCCGCGGGCCGGGCGACGATCCTGGGCGCCTATTCGCTGGGCAAGGCGCAACGGCTGATGCGCATGCTAAACCCCGAGATTGGCCCCATCCTCACCCATGGCGCAGTCGAGGCGACCAATGCGGTGTTGCGCGCCCAAGGCTACGCCTTGCCCGACACGATCCAAGTCACCCCCGACCTCAACCCCAAAGACTACCCCGGCGCGCTTATCCTGGCGCCTCCCGCCGCCCTCGGCACCCCCTGGGCGCGTCGCTTTGGCACCGCCTCCACCGGGTTTGCCTCGGGCTGGATGCGCCTGCGCGGGGTGCGCCGTCGCCGTGCGGCGGATCGCGGCTTTGTCATCTCGGACCACGCGGATTGGGATGGTCTGCTGCAAGCGATCACAGAGACGAACGCCGAAAACATATACGTCACACATGGTTACACTGATATCTTCGCGCGTCACCTGAACGAAAACGGCTGGAACGCGCAGGTGATCCCAACCGAGTTCGGCAGCGATGATGACGACACCCCCGACACGACGGAGAGTGCCGCATGAAAGGCTTTGCCGCGCTCTTCAACGCCGTCGATCAGACCACCAAAACCAGTCTGAAGACCAAGGCTTTGGCCGACTACTTCAGAACCGCGCCGGACGATGACAAGCTCTGGTGCATCGCGCTTTTCACCGGCCGCCGCCCGAAACGCGCCGTTACCACCACGCAGCTGCGCGAATGGGCGGCCGAGCAAGCGGGCATCCCGCTCTGGCTACTCGAAGAAAGCTATCCCATCGTCGGTGATCTGGCCGAAACCATCGCGCTGATCCTGCCGCCCGCGCGCGAGGACACCGACCTGCCCTTGGCGCATTGGATCGACACGCTGCGCGCGCTGACCCCGCTGGACGTTCCCGACAAAAAGGCCCATATCCTGGCCGCTTGGGATCAGCTGGACGCCACGGAACGCTTTCTCTTCAACAAGCTCATCACCGGCGGCTTTCGCATCGGGGTCAGCCAGAAACTCATCACCCGCGCGCTCGCGCAGGCCACCGGCCAGGACGAACCGGTGATTGCGCATAAGCTGATGGGCGGCTGGACGCCCGAGACCACCAGCTATCGCGCGCTGATAGAGGCCGATGACCCCGCCGCCGATCAAAGCCGCCCCTACCCGTTCTACCTGGCCTACCAGCTCGACGCCCCACCCGAAGACCTCGGCGCCCCCGACGACTGGCAGGCCGAGTGGAAATGGGACGGCATCCGCGGCCAGTTGATCCTGCGCGGCGGAGATCACCACGTCTGGTCGCGCGGCGAAGAGCTGATGACCGACCGCTTCCCCGAATTTTCCCGCGCCTTGGATTACCTGCCCGCCGGCACCGTCTTCGATGGCGAGATCATCGCCTGGGACGGCGACGCCCCGTTGCCGTTCAACACCTTACAGGCCCGGATTGGCCGCAAGACCGTGCCGAAAAAGCTGCTAAAAGACGCGCCGGTGATCCTGCTGGCCTATGACCTTTTGGAGCACGAAGGCGAAGACATCCGCGACCTGCCCCTGCGCGACCGCCGCGCGCGGCTGGATGCGCTCTGCGCCGACCTGCCCAAAGACGCCCCTCTGCGCGCCTCGCCAGTCCTCCCTTTCAAAGACTGGGACACGCTGGCAAAAACCCGCGCCACCGCCCGCGACAACCGCGCCGAGGGGCTGATGCTGAAGCATCTCGGTTCACCCTACCTCTCCGGCCGCAAGAAAGGCGATTGGTGGAAATGGAAGCTCGACCCGCTGACCATCGACGCGGTGATGATCTATGCGCAACAGGGCCACGGGCGGCGCGCCAACCTCTTCACCGATTTCACCTTTGCGGTCTGGAAGGGCAACGATCTGGTGCCCTTCACCAAGGCCTATTCCGGCCTCACGGACAAGGAGTTCAACGACATCACCCGCTGGGTGCGCAAGAACACCCTGCAGCGTTTCGGCCCGGTGCGGCAGGTGCGCCCCGAACATGTGTTTGAAATTGCCTTCGAAGGCATCCACAAAAGCCCACGGCACAAATCCGGCGTCGCTTTGCGCTTTCCACGCATGTCGCGCTGGCGTCATGACAAACCGGTACAAGAGGCCAACACCTTCGACGACCTTCAGGAACTGCTTGAAACCTATGGATAAATTGCCTTCAGGCGCGGTTGACGCGCATGTCCACCTGATCGGCGACGACTACGCCCTGTCGCCCAAGGCGGTGGAAACCCCGCCCGCCGGGACGCTGGACGACTGGCTGGCGCGGTATCGCGCGCATCTTGGCGCAATGGGCTGTTCACGCGGTGTGATTGTGCACTCGATCCTCTATGGCGGCGACAACTCCGTCACTTTGGAGGCGACGCGTCAGATGGGCGACGGCTTTGCCGCCGTCTGCCTGATCACCGATGACGCGACGGAGACGCAGATCGCCGACCTCGCCGCGCAAGGCTGCAAGGCGGTGCGGCTCAATTACGTGCATGGCGGGCTCTTGAGCTGGGAGGGGATGAAGCGCCTCGCTCCCATGCTCGCGGCCCACGGTCTGCACGTAGAGATGCTCGCCCATAGCCATTTGCACCTAGAGGAACTCGCCCCGCAAGTCCCTGACCTGCCTGTGCAAATTGTCTTTGACCACTGTGCTTGGCCGGACCCGTCGCTGGGTGTCACCGACGGGCAAAAGGCGCTGGAAGGGCTGCTGGCCGAGGGCCAGGCCTGGGCCAAGCTCAGCGCCACTTACCGCTTTACCGACGCCCCCGCAGACCTCCTGCAACGCCTGGCAAACGCCAACCCCGAGCGCATCCTCTGGGGCAGCGACTGGCCGCATCTGATGCTGGGCGGCGTGCCGATGCCCGATGCCCGCGCGCAGCTCGACAAACTGCTCACCGCCCTGCCCGACCCCGCCCTACGCCAAGCGCTATTTGTCGACAATCCGGCCAAGCTCTACGGCTTTGCACCCCGAAGCCGGACCGCATGACCACAAGCCCCAGCATCGATCCGACAGCCCCACACCTGCCGGATCTGCCATCCGAGATCACGGTCAAACCCGTGGGACGCGCCACGAACTGGCTTTGGAAATCCTACGCGCCGGTCCGGAACTACCGTCTGCCCGGGGAATTCCAGATCACCGAATGCGCCGACCGGGATTGGCCCGTGGTCTTCGCCGGCGGCGAAGGCGAATTCCATGTCTTTCGCGCGTCGCGCCCAACCGTGGAGCGCATGATCGCCACCATTCGCACCGACATCCTCGGCCCCTCGGCGCAGAAACCCAAATCCCGGCTCCTTTCGCCGAAGCCGAAACAGCACCGGTATCCTGTCGGCGACGACATCGTGATCGCCTTCGAATGGGGCAGTTGGGGGATCAAAAAACTTCACCAAGGCATGGCACCCGAACGTGTCTCGGAACACCAGCTGGAGATGTTGGCCAATGTGCTGGCCCACGTGCTGGAGCACACCAAGACGCCTTAATGCCGCCCGCGCCCCGGCATTTTCCGCCAATATCCGTTTGCGTGGTTGAGGCCGGCAGGCCGTCGGCGTAGGTTTCTGCAAACCACAGAGGATTTCCCATGCTGACGCTGCCCTTCCCCGTACGAGACGCCAATGCCGCCGCGGGCGACAAGGATCTGGGCGACCTGCCCGAATGGGATCTGAGCGACCTCTATACCGCCACCGACGCGACCGAACTCACCCGCGATCTTGATTGGCTGGAACAGGCCTGCACCAGCTTTGCCGCCGATTACGAGGGCAAGCTGGAGGATCTGGATGCCGCCGGGTTTCTCGAGGCCGTGCACCGGCACGAAAAGATCGAAAACATCGCCGGGCGGCTGATGTCCTTTGCCGGCCTGCGCTATTACCAGCTGACCACCGATGCCGACCGCACGAAATTCCTGTCCGACACCCAGGAACGCATCACCACCTTCACCACCCCGTTGGTCTTCTTCACGCTCGAGCTCAACCGCCTGGATGACAGCGTCCTTGACGGCCATTTCGCCGCCAACGCCGATCTCGCCCGCTACAAACCCGCCTTTGACCGCATCCGCGCGATGAAACCCTACCAGCTCAGCGACGAGATGGAGAAATTCCTGCACGACCTCAGCGTCGTCGGCGACGCGTGGGAGCGGCTCTTTGACGAAACCATCGCCGGGCTGGAATTCACCGTCGATGACGAGGCGCTGAACATCGAGGGCACGCTCAACCTGCTGACCGAGCAGGACCGCGACAAACGCGCCGCCGCCGCGCATGAGCTGGCCCGCGTCTTTGCCGAAAACATCCGCACCTTTGCCCGCGTGCACAACACCCAGACCAAGGAAAAAGAAATCATCGACCGCTGGCGCGGCATGCCGACGCCGCAGACCGGGCGGCACCTTTCCAACGATGTCGAACCCGAGGTGGTCGAGGCGCTGCGCAACGCCGTTGTCGCCGCCTATCCGCGCCTCAGCCACCGCTATTATGATCTGAAACGCAAATGGCTGGGCCTTGATGTGATGCAGGTCTGGGACCGCAACGCGCCCCTGCCGATGGAGACCACCCGCACCGTCCCCTGGGACGAGGCGCGCGACACGGTGATGACCGCCTATGCCGGGTTCGACCCGCGTATGGCCGACATCGCCACGCCGTTCTTCGACAAGGGCTGGATCGACGCCGGCGTGAAACCTGGCAAGGCGCCGGGGGCCTTCGCCCATCCCACGGTCACCACCGTGCATCCCTACGTCATGCTGAACTACCTCGGCAAACCGCGCGACGTGATGACCCTCGCCCATGAACTTGGCCACGGTGTGCACCAGGTGCTGGCCGCCGGCCAGGGTGAGATGCTGTCGTCGACCCCGCTCACCCTCGCGGAAACCGCCTCTGTGTTTGGCGAAATGCTCACCTTCCGCAAGATGCTCGACGGCGCCAAGGATGCCGCCGAACGCAAGGTGCTGCTGGCCGGCAAGGTCGAGGATATGATCAACACCGTAGTGCGCCAGATCGCGTTCTACGACTTCGAATGCAAACTGCACGACGCCCGCCGCAAAGGTGAGCTCACCCCCGACGACATCAACGCCCTCTGGATGAGCGTGCAGGCCGAAAGCCTTGGCCCGGCGTTTGAATTCATGCCGGGCTATGAGACCTTCTGGGCCTATATCCCGCATTTCGTGCACTCGCCCTTCTACGTCTACGCCTATGCCTTTGGCGACGGTCTGGTGAACGCGCTTTACGCCGCTTACCAAGAGGCGCCCGAGGGCTTTCAGGACAAGTATTTTGACATGCTCAAGGCGGGTGGCTCAAAACACCACAAGGCCCTGCTGGCCCCCTTCGGTCTCGACGCCACAGACCCCAAGTTCTGGGACAAGGGCCTGTCGATGATCAGCGGCTTTATTGATGAGCTGGAGGCGATGGAACAGTGATCCGGCCGGCGCTGATCACCCTGTGCGTGCTGGCCGCCCCCGCGGCCAGCGCAGGCTCATTGATCGGCAACTGGAGCTGCCGCGCCACCACCGACAAGGAAACCCTGCAGGCGGCGGCCAGCTTCACCGCGCAAGGTGTTATGCAGATGGACCTGCAGATCTCGCGCTACAACCGCAGCGGGGATGAGGTGCGCACCGCGCACCTCCTGTACAGGGCAAAATACGAACGCCGCGGCGATGAATTGCACTCCACCCCGGTCTCGGCCGAAGTGCTGAAACTCACGGCCTCCGGCGTCGATATCAGCTCCAGCCCCGAGGCCTGGTTCGCCAAACGCATGCTGATGAAAGACGACCCACAGCCCACCCGGCTGATCTTTCCGGCGCAAAACCGCCTGACCATGATCGACTCCGAAGGCGACCAGATGGACTGCACCCGCCGGTAAATCCGCTATTTCAGCTGACTGTCCTTCGATCCGCGCCGGTTGATGCCGCCGCGCAACCGCACCGCCCCATCCCGCTCCGCCGCGCAGTCCACACAGAGCTTCACGCCTGGCAAAGCCCGCCGCCGCGCCTCGGGAATCGGCTCCTCACAATCGGCACAAAACGACAGGCTCTCCCCGACCGGCCGCCGCCGCGCCTGCATCCGCTCCAGCTCTTCGGCGATGCTGGCCTCGATCTGTTCATTCACCGCCCCGTCGCGGCTCCATCCTCCGGCCATCACAACCCTCCGAACACAACTCTACGCCAATCCCCTTCATCTTGCCAAATAAACTCCCGCCGGAGGCACCCGCCGACCCGCCACACGCGACCGCCCTCCACACCGCCCCACCACCCGCCAAAAGCCCCCGCCCGCAGGGGACCGGCCCCGCCGGGCCCCGAGGTCCCCTGTGCGCGTCAGCGCGCCTTTGGATTGACATCTGCCATCCACCCCTACCTTCACCGCAGGAGGACACATCATGCTGCGGATACTGACCCTGATCGCCACGCTCTTCGCCCTGCCCGTGCAAGCCGGCCAAAGCTTCACCTTCCCCAGCATCGATGGCGGCACGCTGTCGCTCGATCAATGGCGCGGCCAGCCGGTGCTGGTGGTCAACACCGCCTCCCGCTGCGGCTTCACCCCGCAATATGACGCGCTGCAAGAGCTCTACGATCGTTACCGCAACGCCGGCCTCATCGTCCTCGCCGTGCCCTCCAACGATTTCCGCCAGGAACTCGCCAGCGCCGAAGAGGTCAAGGAATTCTGCGAGGTCAATTTCGATCTCGACATGCCGATGACCGACATCACCCGCATCACCGGCCCAGAGGCACATGCCTTCTACCGCTGGCTCGCCAACACCCACGGCTTCCAGCCCGCGTGGAATTTCAACAAGGTCCTGATCGGCCCCGAAGGTGAGCTAATCGCCACCTACGGCTCCCGCACCCGCCCGCTCTCGCGTCAGATCACCCGCAAGATCGACGCCCTGCTGAACTGAGTGCTCAAAAACAAAAACACCCCGGCGCGGTCCAACCAGACCACCCGGGGCGCAAATCCAACCGCTGGAACCGTCAGTGGTTCAGCATGCTCCAGATTTCATCTTTCAAGGCCGCCCGGCGCTTGCGCAGCTCGGTCTCGGCCAGGGTTTCCATCGGCTCCACATTGGTTTCGGCCCGATGCACCTGCCGGTTCAGCACGTGATACTCATCCGCCAAACGGGCAAAATGCGCGTTGGATTGCTTCAAAGCGCTGATCTTCTCCGCCTTGTCGGGAAATTCCTCGTGCAGCTCGTGCGGGGTATGTGACATTCGCGATCCCTCTTATTCCGGTGTCCGCTGATCAATTTGCACCGCTCTCTACCGCGCGGCCTTGACCAGGATCAACCCCCGTGACCTCTCGACACCCGCGGCAAAATCAGCGCCGCGCCTTGCGCCAGCCCGCCTGCCGCGCTTCGGCCTCGGAACAAAACCAGCGCTCGCCCTTCGCCTCGGAAATCCGCGTGTCCGCATACCATGTCTGCCCCGGCAGGTGATAGATCCGCTTGCCATCGCGTGAGATATTGCCCTTGATCGCACAGCCCGCCGAGGGCGGCTCTTGCGTCACCGACAGCCGCCCGCGCCGCAGCGACGCCCGAAACGCCGCCGGAGATTGCACACCCGTCGCGTGCAAGCCGCGGTCATTCACCGCCGCACCCTTTTCCGCCAGGTCGTAATCCATTGAGTATTTGCGAAACGCAAAGGCCAGCCCGTCCGACACCAGCACCTGGCCCAGATCGATGCCGTCGACAAAGCACTTGGCCACCACCCGGCCATAGCGGTCCCAATCCATGATATCGCAGAGCGCCCAGGCCCCGCCATACCGCGCCCGCACCTCGCCGCGCACCCAATCCCCACAGGCCCAGGTCGGGGAGCCTTCACCACCACAAAACTGATCGAGCTCGGGCGCATCGATCCCATGCAGCCGCACCTTAGTGCCACCCACGTCGATCGTGTCGCCATCGATGACCCGGATCACCCCCTCCGGCCCCGCAACGGCAGGCAAGGCCGACATCAGACACAGCAGAACCGAGACAATCCTTAACATAAAGTTAATGTCAGGGCTGCCCCGCGCGAAATCAACCCAAAGTGTTAAGCTCGGTTAACGCCGGCCTCAGCGCTGCGCGTTCTGCCAGTTGGGATGGATCCACGGCTCGGCATTGTCAGCCGGCAGAGACCGCCCCAGCACATGATCGGCGATTTTCTCACCCACCATGATCGACGGCGCATTGAGGTTGCCATTGGTGATGCGCGGAAAGATCGAGCTGTCGGCCACCCGCAGCCCCTCCACCCCAATCACCCGGCCTTGCGGATCGACCACCGCCCCCGGATCATCCGCCCGCCCCATCCGGCAGGTCCCGCAAGGGTGATAGGCGCTCTCGGTATGTTCGCGGATCGCCTCGTCCAAGGCCTCATCACTCTGCGCATCGGCCACCGGCTGCAGTTCCTTGCCGCGATAGGGCGCAAAGGCGTCCTGCGCAAACACCTCCCGCGTCAGGCGAATACAGGTGCGAAACTCCTCCCAATCCTGCGGATGGCTCATGTAGTTGAAAAGGATCTTCGGCGCCTCCCCCGGATCGCTTGAGGCCAGCGTCACCGCCCCGCGCGACAGCGACCGCATCGGCCCCACATGCGCCTGAAAGCCATGTCCCTCAGCCGCCACCTGCCCGTCATAACGCACCGCCAGCGGCAGGAAATGGAACTGCACATCGGGGTAATCGATGCCCGCCTGCGAGCGGATAAAGCCACAGCTTTCAAACTGGTTGCTGGCTCCCGGCCCCTTGCGCGCCAATAGCCATTGCAAACCAACCCAGGCCTTTCCCCAAAGCGACCAGTACCGCGCCAGCGACACCGGCTGGGTCGCGGCCATCTGGATATACATCTCCAGATGATCCTGCAGATTCTGCCCCACGCCGGGCCGATCGGCCCGCACTTCGATCCCATGCTCTGCCAGATGCGCCGCCGGCCCGATCCCCGACAGCATCAGCAGTTTCGGCGCATTGATCGCCCCGGCCGCCACAATCACCTCGCGCCCCGCTTCGATCACCTCGCGCCGGCCCTTGCGCAGCACCTCCACCCCCGCGGCGCGGCCGTCACGAAACACCACCCGCTGTGCGAGGCACCGCACCACCTGCGCCCCCAATGCCTTCGCCGGCCGCAGATACGCCTTCGCCGCCGACCAGCGCTCGCCTTGCCAGATCGTCCGGTCAAACGCGCCAAAGCCTTCCTGCTGCTGGCCGTTATAATCCCCGGTCACCGGATACCCCGCCTGCCGCCCGGCCTCGACAAAGGCCTGCACCAGCGGATTGTCCCGCAGCCCCCGCGTCACATGCAAAGGCCCATCCGTGCCGCGCCACGCCGGATCGCCGCCATGCCCGCCATCATGCCAGCACTCCATCCGTTTGAAATACGGCAGCACATCCGCATAGCCCCAACCATCCGCGCCCTGATCGCGCCAGTGATCGTAATCCCGCGCATGACCCCGCACATAGATCATCCCGTTGATGCTCGACGACCCGCCGATCACCTTGCCCCGCGGACAGGCCAGCCGCCGCCCCCCCAGATGCGGCTCAGGCTCGGTCTGATAGCCCCAGTCATACATCGCCATGTTCATCGGATACGACAGCGCCCCGGGCATGTTGATAAACGGCCCCCAATCGCTGCCACCATGCTCGATCACAGTCACCGACCGCCCAGCCTCCGCCAGCCGGTAGGCAATGGCACAGCCCGCACTGCCCGCCCCGACAACCACGTAGTCCGCCTGCATCACAGCGCCCCCGCGGGGTCTCTGTGGGTCAAGGTTGCGCAGCACCGCCGCAGGCGGCTTGACCTTGAGGCGCAGAGACCCCGCACCACCCTCGCAAAGGCGCCTTGAGGGGCAGCAAGCCCCCTCAAGCGCTTCTCAGCACAGCCTAAAACAACAACCAAACGCGCCACACCGACCGCTTCAAGCGCAAGCACGCTTTCGGGCGCAGGGTGGGCGGGTGGGTGCGCCCGAAAGCGTGCGCCCGTCAAAACGGCGCCTCCACGTCGCCCATCCGCACATAGACGGATTTCAGCTGCGAATAGTGTTCAATCGCCGCCTTGGAGTTCTCACGCCCCACACCCGACATCTTCGACCCACCAAAGGGCAACTCCACCGGCGCGTCATTATACGAGTTGATAAAACACGACCCCGCCTTCAGCCGCCCGATCACCCGATGCGCCCGGCTCAGATCTCGCGTAAATACCCCCGCCGACAGCCCAAACGCCGTGTCATTGGCCCGGGCGATCACCTCCTCTTCACTCTCAAAATCCAGCACCGCCATCACCGGGCCAAAGATCTCTTCCCGCGCGATCACCATGTCGTCGGTGACATCGGCAAAGACCGTCGGCTGCAGGTAAAACCCGTCGCCTTCCAGCACCTTACCGCCATAAACCAGCCGCGCCCCCTCCGCCGCGCCTTTGGCGATATACCCCAAAACTATCTCGCGCTGCGCCGCCGACACCATCGGCCCGAAATTCACACTCTCATCCAAGGGATCACCGATCTTGGCCTCCCCCAACCGCTCAGACAGCCGCGCCAGGAACGCCTCTTTCAGACCCTTCTGCACAAACACCCGCGTGCCGTTGGAGCAAACCTGCCCGGTGGAATAGAAATTCCCCAGGATCGCGCCCCCCACCGCGGCCTCCAGATCGGCATCGTCAAAGATCACCAGCGGGCTTTTGCCGCCCAGCTCCATCGTCACATGCTTCATCCCATCGGCGGCGGTAGCATAGACCTTGCGCCCCGTCGGCACCGACCCGGTCAGGCTCACCTTGTCCACCCGCGGATCACTGACCAAGGCGCCGCCCACGGCCCCGGCCCCCTGCACCACGTTGTAAAGCCCCGCAGGCAGCCCCGCCTCATGCAGGATCTCGGCCACTTTCAAGGCACAAAGCGGCGTCGTCTCCGACGGTTTGAAGATCATCGCATTGCCGCAGGCCAGCGCCGGCGCGCCTTTCCAACAGGCGATCTGAGTCGGATAGTTCCACGCCCCCAACCCAACGCAGAGCCCCAACGGCTCGCGCACGGTATAGCCCCAGTCCTGCCCCAGCGGCACATGCTCGCCCGTCAGACTGCCCGCCAGCCCGCCAAAATACTCCAACGCATCCGCCCCGCTGGTGGCATCGACATAAAGCGTCTCCGACAAAGGCTTGCCGGTATCATACGTCTCCAGCACCGACAGGTCGCGATTACGCTCACGCATGAGATCCGCCGCCCGGCGTAACACCCGGCCCCGCTCCACCGGCGCCAAAGCCGCCCACGCTTCCTGCGCCCGCAAAGCCGAGCCAATCGCCTTTTCGATCACCGCCGGCGTCGCCGCATGCACTTGTCCGATGACCTCCCCGGTGGCGGGATAGACCACCTCGATCACCTCACCTGCGGTGTCTTCAAGATAGGCGCCATCGACAAAATGGCTGGCGGTGGGTTGTGTCGGATAGGGCATGGCAAAACCTCAGAACGTGTTGCGCAGCGCGTCATAAGACACCATGACCGTGCGCTGATAGGCCGGCCGCGTGGCCAGCCGGTCATGGTAAGCGCGCAAAGCCGGCAGCTCCGCGCGCGGAATATCGATGTCGAAATAGCGGTAAAGCACGTGGCCCAGCTGGATATCGGCCAGGGTCAAGGCTTCCCCACAAAGGTAGTCCTGCCCCGCCAACACCTCGTCGGCCTTGGCCAGCTCGCGCTCCACGGCCGCCACATTGGCCGCAATCAGGTCGGCATCCCGGTTCTCACGCCGCGTCCGCGCCGACCGCCAGAACACCGGCCCGGTAAAGGCTGCGGCCACCGCGTATTTGGCCCATTCGGCCCACATATCCACCCTGGCCCGCGCCAAAGGATCGCGCGGCCAGAACACCGCATCGCCATAAAGCCCTGCCAGATACCGCAAAACCGCCGCCGTCTCCCACAGCGCCGTATCACCATCCAGCAAAACCGGGATCCGCCCATGCGGCGTCATCGCGCGAAACTCCGGCGTATCGAGCCCACCGTAAACCTCACCACAATCGACGCGCGTATAGGTCAGCCCCATCTCCTCCATCCCCCAGAGCAGGGCTTGCACATTCGACGAGGTGGCGCGGCCATAGACTGTCAGCATGTCGCCCCCCTCTGCACCCCAGCGGGTCGGTGGCGGGTCAAGGCTGCGCAGCACCGCCGCAGGCGGCTTGGCCTTGAGGCGTCGCCGACCCGCAAGACGATGGAAAAGGCGCCTTGAGGGGCAAATGCCCCCCTCAAGCGCTTCTCAGCAAAACCCCAACACCCAACCACAAGCGCAGACCCAAACCACTCCAGCACCGCCGCTTTCAGAGCGCGGGGTGGGCGGGTGGGCGCGCTCTGAAAGCGGCATTCCATCCTCACTCTCCCCTCGGAAAGCGTTGATTTTCTTCCAGAACATTCAGATCCATGTGGTTGCGCATATACCGCTCGGAGGCGCGCTGCAGCGGCTGGTAATCCCAGGGGTAATAGCCGCCCTGCCGCAACGCCTCGTAGACCACCCAACGCCGGGCCTGGCTTTGCCGCACCTCGGCATCGAACCGCGCCAAATCCCACCGCACCTCGGCCTTGGCGCGCAAGCTCCGCAAAGTCCCCTGATGCGCCGCCTCGCCTGCCAGGTTACGCAGCTCCAGCGGATCGGCCTCCAAATCAAACAGCTGCTCCGGATCCAAGGCACAGGCGGTGTATTTCCATTTGCCATAGCGCAGCGCCACCAAAGGCGCCTCGCTCGCCTCCGCCGCATATTCCATCGCCACCGGCGCCGTGCGCTCTCCCCCGCGCCCCAAAGGCACCAGGCTTTCGCCCGTGGTCCAGGGCATCACCGCGTCCATGCTCACCCCCGCCAACTCACACAAAGTCGGGCAGAGATCGATCGTGCTCACCGGTGCGGCCACGCAGCCCACCTCCATCCCCGGCGCCGCAATCATCAGCGGCACCCGCGATGAGCCCTCGAAAAACGACATCTTGAACCACAGCCCGCGCTCGCCCAGCATGTCGCCATGGTCGCTGACAAAGACCACAACCGCCTCTTGCCGCGTGTCCTCCAGCACCTGCAACAGCGCCCCGATTTTGTCATCGAGATAGCTGACATTGGCGAAATAAGCCCGCCGGGCCCGCGCGATATCCTCCTCGCCAATGTCAAACGACCGCCAGTCATTGGCATCGAAAATCCGCTGGCTGTGCGGGTCATGCGCGGCATAGTCCAGCGCCGCGACCTCGGGCTGCAAAAACTCACAGTCCTCATACAAATCCCAATACCGCCGCCGCGCCACATACGGATCATGCGGATGAGTAAAGCTCACCGTCAGGCACCAGGGTCGATCCTCCCCGCCCCGCGCCAGATCATAGAGCTTTTGCGACGCGCAAAACGCCACCTCGTCGTCATATTCCATCTGGTTGGTGATCTCGGCCACCCCGGCCCCGGTCACCGAGCCCAGATTGTGATACCACCAATCGATCCGTTGCCCTGGCTTGCGATAATCCGGCGTCCAGCCGAAATCCGCGGGGTAGATGTCGGTGGTCAACCGCTCTTCAAAGCCATGCAGCTGGTCCGGCCCGACAAAATGCATCTTGCCCGACAAACACGTGTAATACCCCGCCCGCCGCAGGTGATGCGCATAGGTCGGGATGGAGGACGGAAACTCCGCCGCGTTGTCATAAACCCCTGTGGCGCTTGGCAATTGCCCCGACATAAACGCCGCTCGCCCCGGCGCGCAGAGGGGGCTGGCGGTATAGGTATTGGCAAAGCGGGTCGAGCGTTCGGCCAGCGCACGCAGATGCGGCGTGTGCAGCCAATTCGCCGGGCCATCGGGAAACAGCGTGCCGTTCAGCTGATCCACCATCAGGATAAGGATGTTGGGTTTGCCGTCGCTCATGGCCGTTCCCCCAACATCGCGTGGGCCGCGCGGATCACCTGATCCGCCGCCCCGGTCAGCCCCTGCGGCGAGAGGGCGGCGCGCAGATACACCCCGTCGATCATCGCGCCCAGTTGATCGGCCAGCGCCTCGGGCTGATCGGTCCGCCCACGCAGCGCGTGGCGCAGGTTTGAGCGCAGCCGGTGCTGGTAGACCTTCAGCAGCCGCGCCGCCTCGGGCTCCCGCGCCGCCAACACGTAGAAATTGAGCCAGGCCGCCACGGTGTCGGGGGCAAAGCAGCTTTCGGCGAAATTGGCCGCGATGATCGCCTCAAGCCGCTGGCCTTTCGGCGCCTTGGCCAAGGCGCTGCGCACCTCGGCGCCGTATTCACTGAGGATATGGCGCATCGCGGCCAGAAAGATCTGTGCCTTGCCGCCAAAATAGTGATGCGCCAGCGCGCTCGACATACCCGCGCGGCGCGCGATCTGGCCCACCGTCACCTCAAGCGACCCGGCCTGGCCAACCTCGGCCACCGTCGCCGCCACGAGGGCAGCCCGCCGCAAAGGCTCTTGTCCGGTTCTGGGCATCGCGCGCTCCTTTGGCGCGCAGAGTGTCGATTATTGACTGACCAGTCAATCAAAAACAGATAGTGGTCTTGTTGGCAGCGTTGCAGGGGGCCAGCCCCCGTCCTTGCCTGCGGCAAGGACTCCCCCGAGGTATTTGTGAACCAGAGAAGTAGGGGAAGCACGGACGCACCGACGTGGCGCCGATTGGTGAATGTGTGGGAAATGAGAGAGGCGGCGGGGCATCAGACGACGCCGAGGCCGCAAGAGCCGCCGGCGGATGAGGCGCCGGCATCAATAGCCGCGGGGCGAACACAGGGCACAGAGCCAACGCACCTCAGGCGAAGCGGGTTTAGCGGGTCGCCACTGATGGCGCAGCAAGCGCGCCGCGACCAAGGTCGCGCTGCAAATCCGGGGATCTCCCCGGCGCAGATCAGATGGCCAGCGTGCCCAGCACCTTGTTCTGCGGCAGGCGTGCCACTTCGACACCGCCATCCGTGCGGCGCAGGTTGTAGCCATAGCCGCGCATGCGGAAGCGCCATTCGGTCTCAGACAGCACCTTGGCGCGTTCACGCAGCAAAAACGCCTCGATCTCGGCCATGCTGTCGGTCAGTCTATTCTCGGCAAACATCTTGCTTTCTCCGTTATGCCCTCCGAACAAAGCGGAAGATGTTTAACAAACTGGGCACAAATGTGCCTCACGCTGGGATTTTTCACGGCAGCGCGACAATGCCGTTTTGCTTTAGGTTTTTGTTTCCGGAACGGCCGGTGTCACCCGCCGTTTCAACACCGCCTCGCGCCAGGTGATAAAGACAACGGCCGCCAGGATCAGCGTGCCTCCGGTGATCACATAAGGGTCGATTGCTTCGCCGAAAAACGCAGCACCAATGGCCACCGACCACACCAGTTGCAGGAAGGTGACCGGCTGCGTGACCGTCACCGGGGCGGCGGCAAAGGCCAGCGTCATGCTGTAATGCCCGGCGGTGGCAAAGCAGGCCACGGCAAAGAGCACGGCAAGGTCCCACAGGCTGGGCGTGACCCAGACTGCCCAGGCAAAGGGCGCCAGCCCGATGGTCACCGTGATCGACAAGAGCCCCACCACCACCGAGGCCGGCACCTCCCCCGCGAGGATCTTGGCCGTCAGGTAAGAGCCTGCGAAAAACAGCGCCGTCGCCAGCATCGCGATATGCCCCGGATCGAGCTCGCGAAAGCCCGGGCGCAGGATGATCAGCGCACCGACCAGGGCCGCGACAATCGCCATCACGCGCCGCACCGCCAGCCGCTCGCCCAGGACAAACACCGCCAGGATCGTGACATAGACCGGGTTGAGGTAGTTCATCGCCGTCACCTCGGCGATAGGGATGCGCGTCATGGCGTAAAACCAGAGCATGACACCACCGGTATGCATCGCCCCGCGGATGGTAAAGATCCCCCATTGCCGCGGTGTCAGGCGCACCTCGCGCATCGCCCGCCACATCGGGATCAGGAAGACCAGCCCGAGCACATAGCGCAGAAACGCCGATTCCGCCGCCGGAATGCGCCCGCCCAAAAGCTTGACCAGCGCCGTCACGGCCACAAAGCACAGCCCCGTCACGATCATCCAGAAGATGCCCCAGCCGGGGCGCTGGCTTGCGCTCTCCATGCCCGCAGTCCTAGCGCATCACCAAGGGCGCGCAAGGGGTCACATCAGCACCAGCTTGACCGCCAAGGACCACATCACCAACCCGATGATCAGGTCGAGCACGCGCCACGCCCCGGGCCGGGCAAAGACCGGCGCCAAGAGCCGCGCGCCATAGCCAAGGCCAAAGAAGAAAACAAACGAGGCCGACATCGCGCCAATGGCAAACGGCAACGCCGGCTCATACTGCGCCGACACCGCCCCCAAGAGCACCACGGTATCGAGATAGACATGCGGGTTCAGCCAGGTCAGCGCGAGGCACGTCAGCAAGGCCGCCCGCAAACTCCCCTGCCCATCCGCCGCCATCAGCACCTGCCCGCCACGCCAGGCGCTCAGCAGGGTCCGCGCGCCATACCAGGTCAGGAACGCCGCCCCGAAAAGCCGCATCCAGAACTCCAACCCCGGCACCGCCTCGGCCAGCGCCCCAAACCCCGCCACGCCCGCGGCAATCAGAAACGCATCCGACACTGCGCAAGTCAGGCAGACCGCAAACACATGCGCCCGCCGCAGCCCCTGCCGCAGCACAAACGCGTTCTGCGCCCCGATCGCCAGGATCAGCGAAAACCCCAGCGCGAATCCCGCCACTGCCGCCTGCATGCCTGCCCTCTTGCCTCCTCGTCCCCCTGCACCGGTAACCAATCGCACGCCCCGCCACAAGCACGCCGCGGGCTTGACGGCACCCCGCCCGCACGGCACGCTAGAAGCCCAAGGCAAAGGAGCATCCCATGTGCTGGAGCGAAGGCGCCTCGCTTGTCATGGTCGGCATCGGCGCGGCCGCCACCGGGGTGACGCTCTACCGCAAAGACCACCCGGCGATCCCCGCCACGCTCGCCTTCTTCACCGCGATGGAGGCGCTGCAGGTCGGCGGCTATTGGGTGATCGACCAATGCGGCACCTCCACCAACCGCACCATCACCCTGCTCAGTTACATCCACATCGCGATCCAGCCGATCTTCATCAACGCCTTCGGCATGGCCATCGCCCCGCGCGAGATCTCGGCCGCCATGCGCCGCGTGGTCTATGCCCTGGCCGGGCTCGCCACCGCCCTGACGCTCCTGCAACTCGCCCCGATCAGCGCGCTGGGTACCTGCCAGCCCGGAGACGTGCTCTGCGGCCAATCCCTCTGCACCCGCACGGGTACCTGGCACCAGGCGTGGGAGGTGCCGCTGAATGACATGTGGGGCGGCATCTCTGGGCTTGTCGGAGACCGCATCCAGTTCCCCGCCTACATGCTCGCCGCCTTCGTGCTGCCACTCTTCTACGGAGCTTGGCGCTTTGCCCTCTTCCACGCCCTCTTCGGCCCCATCCTCGCCGCCTCCCTGACCGGAGACCCAAACGAGATGCCCGCCATCTGGTGCCTCTTCTCCATCGGCATCACCCTCATCTCCCTCTCCCCCCTAATCCGCCGCCGCATAGCCGGCCCGGGTCCGGCCCCCGCCCCCTCCTAGCCCACAGCCACGCCTGCGCCTCCTCCCCTGCTTCTCTGGTTTCAAAATACCTTGGGGTGAATTGGCCGCAGGCCAAGAGGGGCAAAGCCCCTG